>JAISNR010000205.1 GCA_031276135.1 Eubacteriales Family XIII. Incertae Sedis bacterium | reverse complement strand
AAAAACGCGAAGAAAAAACACAACCCAAAGACAAGTCTAATGACACCACGAATCAAGACTCAAAAACTTCGCAATCAAAACCGGGCATGTCCATGAACGATTGAAAAAAGTCCGTGAACGGTGCGCGCACACACACCGAAAAGCCGAACGAAAAAACAACAGGGGGATTCATTATGAAAGTTGAGTTTTCATTTGACAAAGACATTGTTGAACAAAGCGGTTATACGCTGGGTGACATTCATCACACGATTAAGAAAAAATTCAACGAACGCAATTTGCCGTGTGTTTCGGATGGCGACATTCTTGCTTTTACCGACAATGGAAACAAAAATGATTTTTCAAACATGTGGACTGTCATAATGGGACTTACGCGGTCGGATTGGTTTATGTCCTTTGCGACTTCTTGCGTTTGGCATGAGGACGCAAACAAAAAAGAGGACGTGTTGCGGCAAGCAAGGGCGCGCGGGAAAGAAAGAATGCAAGCATAGCATGGAAATCGTTGATGAATACAAAAGCCGAAAACAGATAACTTTTGACTTAAAGCAAGAATTGCTTGAAAAACACTATCCGCACCCAAAGTTCACCGTAAACCCGAAATATTATAAAAAAGCGTATGCGGATGTGAACGGCTTTATGCAAAGAAACGATTTTGAACACAGACAATATTCGGTTTATGCGTCCAATAAGAAATTAACAACATATAACATCATAGAGCTGATTGAAAAATTGGCAAGAGAAATGCCATGGCTGTCCGACTGTGTGAATGAAATCGACGTTACAGATATTGGCGATGCGCAACACAGCATAAAGCAAACTTTGGCGGACGCTGCCAAGGCGTTGAATTTCAACATCGAAAAGGAAAGCGGATCACAAGCCGATAAAACAAACGCAAGCATGTCCATGAACGATTGAAAAAAGTCCGTGAACGATGCGCGCGTGCACACCGAAAAGCCGAACGAAAAACCAAGAATGCACGATAAGGAACGATGATAAAACAGGAGGCCCCATGCTTTTTTTGCTGATCTGCCTGTATTGCGCCGCGATATTTGGCGGCATTGCGCTGTGGGCATACAAGCGCCGCGATCCGGCGCACTTTTGGGCGGGCAGTACGATCAAGCCGGAAGAAATCGCGGACATCCCGGCCTACAACAGGGCGATCGGAAGGATGTGGGCGACCTTCGCGGGCGGAATGGCCCTGTCCGGCGTGATCGGGGCGGCCGACGCTTTGATCGGCGGAATCGTCCTCGGATTCGTATGCGCGGCGGGCATACCGATCATGATCCTTGTGTACGGGCGAATTTACCGGAAATACAGCGCTTGACAAAGGCCTTCGTTCGCCGTATAATAAGCATACTTATTATAACTATGCTTATTATGGAGGTACGATTATGGAACTGCAATGCAAAATCGCGGTAAACGCCGCAAAGGAAACCATTTGGCCCTACTACGCCGATCCGGTCAAGCGTTCCGTTTGGGAAGAGGATTTGGAAAGCCTCGTGTTCGACGGCGAAGTCAAGACCGGAACCACCGGCAGGATGAAATTGGCGGATATGCCGGAGATGGCGTTTACCCTGACGGAGGTCGTCGAATGCGCTTCCTACTGCGACAGGACGGATGTTCCGGGCGGGGGCAGCCTGTTCTTCAGCCACAAAATCTCGCAGGAGGACGGTGGGACGCATATATGCCACGGCGTCCGGCTGGAAAAAGAAACATTCACGGACGAGGATTTGGGTTTCCTTGGCGGCGTGTTCGCGGACGTTCCCGCCGCAATGCTGAAAATCAAGCGTGAGGTTGAAAAGTAATTGGAATTCCCGTCGGAAAAATTCAAATACGACGCGGACGCGTCCACGGGCTTGATTTTTATCCGCGCGTACAACAAATGGCATGCGATCATCAAAAACGAACTGGGAAATGCGGGCATAACCCATCCCCAGTTCGTGGTGATGACCGTCTTGAATTATTTGAGCCGGTCCGACGAATTCGTGACGCAGGCGAGCGTTGCGAAAATGGCTGATATGGATGCCATGTCCGTTTCGCAGATCATCAGAGGGCTTGAGAAGAAGGGATTTCTGACGAGAACGGCCAACCCCAAAGACACGCGGGCGAACGCCGTTCGCCTCCTTGCGAAGGGTGTGGAAGCGGTCAGGCGCGCTTTGCCGATCGTGGAGAAGATAGACGAAGAATTTTTCGGCGCTTTGGCCGGCGACGAAAAGGCGTTTCGGGATTTTCTGCACAGGTTGATTTAATGTTTGGGAAACGGCAGCGCGATCGGGCGGTTTCCCCGTGCTTGCCCGGGGATTTTTAGAGCTTCCCCTATTGTCATATCGCGGCCGCCGGTGCATAATAGAAGCATGAAACCCGTAAACATCTATACCGACGGCGCGTGCTCGGGCAACCAGCACAAGGCCAACATCGGCGGCTGGGGCGCGATCCTCGAATACGCCGGGCATGAAAAAGAGCTCTTCGGCGGCGAGGCGAACACCACGAACAACCGCATGGAAATGACGGCCCTGCTCGCCGCGTTGCGCACCCTGAAAAAGCCGGATCTGCATGTGCGCGTATTCGCGGACAGCGCCTATCTCCTGAATTGTTTTCGCAACAAATGGTACATGAATTGGAGGCGCAACGATTGGAAAACGTCCAAAAAAGAGCCTGTGGAGAACCGCGATCTGTGGGAACACTTATTGGAATTTCTCAATATCCATAAAATTTCATTTTTTAAGGTAAAAGGACACGTGAACCCGAACGGCAACGATGCCGCGTTGCGCGCCGCATACGGCAAATTTCTCGAATGGAACGGACCCGGCTTCGATTGGGATGCTTTCCTGCACGCCACGGTCATGAACAACCGCGCCGATGCGCTCGCGGGCAAAGGGATTGCGCAAATTCGCGCAGCATCGGACGCGGCGAGCGATGTTGCGGGACTTGTCGGCGCGGGAGAAACCGAAGAGGATTTCTTCGGTTTTGAGCCGTTGTGACCCGAAAAACACCCTGTTTTGCGGGGATTCAGCGCCCCTGCAAGCCTCTCAGCAGTTCGATCAAGCCCTCGAGCTCCTCTCTGCTGTAATAGTTGAGCTCTATGCATCCGCGGTTCCCGCGGCCGGTGATGCTGACCTTCGTTCCCAGAAGGCCGTGCAGTTCTTCTTCGACGGCGCGCATTTCCGCGCTCTTCGTGCGGGACTTGAGCCGCGCGCCGGCCTTGGGAGCGGCAAAGCGCGGATCGGCGGCCAAGATCTCCGCCTCCCTGACCGAACAACCGTGCTCCGCCAGATACGCGGCCAGCTTGCTCTGTTTTTCGGAGTCGGAGAGGGCGGCGATGGCCTTCCCGTGTCCGCCGCTCAAACGCCCGTCCACCATGTAGCCGCGCACGTCCTCCGGCAAGCGCAACAGCCGGAGCGCGTTTGCGATATAGGGCCGGCTCTTGCCCACGCTCTTCGCCAATTCCTCCTGCGTGAATCCAAAGGCGTCCATCGCCTGCTTGAGCGCGACGGCCTCTTCGATGGGATTCAAATCCTCGCGCTGTATATTCTCTATCAGCGCGAACAAAATGCGCTGTTCTTCGCTGATCTCGCGCACGATGCAGGGGACATCCCGAAGCCCGGCCTTCTTTGCGGCCCGCCAGCGTCTTTCGCCGGCCACAAGCTCGAAACCCGCGGCGGCGGCGCATATGATGAGGGGCTGTATCACGCCGTGCGTCTTGATCGAAGCGGCGAGCTCGTCGATGGCCTCTTCCCTGAAATGCGAACGCGGCTGCTTTGCGTTGGGCCTGATTTCGTGAATATCTATATATTGAACGTTCGTCGCCGTGTCGCCGGCGAGCGCGCGGTCTGCGGGCACGTTTGCCCGCGCTTCTTCAAACAGAGCGCCCAAGCCCTTGCCAAGGCCCCTGTTCGCCGCATTCACGACAGACCCTCCTCGAGCTCCAGAAACTCTTCCGCAAATTCCGTGTACGCTTCCGCACCCTTCGATTTCGGATCGTATTCCGTGATGGGCATGCCGTAACTCGGCGCTTCCGCAAGTCTTACATTTCTTGGTATCACAGTAGAATATACCTTTTCTTTGAAGTATTTCTTAACTTCTTCCACCACCTGAATGGACAGATTCGTCCTGCCGTCGAACATGCTCAAAATAACGCCTTGGATTTCCAGCTTCGGATTCAGGCTTTTTTTGACCAGCTCAATCGTGCTCATGAGCTGACTCACGCCCTCAAGCGCGTAGAATTCGCACTGTATCGGAATCAGCACGCTGTCCACCGCCGTAAGCGAGTTGATCGTAAGCAATCCGAGCGACGGCGGGCAATCTATGAATATGTAATCGAAGCTTCCCCTGATCCTGTCCAGCGCCTTCTTCAGCCGTTTTTCTCTCCCCTCGAGTTGCACGAGCTCGATCTCCGCGCCGGCCAATTCGACGCTGGCAGGCAATACCTTGAGCGTTTCGATGCTCGTATCCAAAACAGCCTCCACGGGATCGGCATTTTCGTCTATCAAAACCTCGTACATGGTCTTTTTGAGGGTTTTTTTGGAGATCCCGATTCCGCTCGTCGTGTTTCCCTGCGGGTCAATATCCATGATCAGAATGTGTTTTCCCCGCAGGGCCAAACACGCGGCCAAATTGATGTTGGTCGTGGTCTTGCCCACCCCGCCTTTCTGGTTGAATATCGCAATAGCCTTGCCCAATGTTGTCCCCTTTCCGTCAGAATGCAAGCTTGCCCCTATGAATTTGTTCTATATGGCGATTATATAACATTTCCTTTTATATTGCCAGCGTTTGCGTGAAAAAATTTTGAATTCTTGTGAAAAAAGCTTGCAGGCCGGGTGTTTTGTTCGGGACGGCCAAAGCGAAAGACGCATCGCAACCCGATCTGTCGCAAACCGGACGTGTTTTTTTCGCGCATTGCAACAGTCGGCACGTTCGCGGCGGAGGCGGACGACCGAATGTTTCACGTGGAACATAGGATGCGATGAGAGCCCTGTGCCGGCGCAGCTGTGATTTGGCCTTGCTGTTTCCGCCGACATTTCGGACAAACGGCCGAAATGCGAAGTTGCGGGTTGATTGGCTCGGGCGGTTTGACAAAACGGACAGGGCGCCTGTTTTTGGATTGATTCGGGAATGCGCACTTCCGCATATTCCCATACAGCGCTTTGTCGCGGACGACCGGCCGAATGGAATTTTTGCGCGATGAACGACCGGCTGCCGCAATCGCTTCGCAAATCACCGATCGATGTTCCACGTGGAACATCGAAACGCAACGATTGCATTGCATCGATCCAGACAGGGTTTTTTGCCGATGACTGTTCAGTTAAAGCATGATCGCCGGCCGGGAATCGGTGCAACTCTCCGGTCGGGTCGCTTGCGGGCCTGCGTGTGCCCGGAACAGGGCGAAGGGGCATCCCCGTTTGCGTTCCTTGCAAACGGCCGGAAGACCCCATGCGACGCGTCCTGAACGAAGGTGAAGGAAAATTTCCCGGCCTCCGGCCGGTTGGAGTTGACCGCTTGTATGCCCGCAACCCCGCCTCCGATCAATCCCGGCCTCGACCCCGAAATGCCGATTATGCGTTAATCGGATAGTCGTAAAAAGAAATCCGAACCCGTTTTTTCCTTTTAACGATGTCGCTATTGAAAAACGCGGCCGGACACAGTATACTGTAAGAAAGGCTCGGACGGATTTACACCGTTGCAGAGAACCGAACAGAAAGCAACTCGGCTTGGACGAGTTCTTTCTTCCGTATACAACAATCGCAACGCAGAGGCACCCCGGTTTCATGTCGTTTTGTGCCTTTCGCAGAAAGGAATGGTCATAATTATGTGCGTTGCTCTGCCCGGCAGGGTGATTTCGATATCAGGCAATCACGCGAAGGTTGATTTCAGCGGCAATGTCGTCGATGTGCACACGGGGGCGGTGACGGCCGCGCCCGGCGATTACGTGCTGGTGCACGCGGGCTGCGCCATAGAGGTGATGTCGCGCGAATCGGCGGAGGAGATCCTGTCCCTCTTTTCCGAGCTTGCCCCGGCTTGAAGCAGATGGGGATCGCGCGCGCAAAAGCGTTTTTGATGGGCTACGACGGGCCGCCCATTTCGATCATGGAGGTCTGCGGCACGCATACCGCCGCAATCTTCAAGACCGGCGTGCGGAGTCTGCTGTCGCCCGAGATACGGCTGGTTTCGGGGCCCGGATGCCCCGTCTGCGTCACGCCCGCCGCCTACATCGACCGTTGCGCCGCACTCGCAAAGACCGGGCGCCACGCCGTGATGAGCTTCGGCGACATGCTGAAGGCGCCCGGCGCGCGCGGCAGCCTTTCGGACGCGCGCGCGGAGGGCGGACGCATCGAGATGATGTACGCGCCCTTCGAGGCGCTGGCGCGCGCGAAGCGGGAACCGGACACGATCTTCGCGCTGGCTGCGGTGGGCTTTGAAACGACGATTCCCGCCTATGCCCTCGTGCTGGAGGAGGCCCTTGCGCAGGGCATCGAGAACATACGCCTCGTCACGGCGTTGAAATCCGTGCTGCCGGCCCTTGCGTGGGTTTCGGAACGCGGCGGCGCGGACGGCTTCCTCTGTCCCGGCCACGTCAGCGTGATCACGGGTGCGGGCGTTTACGCGCGCCTTGCCGAGCTGTACGATAAGCCCTTCGTGATCGCGGGCTTCGAGGGCGAACACATCCTGGCGGCGGTCTTTGAGCTCGTGCGCGCCGTTTCCGAGAAGCGGGCCGTTGTGCGCAACCTTTACCCGTCTGCGGTGCGGGAAGATGGGAACGCCAAAGCGCGCGCCCTGATCGCGAAGTACTTCGAGCCCTGCACGGCTTTCTGGCGGGGACTCGGCGCCATACCCGATTCCGGCTTTCGGCTGCGAAAGGAATACGCGCACTTCGACGGCGGCGGTCCGGAGTTCTCGGACGAGGACATCCTCCCCGATGGTTGCCGTTGCGGCGACGTGATCACGGGCCGGATCGATCCGAACGAATGCCCGGCCTTCGGCACCGTCTGCCGCCCGGAGCATCCGGTCGGCCCCTGCATGGTGTCGGCGGAAGGGTCCTGCGGGATATGGCACAGCTATATGCAATTTTCGTAAAAAATAGATAAAATTTGAAAAATTTACCGATCGAAAGCGAGGAGACACAGACATGAAGATTACGGCGGCCCACGGCAGCGGCGGCCTTGATTCCGCGTTGCTCGTGCGGGATATATTCGGCAAGCGGTTTTCCGATCCCGTTTTGGCCAGATTGGAGGACGCGGCGGTTCTGGACTTGCCCGGGGCTCTCGCGGGCGCCGGCGCGGCCGCAGGGCTGTCCGCCGAGCCATACCCCGATTCGCCCGCCGGCACGGATCTCGGTTCGTCCGTCGGTTTGCCCGCCGAGCAACCCGCCGGCCCCGGCCCGTCCGCCGGCCCCGGCCCGTCCGCTGGCCCGCCGGCCCGCCTCGCTTTCAGCACCGACAGCTTCGTCGTGACGCCGCTCGTTTTCAAGGGGGGCGACATCGGCAAGCTCAGCGTCTGCGGCACGGTGAACGATCTGCTCATGATGGGCGCGCTTCCCCTTTACCTGAGCTGCGGTTTCATATTGGAAGAAGGACTCGACGTCGGTCTGCTCGACACCGTCGCGGCTTCCATGGCCGAGGCGGCGCGCGGCGCGGGTGTGCGCATCGTCGCGGGGGACACGAAGGTGGCGGGCGTGGGCGGCGGCTTGTACATCAACACGGCGGGCATCGGCGTCGTGCCGGCCGGGCGCGCGATCGCCGCCGACGCCTGCGCGCCCGGCGACGCGGTTCTCCTGTCGGGCAGCCTCGGCAACCACCACGCCTGCATACTCAGCGCGCGCATGGGCATCGAGAACGGCATCGAGAGCGACTGCGCCTGCCTGCGCGATGTCGCGGAGGCCCTGCACGCCTCGGGCGCGCGCGTAAAAGCCATGCGCGACGTGACGCGCGGCGGGCTCGGCGCCGTGCTGAACGAAATCGCCGAGAGCTCCGCCTGTTCCGTGACGCTGCGGGAGGAGGACATCCCCGTCGATGCGGCCGTGCGGGGCTTTTGCGGCCTGATGGGGCTGGATCCGCTGTACATGGGCAACGAGGGCAAGATGATCGCCGTGGTGGACGGCACGGACGCGGACAAAGCCCTGTCTGCGGCGCGCGGGACGCAAAACGGCAAAAACGCCGCCGTCATCGGTCGCATCGCGGCGGGGCGCGGTGTTTTCATGCAGACCCGCCTCGGCGGAACGCGGCGCGTGGACACCCTGCGCGGGGAGGGCTTGCCGCGCATATGCTGAGGCGCGCGGCACCGATTCTGTCGTCGAAAAATACATTTGGCATCCGAAGGGCATGCTTCCCAAACCCGGCGGCGGGAAGCGCATAGGGCATGCGCATACTGGGAAATAGTGTAAATACACGAAGAGCCGTTGACATTTTTCACAATTTGCATGTATAATACAGGGGTATGCCTTTTACGAGAAAATGCGGGCCGGCGCGACGCCGGGCCGTGTTTCCGGGCATGCGGT
>JAISNR010000149.1 GCA_031276135.1 Eubacteriales Family XIII. Incertae Sedis bacterium | reverse complement strand
CCGCCGCCGCCCGTCACCATGACGATGCGCCCCTCGATGTAGCCGCTGATCTCCCGCAGGTTGACCTGCACGGGATCCCGGCCGAGCAAATCCTCTATGTCCACGTCGCGCAACGTATTGATGCTCACGTTTTCGTTGATCAGGTCGATGAGGCCCGGCAATATCTTGAGCTTGCATCGCGTCTTGTTGCACTCGTTGACGATGGATTGAATCTCCTTCTTCGTGGCCGAGGGAATGGCGATGATGATCTCGTCCGCGCCGCAACGCCGCGCCGCGCTGCGGATGTCCTTCCGGCCGCCGGCGACCTTGACGCCGATGATGCGCTTGCCCTTCTTGGACGGATCGTCGTCTATGGCCGCGACGACCTTCTTGCCGTACTCGGGGTGACGCCGTATCTCCCGGATCATCGACGCCCCCGCGTCGCCGGCGCCCACGACCATCACCTTGGAAACATTGCCTCCGACGAACTCCACGCTCCCGAACCGAACCAACAGGCCGCGCAGGTTGAAACCCTTTTGCTGCCTGATCGTCCGAAACAGCCTGTACGTGATTCTCACGCCGCCCACGAAGAAGATGTTCAGGACGAAGCTCATGATGAACACGCTTCGCGGAACGGATTGCTGCGTGAACTGCATATAGCCGATGCAGGCGAGAATCGCGATGCCGGTCGTGGCGAAGATCTTCACGATCTCCTCCGCGCCCGCGTAGCGCCAAAGGCTCTGATAGAGGCCGCAGACGAAGAACACGGCGAGTTCCGTGACCGTGAGCACGAGTATATTGTCCGCGTAAGCGGAGATGTAGTTCAAAAAAACCTCCGACTCCACGTTGAAATCGAAACGCATGAGATAGGCCAATATGAATGAAATGTTGACCGTAACGGCGTCGATCAGGATCAACGCGACTATGCGGATGTATTTTACCATAGTGTTCGATACCGATTGTGTCCCGTCATCTGATCCAGTCCACCTTGTTCGTCAAGAGGCGCAGGGGATTCCGCTTGATCCGCGCGGCCTCCCTGAGAAGGATGTCCTTCCTGTTGTTTTGCGGCTTTACGATCACGACGTCCATGAGCGAGGACAGGATGCGTCCGCATTCCTCCCCCGCGGCGCAGATCCCGCTTTCGACGAGATCGCTTTCGTTCACCGCCAAGTCGTCCGGCGTGAGCGGTTCGCCCTTGGCCTTGATCTCCTCGAGGATGTAGAGCCTGTTCTCTATCTTCAGATCGCGGCGGTCGAAGATCTTCTTCTCCTGCCGCGCGACCCGGTCTATGAAGTAATAGTCATCAAATCCGCAACGATTGACGAATCGCTTGAATTCGAGCTTCGTGTTCAGGAAGTATATCTTGTCGGTATAGCGCAGGGTTTTCAAGAGCTTCGTTTCCGTGTCGCCGCCGAAGCGCAACGCGATCACGGCGGCCTCCATCCGCTTCCGGTCGAAGCGGCGGAACAGCAACGCCCAGCGATACGCCGTTTCGGGGCGCGCCAGCTCCAGATTCTCGGCGAGCGTCATGAATTCCCCGCGTTCGCCGTCGCGCGCGTTCTCCCAGACGCCCGCGCCGAGGATGTGGGGCAGAAGCCCCGCGTCCACCGCAAGCCTGAGCCCGCGCGCACCGTGCGGCGGCGCCAGAATCGCCGTCATCTCCTCGCGGAGCAGGGACTTGGCCGGCGCGATGCCAAAGGCCGCCCGCAGCTCCTTCTTGAGCTCCTTCGATACGTCGCAGTCGAGCGTCGCGGCGAGCCGGATCACCCCGAACGCGAACGCTGTATCCAAAGGCGTGCCCGCGTCCGTCGCAGAATCGCGCGTCAAACAACCGTCGCGCGGGGAAAACGCCGCAAAGCCGTCCGTTTCCCGCGCGTATCCGCTCTCGAGCATGCGCCGCACCGCTTCCGCCGTTTTTTTGTTCATACCTCTCAAAGCCCGCCCGAGGCAAGCCCGTTATTGCAACAAAGCGAGGCGGCGGGTTCTCCACAGCGGACGCCCGGACGCCTCGCACGCAAGGTTATTGTCCCAAAATCACCGCAAGCTTTGCTTACCGGCTCTTAAGCCTCTGCAGCCCGCAGCGCGGCCTCTTTGTCGATCTTCCTGTTTGCAAGCACGGCCTGATATTCCTCCTCCGTCATCTTCTCCATGGAAATGCCCGTGAAGCCGTAGAAGATCGAAACGAGCGGGTTGATCAGGTTCAGGAAGGCGAAAGGCGCGTACTGCATCGTCGGCACGCCGAGGAAGGTGCGCATGGTCGCCCCGCAGGTGTTCCAGGGAACGAGCGGTGACGTGAGCGTGCCGGAGTCCTCGAGGCATCTGGATAGATTCTTGTTCTTGAGGCGCATGTCCTCGAAGGCCTCCCTGTACATTCTGCCCGTGAGGATGATCGACAGATACTGGTCGGAGGCGATGACGTTCATGAGAATGCAGGAAACCACGGTGACGGTGACGAGGGCGCCCACGTTCTTCGCGAGCTTCAGCATGGCCTCGGCCAAGGTCGCCAGCATGCCCGAGGAATCCATGATGCCGCCGAACATCATCGCACATATGATGAGATTGACCGTCCACATCATGGAATTCATTCCGCCTCTTGTCAAAAGCAAGTCGATGTCCGCGTTGCCCGTCGCCGATTCGTAGCCGTAATGCAAAAGGCTGAACCAATCCGAAAGCGAGACGCCCTGGAAGATCATCCCCATGATGACGCCGAGGATCGCGCCGCCCAGCATGCCGGGGATCGCGGGCGTCTTGAGCGCGACCATCACGATGACCAGCACGGGCGGGATGAGCAGCAACGGGCTGATGTCGAACGACTCCGCGAGCGCGGCTTGGAGCTCCGCGACGGCGGACATGTCCATGTCGCTGCCGATCCTGCCGAGGCCCATGATGGCGTAGATCACGAGCGCGAGGATGAGCGACGGCGTGACGGTCCATATCATGTGGCGGATGTGCTCGAAGAGGTTCGAGCCCGCGACCGCCGGCGCCATGTTCGTCGTGTCCGACAGCGGCGACATCTTGTCGCCGAAATAGGCGCCCGACACGATGGAGCCCGCGACCATGGCGGGATTCAGGCCGAGGCCCATGCCGATGCCCACCAGCGCGATGCCGATCGTGCCGGCGGTCGTCCAAGAAGACCCCGTCGCGATCGAAACGATGGAGCAGATGATGCAACTGGAAACCAGAAAGATGGCCGGATTCAATATCATTAAACCGTAGTAGATCATGGCGGGGACGATGCCCGCGGCGATCCACGAGCCGATCAGCATGCCGACGACCATGAGAATGAGGCAGGCCTGCATGGCCCGCGAGATGCCCGCGATGACCCCGTTTTCAAGGAATTTCCATTTATATCCGTTGATGACCGCGACGATCGCGGCGACCGCAGCCGCGAGGATCAGCGGGATGTGCAACTCACCGTAGCCGCAGTACAGCGGCGACGTTTCCTGTCCGCCGAAGAATATCTTGTGAAAAATATTGAGCGCGTAGCAGAACAGCAGAATCGTTATGACCATGACGATGGCGACCTGGCTCATGGGTATCTTTCTGCCCATATTCCTATCCTCCTTTCAATAATCCCTGTAGTTCACCCTTTTGAATGTTTTCAATTTTTGGCTCTGCCCGAAATCCGAGGCGCCGCGCGCGCCGGATCGGGAAGCCGAACCGTCGGCCTCCCCCAAAAACCGTCGATCCGCAAGCCGCCGGGGAATTGAAAACCCCGTATGAATCGATGCTGCGCTGCCCTCCTCTCCAAAAGACAAGGGGGATTGCGACGATACACAAAGCCGGTGCGAAAAAACAAGCCGCCCCGCCTAAAAAACTTTTGTTTGCAACACATCTTTAGCATATACCATGTTCTTGAGGCTGTCAATGGTTTTTGCGCCGTTTCGGGCGATTTGAAGGGCATCCGCGTTCCGCTTCCCTGCCGGCGGGCCGGGCAAAACCCGCAGCTCGGCCGCGGGCGGACGAACGGGGAAACACATGCGACGGAAACGAATTGCATCCGTCGCTTCACAGGCGACCCCGGCCTTTTTTCGATGTATTATACTGTCCTTATAATGATCGCCATAAAAAGGAATTGCATTCCTGTCGCGAAAGCTTTATAATAAATGGAAAGAGAAGCAAAACAAAATAAATGCCGGGCAGGGCGGTTTGTTGGTAGCAAACCGCCCTATACCGAAGGTGCCAACCACACCTGCAGCATATCGGGGAAACCCGACGCCGAGCATGCCATTATTATACCTTGCCGGGTTCCGATTCGCAAGGCGTATGCGTGGTGGCGTTTTGGTATGCCGTTTCGCATTGAACACCGTTCATGTCTGTTTGTGGTTGCACGAAAGACGTGAGCGGTTTTTTGTTTTGCTTCTTTTTTATAACGACGTCCGCAAAAAGCATCGATCGCGCCGAGGAAATTGGAGGGAAGTCATGAAACAGAAGAGATTTGCGCACAGATTGGGAATCCGCATTTTTACCTTGATCTTGTTGTTCGTCGCGCCCGTGTCCGCGTGGGCGCTCGAATACGGCGAAGAGCTTCAAAACGCGCCCGAAAAGGAATACGCGCAGCAGTTTTCCGACGTGCCCAAGGCGCACTGGGCCTTTTCCTATGTCGCGGACCTGGTGAACAGGGGCGTCATATCGGGATATCCGGACGGCACTTTCAAGCCGTCGAGCAACATAAAAAGAGCGGAATTCGCGAAGATCATGGTCGGCGCCGCAGGCATACAGGTCAACGCGAACGACATGTCCACAGACTATTCCGACATGCAGAAGCACTGGGCGCGCCCCTTTGTGAACGCGGCGAGAACTTATCTGACCGGCTACAGCAGCGCAAGGGGTCTGACCTACCGCCCCGACACGCCGGCCCTGCGGGAGGACGTCGCCGTGGCCCTTGTGAAGCTGAAGGGTTACGACACACATCTCGCGGACATCAGCATCTTGGAGAACATGTTCAGCGACGAGAAATCCATCTCCGAAGGCATCAAGCCCTATGTGGCCGTCGCGGTCGAAAACGGCCTGATCAGCGGCTATGAGGACGGGACGTTCCGCGGGCAGGACACGCTCACGCGCGCCGAGGCGTCGGCGATGCTGTGGCGGGCGTTTCAATACGGAAACACGGACAAAACGGCCGAAGAGGACGCGACGGGCCTGCTTCCCGCGCAAAAGCAACAGCCGGAGCCGCCGGAGAAGAAAGAGCAGCAGACGCAGAATCAACAGCAACAGCAGAATCAGCAGCAAACGCAAAATCAACAGCAGACACAGAATCAAAACCAACAGCAGAACCAGACACAACAACAGACGCAAAATCAGCAACAAAATGCGGTGCCGAAGCCGACGGTCGTCACGGGCGACACGATCAGCGGCGAGCATGACAGCAGCTCGGAGATCAAGTGGTACAGTTATACCGCGCCTGTGAGCGGACGGTATGGGTTTTATTCGGTGAAAAAAGGTCAGAGTATTTCCTCCAGCATGTCCGGCCCCGGTTTTTTACACATGTCCGTACATGATTCGGTGGGAGAAAACAAGCTAGGAGATGATTTTTCACTCTATGCGGATTTTGAAGCAGGGCAGACATATCTTATCAAATTAAGCGGCAATTCGGATCCGTATACAATAAAAATCAGCGTGCCAATGTCGATCACGGGAGGACAAAGCGTTGCCGGGACGATTTCCGATTCACGCCAAATCAATAGATATTACTTTAATGCATCCGTAAGCGGAGACTACACTGTTTTCTTGCAGGCAGATTATTCTGAAACAAAATGGACTCTGTATAGCATGACAAAAAAAGGAGCAAGCAAGGTTTACACTGGTTACTCCAGCCACAACACGCTACGACTTGAAGCCGGACAAACTTATTGGATAGAAGTAGGCAGTTACGCGATATCCTCCTCTTCCTACACGCTCCAAATCACCCCGCCCCCACCCGCGCAAACGCCGAGCAACACGGAGCAACCGTCGAACGGCGCAACGGAGCAAATCCCAAATGGCGGAACGCAAACCCCGGGCGACGCGCAACAACAACCGGACAACACGCAGCAAACCCCGGACAACACGCAACCACAGCCGGACATCCCGGCGGAACAAACCCCGAGCGGCGAGGGCCAATCGCAGGACGGCACGCAGCAGACGCCGAACGATCAAACGGGCACGCAGGGCGAGCCCGGACAACCGCAGACACCGTAAGAAACACAAAGACACATATTTATTCGGCTGCCTACGTAAACCGAAAGCATTGCGGCAATTAGCAACAAAAACATTTTTGCATCACAAAAACGAACGAATTGTATTAAAACCAAAAACCATAAGGCACAAGTCGATGAAGCCGGCACAGAATCGGAATGACCTGAAATTTCAAATTAGGCGTTGTTGAGGAGGAATGTTGTAATGTCATGTAAAAAATGCGGTTCGGAAAATATGGTTGCGCAAGCGGTTACGAAAGGATATTTCAAACAAGGGCATGGGTGTTTATGGCTCATTTTCTTCGGTTGGCTGTATGTGATTGCATTATTCTTTAAATGGATGTACAAATACCTCATTATCATTATGTACTACGTTTGCGTCGCGTGGGTTTGTGCAATCGTTTGCGCGATAAAAAAGAAAAAATACGAAAATCCGCAATTTATTAAAAATCTTTTTCGGCGCAGAGGGAAAATGTACAATGACGAAAGCACAATATTCGTATGTCAAAACTGCGGCAACAGGCAAAATTCAAAGTGATGTCATAATCAGTGAGGGAAATATCGGTTTAGGTGGGTGTGTTTCAAATTTTGTATAAACGCTAAAATCAAATCCGTCACGACGACCGAGGCCATCTGTCAAAACTGCGGCAGCCGATGGAAATTGGGGGGCAAACGGTCGCCGCATATGGCCTTATATCGTGATCGGCTTCATTGTCTGGTCGCTCATAGCGTCGCTTTTCCGATGACACAAAATGGAATTTGATGGGCGTTGTTGTGCACGTTATTTCGATATAATAGCTGCTGAAGCAAAAACCAAAGTTAAAATAAGCATTGCCTGACAGAATTAACAATACGCGCTTAAATCCGACGGAAAACGTGACCACAGCGGACGGCTTCGCCGGATAATCTCACACACGGGAGGCTTTTTCATGGCGTTCATAGAATGCGGCAGGGGTCATATGTACGATCCCGAGGTTCACAGCATATGCCCGTACTGCAACGCGGGCCGCGATACCGGCGCACGCGCCGCGGTTTCGGTCTTGGCGGACAACAAGACGCTTCCGCCGATCCAAGCACAGCGCGGGAAATCCGCGACGGAGAGCGGCGCGACGCTTCCGCCGCGCGGCTACGGCATTTCGGTGACGGACGACAACAAAACCGTCGGACAGCTGAAGCACAGCCTGGGTTTCGACCCCGTCGTCGGCTGGTTGGTTTGCACGGACGGCCCGGACAGGGGCAAAAGCTACGATCTCAAGGGCCGTATCAACTCCATAGGCCGCTCCGCAAAGATGGACGTTTGCATCTCCGGCGACCTGACGATATCGAGCGAAAACCATGCGAAGCTGGCCTATGCCGAAAAAGGAGACGCGTTCCACATCATACCCGCCGACAACAGGAACGTCATCTATGTGAACGGCGATTCGGTGTATGCGCCGACGCAGCTCAGCGCGCACGACCGCATCGTGTTCGGCGACACGGTATTGCTGTTCGTTCCGCTCTGCGGCGCCGCGTTCCGCTGGGATAAGCGTGAAGAAGATGCAACGGAATAAACTTGGAAGAACGCGGAAAATCTATCGTCCGGACGCAAAGCTTTCCTATCAGATCGCCTGTTTGCAGGGCATGGGCACACGAGAGCGGCAAGAGGATTCGCTTGGACTGTCGGACTATCAAAATGTTTTTGATGTGCAAAAAAAGGGATTGCTGGCCGTTTTGTCCGATGGAATGGGCGGAATGGAGGACGGCAAGCGGGTAAGCCGCGCAACCGTGGATCTGTGCCTGGAACTGTTTTCGCCGTTTATGCCGGATATCCCGAAAGGACTGCGGGAAGGACTTTGCTCCGTCAATCGGCGCGTACACGCGCAATTCGGAGGCCGCGGCGGCGCCACCTTGGTTTTGGTCAAGATTCACGAGGAACGCCTTTGGTGGTGCAGCGTGGGCGACAGTGCGCTTTTTCTCAAGCGGGGAAATTTGCTGTTGCGCTTGAACGAAGCGCAGAACCTGCGCAATCAATTGTACCTGAAAGAAATTTTCTCGGGAAGCGCCATCGACAAAGCCCGCGCGGACGCCGATCCGGACGCTGCACGATTGAGCGAGTTCATCGGCAATACCGAATTGGGAGACCTCGAATATTCCCGTCTGCCCTTAAAATTGGAGGAGGACGATGTCCTGCTTTTGTGTTCGGACGGAATTTCGGATGCGATCGGGGACATAAAAATCGCCCTTGCGCTAAACCATCCGCCGGGGCGGGCCTGTGACTGCATGGAGGGCTTTGTATCCGAACTGCGCCGGCCAAATCAAGACAATTATATGGCAATCGTAATTCGCTGTGCGCGTTGAAAGGAGCTTCGATGAAAAAATTCGTCTGCATCGCCGCGATCTTCGTTTTCTTGTTTGCCTCCGCCGTGCCCGTCGCGGCGGAACCGGACATCCACGCCGTTCGGAGAGGCGTTGTGCTGATCTACTGGGAGGGCCCCGCGTATTTGGACGGCCAACTGTCGGATGTGCGGACATCCGGCACCGGTTTCTTCGTGGGAGCCAAGGGAGAGGACGCGCAGTACATCATCACAAATTATCACGTAATCGAATGTTTTGACATGCTCGACGACGTGTTTTCGGAATACGCCCGCGAAATCTCATCCTATTACGACCTCAGCGATCCAACGACGCCCAAGGCCAACTTCCCCGTATATGCCGCGTTTTCAAAGGGCGACATGGAAGAGGTCTTCTTGGTCGCCTATGACAAATCGAGAGATATCGCCGTCTTGCGGCTGAACAATCCGACCACAAAACGCAGTTGCCTGAAATTGGGAGAATTCTCCAAAGCGCCCGTGGGCGACGAGTTTTGGGCGGTGGGCTATCCGAGCGCATCCGATTTCTATAAGGCCTCCGCTTCCGTGGCCGACATCGACGATTCCACGGTCACAAAGGGGACGATCAGCCGCGTCATTACGGAGTCGGGAACGGGCAATCGGATCTATCAGACCGACGTCAACATAAATCACGGAAGCTCCGGCGGGCCTTTGGTCGATTCCGACGGCAATGTCGTCGGCATCAATTATCAAGTCTCGCTCGCGGACAATATCTTTTATGCCATTTCCGTGGACGATTTGCTGCCCTTGTTGCGCACCAACGGCATACCCTACGAGATGCGCACCAATGCCATCGATATGAAATTGATTTTGATCGTTTGCTTGCTGGGCATTGCCGTTGTGGCTTTTGTCGTGACATTGCTGCTCATTCTGAAATCTTCCAAACGGCATCACCTGAAAGCGCAGGCGACCGCGCCGGCGGCGCCGAACGGATCTCAACGGGCCGAGGCTCCGCCTGCGCAGGCGACCGCTTCCGCCGCGCCGAAGCGCAAGCCCTTTCTTCGCTCCACGCTGGCGCAGCACAACAACATCGCCATCGAATTGTCCGGTGCGCCCGTTCTGCTCGGACGCGACGTGGCGGCCTGCCGCTTGGTCTTTCGCGACGGAACGCCCGGCGTGAGTTCACAGCACTGCAACATCCGCTTCGACAGGGGAAATGATTGCTTTGTCCTGACGGACTTGCACTCGAGCTACGGAACCTTTCTCGCAAGCGGGCAAAAGCTGGCGCCGGGCGTACCCTACAACCTGAAAGCGCGGGACTCTTTTTACTTGGGTGAACCGGAAAACACGGTATATGTGGATTTGGAGTAAAGGATGCTTACATCGTTTGCGTACAGCGGCATCGGGGGCCGCGAGAAAAATGAGGATTTCACGGGAACCGCGAAGCGAAAGAACGGCGGCCTGTTCGCGGTTGCGGACGGTTTGGGCGGACACAAGCACGGAGAAACGGCGTCCCGGCTTGTTGTGGACGCGTTGCTGCGATGCGAAATAAACGGCCCAAAGGACATGGAAGCCGCCTTTCTGCATGCACAAAACGCGCTCCTGCGCGCACACGCGAAATTTCCGGGGGCACGAACGACGGCCGTTTTGCTCAGCGCAATCGGAAACACGGCCTTTTGGGGGCATGTCGGAGATGCGAGGCTTTATTATTTCTCCGGGGGGCGCTTAACGGCTTTTACGGCGGATCATACGGTCGCTTACAAGAAATACGCGTGCGGCGAAATCGGCCACAACGACATCGCGTCGGATGAAGACAGGTCAAGCCTTCTCAACGTCATGGGCGGCGAGATCTGCAGGCCGGCGATCGGCTCGGAAGTGTCATTGTCCGACGGGGACGCCTTTCTGCTGTGCAGCGACGGGTTTTGGGAATATCTCCGCGACGAAGAATTGTTGATCGATCTGTTGAAGTCGGATACGCCGCGCAGATGGGCGGAATATTTGCTTCTGCGGCACATCCGGCGCGCGCCGGCGGGAAACGATAATTTTTCACTGCTGACCGTGTTTGTGAAAGGGATCGGCCATGCGTAAAAGATCGATTGTGTGCATTCTGTTGTTCTCTCTCGTATATTGCCCTCTCCTGTCGGCTTCGGCGGAGGAATACGCGGCGATGGCCGCCGCGTTCGTTCAGAACGGGGTCATCTACACCTACGCGCAGTTGCCCGAATCGGAAACGCAACCGGAAGCGCGCGCTTTTTTGTACAAGGGCGAAGAAGAAATCTCCGACACCCTGACTCCCTACAAAACGGAAACCATCACGGACGACACGCCGGTGTCGTACATGGTTTTGTTGGATGTATCGGGCTCGGTAAAAGCATACCGCGAGCAGATCTCGCTTTTTGCCGATTGCTTTTGGAGCAGGGCCAACGGCGATCTGCGCTTTTACTTGGGAGAGATCGGCGACGCGCTCACGATTTCGGACGTGTTTACGGATAAGGACCGGCTGCTGGAGGCCATCAACGCGGCGGCGTTCGACGCGCCGTACACGAATTTGTACGCATCCGTTTCGGAAGCTGTGGCGTTTTACGACGCGCAACCGAGAGCGGACGGTCAGGTCAATATCATCGTCATGATCACGGACGGCAAGGACACGAGCGGAAAAAACGCGAAGGTCGTCATGGAAACATTGGAAACTTCCGCCCCCGTGATGATCTGCGCCGTCGCGGTCGGCGCCGACGCAAGCGACGAGGACGCGCTCGCGGAGCTTGCGGACGCGACCTGCGGCATACAGGGAATACTGACCGACAAGGCTTCCGCCGAGCGCTTGGCCGATGAAATCACGCAACGCGTAAACATGCTCACCTTCGCGAAATTCAAATTTCCCTCGGAGTTGCTGGGACAGGAAGACTATTCCTTGGAGGTGCGCTATTTCGATGCGGGAATTCTGTCTCCAAAATACATCGCGCGCACGGACGCGCTTGCATTTATCGGAAATGCCGCGTCGGCCGCTCCGTCGAGCGAACGAGAACCGGAAGAAGAGGCGCCTCCCGCGACGCCGGAGCAGATCGCGACGCCGAGCGCCGTCGAAGAAGATTTTCCCAAAGACGACGACGCCGATTCCGCAGGAAGCGCGTCAAAAGGCGCGTTTGACCTCAAAACCGCACTCTTGATCGCAATCCCGACGCTTGCCCTGTTGCTCGCGCTCCTGCTTGCGCTGTTCATCGCAAGGCGATTCGGAAAAAACAAAACCCGAAAGCGGCGCGGGCCGGAAAAAAACAGGGCCGCAGGAAGGCCTCCGGCAGGCGAAGGCGTCCCCATCGCCGCAGAATTTGCCACAGGGGACATCCTGCGTCTTATCCTGCCGGACGGCGGCGAGATTTTGATCGGCCGTGACAGGGACTGCGGCATCGCGCTTTCGGACGATTCGGCGGAGCCGAAAAACTCCCGGCTGTTTCTTTCGGGCGGCGCCGTTTTCATCGAGGATTTGAATTCGACAAACGGCACCTATGTGGACGGAATGCGCATACACGCGCCGAGCAAGCTTCGCAGCAATTGTGAAATACGCATAGGCGCCGAATGCTTCGTCATAAAATTCTGATCGCAAAGGATGGTGAGGGTTATGTATTGCGGGAACTGCTTTCATGAGATACCCGGCGGCGCCTGTCCGCACTGCGGTTATCCGAATCTTTCGAATACCGAAGAATATCCTTCGGCTTTGGCGGAAGGTACGGTTTTGGACAATCAATACATCATAGGCCGCGTGCTCGGACAGGGCAACTTCGGAATCAGCTATGTGGCGTTCAATGAAAAGCTGCGCATGAAGGTCGCGGTAAAGGAGTTTTTTCCGAGAGATATCTGTTGCCGCGCGCCCGAAACATCTGCCGTCATGACGGCTTCCGATGAAAACGCGGGGGTTTTCGAATACGGCAAGCAACACTTTTTCAACGAAGCGCAGGTGCTGGCCTCGTTCGGAACTCTGCGCGGAATCGCGGCCGTGCGGACGTTTTTTGAGGAAAACGGCACATCGTATTTCGCCATGGACTATGTCGAGGGCATTTCCTTTGAAAACCACTTGAAAAACAAGGGCGGGAAAATCCTCTTCGAGGACGCGGCCCGCATACTCGTCCCCGTCATGGATACGCTGTGCCGGGTGCACGAACGCGGCCTGATCCATCGCGACGTCGCGTGCGAGAATATTTTCATAACCAAGGACGATGCAATCAAGCTCCTCGATTTCGGGGCGGCCGGATACAGCTTGGGCGAAAAGAGCCGCAGCTTCGACGTAATGCTGAAGCCGGGATACACGCCCAAGGAACAGTATATGCGCCGCGGGCGGCAGGGTGCCTTTACCGACGTGTATGCCTTGGGCGCGTGTTTTTACAAGGCCCTCACCGGCGCACTGCCGCCTGCGGCGCCGGATCGAATGGGGAACGATTCCCTCGCAAAGCCGTCGGCTCTCGGCGTTTTATTGCCGCCCGAAGCGGAATGTGCGATCATGAAGGCCCTGTCCGTCGATGCGTCAGATCGTTTCCAAAGCATGGCGGATTTCAAATCGGCGTTCGGAGACCGGTTTGCAGAACCGCAACAGCCGGAGGCAAGCGGCGCACAGGACCCCGCTCCGGACGGCGCTTTTGCGCAGGGAGCGGCGGCGAAGCCTTCCCTCTTGAAGAACAAACGGGCGGTGTGGATTTCGGCGGGTGTTGCGGCCCTTGCGATCGTGGTCGCGCTGTCAATCGCCGGCGGATTGCCGGAGTGGATCGGCGCCGGGGTGCAATACCTTTCGGCGCGCGGCGAATACAAAGCTTTGCTCGCGAACGAACAATACGCGGAGGCGGTCGCCGTCATGCAGGATTACAAAGCGCGCACGGAAGTGCGCGCCCGCCTGAACGATGCGGATTACTGCATCGCCGCCGCCTATCTGGAAGCCGGAGAATACGAGCGCGCCCTTGAAACCTTTGCGTCCCTGGGCGATTTCAAGGACAGTTCCGCGCAACGGACGGAGGCGCAATACCGCTTGGCCTTGTTCGATTACGAGAACAAGCGCTTTGCAGACGCACTGAAGGGCTTGAGCGCGCTCGGCTCGTACGGGGAATCGCCGCAGTACCTTGACAAGGTCAAGGAATCGCTGAACGCCGAATACGAAACCGCGAAGGAATTGTCGGCCAAAGCGTCTTACAAGGACGCGGAGGAAATCTTCGAAAACATCGGCTTTTACAAGGACAATCTCCCGGGCTGGGACGAGGCCGAAACCGAGAATAAATACCAAACTGCGCTTGTATATTTGAAGGAAGGACAATACGAAGAAGCCATTTCGAGGCTGAACGCGGTTCGAAACGACTACAAGGAAAAAGCCGCCAAGCTCAAAGAGGCGAAATACGGATACGTAAAAGCGCATTACACGAAAGCGAACGACACGACCATCCAATATTTGGGCGATCTGAGCGCCGCGTATTACCTGGACAGCGAGAGGCTGTTCGACGCTCTGTATCCGTGGACGGCCGAGGTGGTGATCAACAATTCGGAATACGACGAAACCACAAATCTGTCCTCCGTCAGCGTGTACGATACGTTCTATGCGCATGTCACGCTCTCCGGGGGAAGGCCGGGCATGTCCATCGGGATAAAATACAGGGTTAGCAGAGCAAGCGGGACATCCGTCGGATCCTTCAACGAACTGTTTTATTCAGGAAACAGTGGATGGGTATCCGGGGGTTTTTCATATTACTATTACTATCGCCGATCTCCCGACATCGGAAGGATGTCCGTTGAGTTTTATAACAAAGACACAAATGAATTCCTCGGCTCGGGTTCCGTCAACGTAACTTGGTGAAGGCCGCAAGGCAAGGAGAGATCGCATGTACTGTTTTAATTGTTTCAACGAAATACCCGAAGGCCCTTGCCCGCGTTGCGGTTATCAAAATCATTCAAACGAATCGCAGTATCCGACCGCGCTGCCGGAGGGAAGCCTTCTCGCCGGCCAATACGTCGTCGGCCGCGTGTTGGGGCAAGGCGGCTTTGGCATCACCTATGTGGCCTTCGACAACAAGCTCCTGCGGAAATTCGCGATCAAGGAATACATGCCGGAGAGCATCTGTACGCGAACGCCCGGAACCGCAGAGGTTTCGCCCTACTCCGGAGAAAAACGCGACAGTTTCGCATACGGCAAGCAATGCTTTCTGGATGAGGCGCGGACGATGGCGACGTTCGGAAATCTGCGCGGCATTGCCGCTGTGATCAGCTTTTTCGACGAAAACGGCACCTCCTACTTCGTGATGGACTATGTGGAGGGCGTTTCCCTCAAAATGCATCTGAAAAACGCGGGCGGCCGCATTCCTTACGAGGAGGCCGCGCGCATTCTCATGCCCGTGCTGGATACCTTGGAAACCGTGCACGCGCAGGGGATCATCCACCGCGACGTGGCCTGCGACAACATCTATATCACAAAGGACGATGAGATCAAGCTGCTGGACTTCGGCGCCGCGCAATACAGCCTGGGAGATAAGAGCAGGAGCTTCGACGCCCTGCTGAAACCCGGATACACGCCGAAGGAGCAATACATGCGCCGCAGCCGACAGGGGGCGTTCACGGACGTCTACGCGCTCGGCGCCTGTTTTTACTCCGCCGTGACGGGATTTCTGCCTCCCGAATCACTGGAACGTATGGAAAACGATGAAATCCTGTCCATATCGGCCTGCGGCTTCGCGATCCCCGCGCAAGCGGAGGACGCCATCATGAAGGCGCTGGAGGTGGACGCGGCGGACCGCTTTCAGAGCATGGCGGAATTTCGGTCGGCGTTGACGGCAGAGGGGGCAGAGGAACCGGTTGCGAATGCTTCTGCGGGCGCGGCAGCCTCCGCAAGCGCGGCGACCTCCACAGGTGCGGCGGGCGGTGAGCCGGCGCAAACCGCCGATCCCGGCGCCGTGCCTGACGCCGTTTCGGACACCGCGCACGATCCCGCGTCCGATCGCGGCGTTCCTGCCCCGAAGCGCAAATTGCCGCTGATTCCGATTGCCGTCGCAGGCGGCGGATGCGCGCTGGCGCTGTTGGCGGTCCTGTTGATTGTCGTGCTCGATGTATTCCCGGGGCAATCGCCGGCGTCGTCCGGCTCGGGCGGCGGGTATGCGGGTGCGCCGGGGGCTTCCGTTTCGCCGGGTGCCGGGGGACGGATCGGCGCGTTTGCGGAGGTCGATGACAGCGACAATCTCGGGTCTGTTGTGTATTACGACGGTATGGCGTATTTTACCAAAAGAGAGTCTTATGTCGCAAACACGATTCTGCGCATTTCGCAGGAGGAAGGCGCCGTTGCCGAGAAAATATATCAGACGAAGGACGGCAATGAGATCGCGGGGCTTGCCGTATCCGGCGGTCGCTTGTATTGGATTGAAAACAATTACGAAGACGATTGGAGATCATGGTTGATGCGTGGCAATGGCGACTTTTCTTCGCCGGAACGAATTATTGAGTTGGACGGTATTTCATATTTTAAGGGTGCCGACAAAGACGCTGTATATATTACAAACTACGATTCTTTTGTTACTGTACTTAATTTGATCAGAATAACACATCAGGGCGAGGTTTCATCGGTTTCAACACCCAATCTTTATTCCGAATATTCGATAGCCAATGTCTATCGCGGTTATATTTACTATACAAAATACGATTCCGACGATTCTGTCTCGGATTCCTATGATGGCACCGTTTACTTGCGTGGCCTATTCAGGAAACCCATTGATCAGGTTTTCTCATCCGGCGAATTTGAAAACATGGAGGAAGAACCGGTTTCGAATGAATTTGCGCCAATACTTTCAGGTGAAAGCGGCGGCCAAGTCATGCTCTTTTGCCAAGGCAATGTTTATTTACTGCCAAATTATGTCTCCCGCAATTTGGATGAATCGAAAGAAATAGGCGTTAAATCCGTAAACCTCAATACTCTTGAAACCTCTGCCGCCGCCACGGTGAAGATGAATCGGTATACTTCCTATGCCGCAAACGGCGATACCATTTATTATCTCGATTATGGAAATTGGACAGCCAATCAAACAGATGCAGACGGCGACATGAAAAAAATCGCGGACATCCCAGCGGAAAACTATTGCGAGGATATCATGGCAATCGGGTCTTGGCTGTACGCAGTGCCCGAGTTATACAACGACACCGCCATCCGCATAGCCTTGGACGGCTCGGGACTTCTGGAAACAATCTATTCCCCCGAAACCCCGCCGAGCGGCGGGGGCGGAGCGGAGGACGAGGACCTGTACTTCGTCACGGGCTACGAGGACTATGGCATCTACGTGCGGAGCACGCCATCCACAGGCACGGACGCGAACAAAATCCTGTATATCGAACCGGGGGATCGCAGCGTCGTCATGCACTGGCTCGGGCTGACCGAATACCACGAAGGCCACAACTGGTATTACGTGCAACTGCCGGACGGCGGAACCGGCTGGGTGCGCGCCGATGTCGTGCGCATCTATATGAGAAACGGCGAGAGGTATCTGTGAGGGAAGGCATTATTAAAGATGACTATTCAGTTAAAGCATAATCGCCGGCCGGGAACCGGTACAACTCTCCGGTCGGGTCGCTTGCGGGCCTATCCCCGTTTGCGTTCCTTGCAAACGGCCGGAAGGCCCCATGCGAAAACTCCCCGGCCTTTGGCCGGTTGGAGTTGACCGCGTCGCTTGTGCGCGTGGCCGCAAAGGGCGCGGCCCTTGAGTACGCGCAAGCCCGCCTCCGAGTAATACCGGTTCCCAACCTGATGATAATTATGCGCTAATTGTATAGTCATATTATTAAAAGACGGCTTCGGTCAATTCACCCAATAACAGTATGTGCAGATGCGTTCTGCACTACGCAATATTAGTACGAGGAGAAAGCACAATGAATACGATCCCAACAGCCGCATCGGGCAGACGCGGAAATGTGGCATTCAAATGCACATACTGCGACGGAGGGAAAACCGCCGCGCGGATCGGCTTTGACGGAATTTGCGGCGATGAAACAATGCGTCGCAACATAGAAGAGGAAAAACATGTATGGTGTGGCGTCAGGAGCGATTGTCGCAAATATCTGAACGGGAGGATTTCACGAAACGAAATTCAGATGCCCTGTTGCTACGAAAGCCGGATGCTCACCGACTGGAAAGCCTTCGCGGGCATCCATCTGACCGGCAAAAATCCCGGAAAGCCATTCGCATTGAGAAAAGTCCGGAAAGATCACCTTTGCGTCCTCACGTCGCGCAAACCCGGCATGACCGAAGCCGAAAGATTCATATTCGCGATCTTCCGAATCGACGACATATCCGACGGCGACAATTGGGAAACGGGTTATGGGGTGTGTTTCAAATTTTGTGTAAACGCTAAAATCCGATGCGGTGCAGGAAACCAATAAAATGGGTGGGGCACGAGATCCGCATCCCGCCCTTTGACTCTTTAAGTATACCGCAATT
>JAISNR010000096.1 GCA_031276135.1 Eubacteriales Family XIII. Incertae Sedis bacterium | reverse complement strand
GCAGGGTGTTGAGCCCCTTGAGCAGAGCCGGCGCCGTCGATTTCTTGACGGACCTCTCCCGGCCCTCGCGGACCAATTGGTTGATAGTCGGCATTCTCGCTTCTCCTTTCTCTCAGATTTCCGGCCCGCAAAATCGCAGACCAAAGTTTAGTATATCATAAAATGTCCCCTGTTTACAAGTGGCATTTTTTGATATCAATCCAATTCCGTGATCTCTGCGGCATCCCCAAACTCCTCCACATGATGCCCGCTCGGAACAAAACCCTCCGCGACGTCCGTCATGCCGGCGACCTCCAGGATCTCCGTTTCCGCCGCCTCGTCGTCCTCGTCCTCATCGTCGTCGTAAACATTGGAAAAAGATTCCATGTATTCCGAATTGACGCCGTAATCGACGCCGATGCCCCTGTAACGCTTCATGCCCGTGCCCGCCGGAATCAGCTTGCCGATGATGACGTTCTCCTTGAGGCCTGAAAGCTTGTCCGTCTTGCCCTTGATCGCGGCGTCCGTCAGCACGCGCGTCGTTTCCTGAAACGACGCCGCCGAGAGGAAGGAATTCGTCGCGAGCGAAGCCTTCGTGATGCCGAGCAGGATGCGCTTGCCGACTGCGGGTTCCCCGCCCTCGGGCACGGACGCGTTGGCCTCGTCGATCTCCGCCTTGCTGTAGAAGCTGCCCGGCAGAAGCCACGTGTCGCCCGCCTCGTCGATCTTGTACTTCGAAAGCATCTGGCTGACGATGACCTCGATGTGCTTGTCGTTGATGAAAACGCCCTGCATCCTGTACACGCGCTGCACTTCCTTCAGCAGATATTGATACACGCCCTCCACGCCCTTCAGCCGCAGGATGTCGTGCGGATTCAGGAAGCCGTTCGTGATCGGATCGCCGGCCCGGATGTAATCGCCGTCCTTGATCTTGATCTGCAGACCGTAGGGGATCACGTACAATTTCTCCTCCTCGCCGCGTATCTTGACCTCCGTCTTGTTGTCCTTGCGCGACAGGATCGAAACGACCGTTCCGTCCGCTTCGCAGATCTCGGCGAGGCCCTTGGGCTTGCGCGCCTCGAACAGTTCCTCGACGCGCGGCAGACCGTGCGTGATGTCGCCGCCCGCGACGCCGCCCGTGTGGAAGGTCCGCATCGTGAGCTGTGTGCCGGGCTCTCCGATGGACTGCGCCGCCGTGATGCCGATGGCCTCGCCGATGTTCACGTTCTCGCCCGTCGCGAGGTTCCGGCCGTAGCACTTGGCGCAGATGCCCGTTTCGCTGTGGCAGGTCATGACCGAGCGGATGGCCACCGCCGTGATGCCGGCCGCTTCTATGGCGTCGGCCGCGTCCTCGGAGATCTCCTCGTTCTGCTCGACGAGGACCTCGCCCGTCACGGGATGCGCGATGTCGGCCAGCGACACCCTGCCGATGATCCTGTGCTTGAGCGGCTCGATGATCTCCTTGTCCTCGAGAAAAGCCGTCACCTCTATGCCCTCGTCCGTGCCGCAATCGTATTCGCGCACGATGACATTGTGGGAAACGTCCACGAGCCTGCGCGTCAGATAGCCGGATTCGGCCGTCCGCAGCGCCGTGTCCGCGAGGCCCTTCCGCGCGCCGTTCGTGGAGATGAAATATTCCAAAACGGAAAGCCCTTCGCGGAAATTCGCCTTGATGGGCATTTCGATCGTCTTGCCGGAGGCGTTCGCCATCAGGCCGCGCATGCCGCCGATCTGCCGGATCTGGCTCTTGCTGCCCCGCGCGCCGGAATGCGCCATGATGTAGAGGTTGTTCAGCGTTCCGAGCGATTCCATCAGCGCGTCCGCGACATCCTCCGTCGCCTTATTCCATATTTTTACGGCGTGGTCGTAGCGCTCTGCGTCCTTCATGAGCCCGCTCCTGTAGGCGGCTTCGTACTTGGCGATCGTCTGCTCCGCCTCGGTCACGATCCGCTCCTTCTCGTCCGGAATTTCCATATCCGAAACGCTGATCGTGACGGCCGCGACGGTCGAGTAATGGAAACCGACATCCTTGATGTAATCGAGCATCAGCGCGGTTTCCGTGTTGCCGTGCAGCCTGTAGCAGCGGTCGATGATCTGCCCGAGCCGCTTCTTGTCGCAGAGGAAGTCCGTTTCGATGGAATACTTGTCGGCCTCGCGGTCCACAAAACCCAGATTCTGCGGGATCCCCTCGTTGAATATGAACCTGCCCACCGTGGATTCTATGAGCTTGCCGCGCTTGTCGTCCGCGTCCGCGTAGCGTCTGACCTTGACGCGCGCGTGGAGGCCGACGGCGCCGTTGCGGTAGGCCATGAGCATCTCGTCGTAATCCGTGAAGATCTTGCCGTCGCCCTTCTCCGCGGGCGTGTTCCGCGCGTCCTCGCCGGGATGCGTCAGGTAGTAGCTGCCCAGAATCATATCCTGCGTGGGCGTCGTGATGGGCGAGCCGTCCTTGGGCGCCAGGATGTTGTTCACGGAGAGCATGAGGAAGCGCGCCTCCGCCTGCGCCTCCACGGTCAGCGGCACGTGCACGGCCATCTGGTCGCCGTCAAAGTCCGCGTTGTACGCCGTGCAGACCAGGGGATGCAGCTTGATGGCCTTGCCCTCGACGAGCACGGGCTCAAAGGCCTGAATGCCCAGCCTGTGCAGCGTGGGCGCGCGGTTCAGAAGGACGGGATGCTCCTTGATCACCTCGTCGAGCACGTCCCATACCTCGGGTCTGATCTTTTCGACCATGCGCTTCGCGCTCTTGATGTTGTGCGCGTAGCCGTTGTACACGAGCTCCTTCATGATGAAAGGTTTGAACAGTTCGAGGGCCATCTTCTTGGGCAGACCGCACTGGTAGAACTTCAGCTCCGGCCCGACGACGATGACGGAACGCCCCGAATAATCGACGCGCGTGCCGAGCAGGTTCTGCCGGAAGCGGCCCTGCTTGCCCTTCAGCATGTCGGACAGCGACTTCAGCGGCCGCGCGCCGGGACCCGTGACGGGCCTGCCGCGCCTGCCGTTGTCTATGAGGGCATCCACCGCCTCCTGCAACATCCGCTTTTCGTTCCGCACGATGATGTCGGGCGCGTTCAGCGCCAAGAGCCTGAGCAACCGGTTGTTCCGGTTGATCACGCGCCGGTACAAATCGTTCAGATCCGAAGTCGCGAAGCGGCCGCCGTCGAGCTGCACCATGGGGCGCAGATCCGGCGGGATGACGGGAATGGCTTCGAGGATCATCCATTCGGGCTTGTTGCCGGACAGCCGCAGGGCCTCGATCACCTCGAGGCGTCGCACGATGCGGACCTTCTTCTGCCCCGTGGACTCCTTCAGCTTCTCGCGCATGGTCGCGGCCAGCTCTTCCAGATCGATGTGCGACAGGAGCTCGCGCACCGCCTCCGCGCCCATCGTCGCGCGGAACTCGCTTCCGTATTTCTCCCTGTACTCGCGATACTGCTGTTCCGTCAGGATCTCCTTGTACACGAGATCCGAATTGCCGGGATCGAGCACGATGTAGGCCGCGAAGTACAGCACCTTTTCGAGGTTGCGCGGCGAGATGTCGAGCACCAGACCGATGCGGCTCGGAATACCTTTAAAATACCATATATGGGAAACAGGCGCTGCGAGCTCGATGTGTCCCATGCGCTCGCGCCGGACCTTGGCCTTCGTCACCTCGACGCCGCAGCGGTCGCAGACGATGCCCTTGTAGCGGATGCGCTTGTACTTGCCGCAATGACATTCCCAATCCTTCATCGGACCGAAGATCCTCTCGCAGAAGAGGCCGTCCTTTTCGGGCTTGAGCGTCCTGTAATTGATGGTTTCGGGTTTTTTTACCTCGCCTCTCGACCAGCTCCTGATCTTATCCGTAGACGCGAGGCTGATCTGCAGGGCCTCGAAATTGTTCAGTTCTTGCAATTGCCTTGCTCCCCTTTCCGCAGCGTGTCAAAACGCTTTATTCCTCCGCGGGCTCCGGCGAATCCAAAATATCCGTTTCCGCGAGCTTGCTCTCCGCCTCCACCGAAATTTCTTTGTCCAATTCGTCGTCGTCGAAGTCCTCGATCCCCGCGAGCTCGTCGTCGTCGTCCTCCTCCGACGCGTCCTCTTCCTCGACGAGGTCGTCGAAGTCCGCGCTGAACGCCGCGTCGTCGCGCATGGATTCGATCTCGATGATGCGCTCTATGCTCGACGCGCCCGTGTCCACCGACTCCTTGAGATCGATTTCCTCGTTTTCCTCGCTCAGGACCTTGATGTCGAGGCCGAGGCTCTGCATCTCCTTGATCAGCACCTTGAAGGATTCGGGGATGCCGGGTTCGGGGATGTTCTCCCCCTTCACGATGGCTTCGTAGGTCTTTACGCGGCCCACGACGTCGTCCGATTTCACCGTCAGGATCTCCTGCAGCGTGTACGCGGCGCCGTAGGCTTCGAGGGCCCAGACCTCCATTTCCCCGAAGCGCTGGCCGCCGAACTGGGCCTTGCCGCCGAGCGGCTGCTGCGTGACGAGGGAATAGGGACCCGTGCTCCGCGCGTGTATCTTGTCGTCCACGAGATGGTGGAGCTTCAGCATGTACATATAGCCGACGGTAACGGGATTGTCGAAAAATTCGCCCGTCCTGCCGTCCCTGAGCCGCAGCTTGCCGCTCTCGGGGAAGCCGTTCTCCTTCAGCAGGCGCACGATGTCCGTTTCCGTCGCGCCGTCGAACACGGGCGTCGAGATGTACCAGCCCTTGTGCGCGGCCACGAGCCCAAGGTGGACCTCGAGGACCTGGCCGACGTTCATGCGCGACGGGACGCCGAGCGGGTTCAGCATGACCTGCAGGGGTTCGCCGTTTTCGAGGAAGGGCATGTCCTCCTCCGGCAGCACGCGCGAGATGACGCCCTTGTTGCCGTGGCGTCCGGCCATCTTGTCGCCGACGCTGATCTTGCGCTTCGTCGCGATGTAGCAGCGCACGAGCTTGTTGACGCCGGGGGGCAGCTCGTCGCCGTTTTCGCGGCAGAAAATCTTGACGTCCACCACGATGCCCGTTTCACCGTGCGGTACGCGCAGCGACGTGTCCCGGACCTCGCGGGCCTTCTCGCCGAAGATCGCGCGCAGGAGGCGTTCTTCGGCCGTCAGCTCCGTTTCGCCCTTGGGCGTGACCTTGCCCACGAGGATGTCGTAGGAGCCGACCTCCGCGCCGATGCGGATGATGCCCTCTTCGTCCAAGTCCTTGAGGGCGTCCTCGCCGACGTTCGGGATGTCGCGCGTGATCTCCTCGGGGCCGAGCTTCGTGTCCCGCGCCTCGGCCTCGTATTCCTCTATGTGCAGCGAGGTCAGCGTGTCGTCCATGATCAGCCGCTCGTTCAGGATGATGGCGTCTTCGTAGTTGTAGCCCTCCCATGTCATGAAGCCGATCAGGAGGTTCTTGCCGAGGGCCACCTCGCCCTCGTCCGTGGCCGGGCCGTCGGCTATGACCTCTCCCGCCTCCACATGCTCGCCCTTGACGACGATGGGGCGCTGGTTGATGCAGGTGCCCTGATTGGAGCGCTTGAACTTGAGCATGCCGTACTCGTCCTTGCCTCGGCCGTCGTCGCGCGTGACGACGATCTTGCGGGCGTCCACATAGGCGACGGTTCCCGCGTTTTTCGCGAGTACGACGACGCCGCAGTCGCGCGCGGCGATGTACTCCATGCCCGTTCCTATGATGGGCGCTTCGGAAACGAGCAGCGGCACGGCCTGTCTCTGCATGTTGGAACCCATCAGCGCGCGGTTCGCGTCGTCATTCTCAAGGAAAGGTATCATGGCCGTCGCGACGGAGACGACCTGCTTGGGCGAAACGTCCATGTAATCTATGTTCTCCCTGGAAACGAGATCGATCTCGCCGCCCGCGCCGCGCGAGGCCACCCTGCGGTTCAGGAAGCGCCCGTCCTTGTCCAGAGGCTCGTTGGCCTGCGCGATGATGAGCTTCTCCTCCTCGTCGGCGGTCAGATAACGGATATCCTCCGTGACGATGCCGTTTTCCTTGTTGACGCGGCGATAGGGCGTCTCGATGAAGCCGTATTCGTTGATGCGCCCATAGGTGGTCAGCGAGCCGATCAGGCCGATGTTCGGGCCTTCGGGCGTCTCTATCGGACACATCCTCCCGTAATGGGAATGATGCACGTCGCGCACCTCGAAGCCCGCGCGCTCCCGCGAGAGCCCGCCCGGGCCGAGGGCCGACAGCCTCCGCTTGTGCGTCAGCTCGGCCAGCGGGTTGTTCTGATCCATGAACTGGGACAGCTGGGAGCTTCCGAAAAATTCCTTGATCGCCGCCGTGACGGGCCGTATGTTCATCAGAGCCTGCGGCGTCGCAACTTCTATATCCTGTATTGTCATCCTTTCCTTTACAACGCGTTCCATGCGCGCGAGGCCGATGCGGAACTGATTCTGCAAAAGCTCTCCCACGTTGCGAACCCGCCTGTTGCCGAGGTGGTCGATGTCGTCGGTGTTGCCGATGCCGTGCGCGAGGTTCAGGATGTAGCTGATCGACGCGACGATATCGTCCAAGATGATGTGCTTGGGCGAAAGCTCACCCTTGCGCGCGATTACGGCCTCCCGTATTTCGGCGTCGCTCGGCGCCGCGTCGAGTATCTCCTTCAGCACGGGGTAGTACACCTTGTCGGGCAGCTTCAGATCGCTGAAATCCATGTCGACGTATTTCGAGATCGAAACGAAATTGTTTCCGATCACCTTGACCACAAAAGCTTCGTCGCCGTACACGAGCGCGTGTTTCACGCCCGCGTCCTCGATCTCGACGGCCTTGGCGCGGCTGATGCGCATACCCTTTTCGATGAGTATTTCGCCCGTGTTCGGATCGGCGATGTCTTCGGCCGCCTCGGCGTTTTCCAAACGATCCGACAGGCCGAGCTTCTTGTTGTATTTGTAGCGGCCGACCTTGGCGAGGTCGTAGCGCCTGACGTCGAAAAACAGCGAATCGAGCAGCGCTCTGGCGCTCTCCACCGTTGGAGGCTCACCCGGGCGCAGCTTCTTGTATATTTCCTTCAGACCTTCCTCCTGGTTGGAGGACGTATCCTTCTCCAAAGTCCTTTGCAGCCTTGGGTCGTCGCCCAAAAGCTCAGAGATCTCCTTGTCGGAAGCGAAACCCAGCGCGCGCAGCAGCGTCGTCACGGGCTGCTTGCGCGTTCTGTCCACGCGGACGTTGATCACCTCGCTCGAATCCGTTTCATATTCGAGCCACGCGCCTCTGTTGGGAATCACCGTGGTCGAAAACAGCCGATTGTTGGATTTGTCGGCGACCACGTCGTAATAGGGGCCGGGCGAGCGAACCAACTGCGTAACCACGACGCGCTCGGCGCCGTTGTATATGAAGGTGCCTTTCTCGGTCATCAGCGGGAAGTCTCCCATGAAAACCTCCTGCTCCTTCACTTCCCCCGTTTCTTGATTCACGAGGCGCACTTTTACCTTCAAAGGCGCGGCATAGGTGACGTCGCGCTCCTTGCATTCCTCCTGTTCGTATTTCGGTGGATCCTTGGGCGTATTCAATGAATAATCCAAAAATTCAAGCGCCAGATTCCCCGCGTAATCCTTTATCGGAGAAATGTCCTCGAACACTTCCTTCAAGCCTTCTTCAACGAACCACTTGTATGATTCCGTCTGAATTTGGATGAGGTTGGGCATCTCGGCGACTTCGCGGATCTTTGAATAGCTCATGCGCGTCTTCTTACCGATTTTAACGGATTCCGGCATACTGATCCTCCTCGCTCAAAACTCTATAGGCAAACAAAACCAACGGTCCAAAACAAGAGCTTTTGAATCGTACGGCGGTCTATAATATTATCACATCCACGGCTGCGAGTCAAATGATTTTTGTGAAGATTTCGTTAAATTTTACTTGAATTCATTTTAATATTTGTAATTTATTTCTTGTATTTGAACGGCTTTTGAACGACATCGCCTGTTTTATCGGTTTTATGCGCCGCGCAGGTTCCCACGCGCGGCAAATTGTGGTACAATGTATTTGGGCGATGCGCGCCGCGTCGACCCGCAAATATACTGTGGTAAGGAGAGTTTTCAATGGAATTCACGGAACTGATCGCAAAACGGCAGAGCATACGCCGCTACAAGCCCGGGGACATACCCGTTTCCGACATCGAGAAGATGGTCGACGCCGCGCGCGTGGCGCCCTCGGGAAAGAATTTGCAAGCTTGGCACTTCATCGCCATCAAGAACCGCGAGATGATCAACGCCGTCGGCGACGCGATTCTGGAGGAGAACGAGAGAATATGCCGCATCACCGACGCGAAGGACAAAAATCGCGCGGACAAATTCCGCGCCTTCGTGCGGAACTTCACGCTGTTTTTCCTCAAAGCGCCGCTGCTGTTTGTCGTCATGGCAAAGCAATACGAACCATCCGGCTATTTCGAGATGGAATTCGCGGGGCTGGACAACGCGTGGCTGGTTTGGGAGAAAAACCCCGGCATGCAGGGCCTCGGCGCGGCCATCGAGCATCTGACGCTGCGCGCGATAGAGCTCGGCTACGGTTCCTGCTGGATCACGAGCGCGAACTACGCCGATGAGGGCATAACGGCGCTCATGCGCGAAAAGGTGGGCTTCGACGAGCCGGGCTATTTCATGTCCGCGCTCGTTTCTGTGGGCATCCCGGAGGAAAATCCGAAAAGCCCTCCAAAAAAGGCTCTGTCCGAGATTCTGACGATAGTCGAATGAGGCCGACCGCGCCGCGCGGAATGTCACGCGACCACGCGGTCTCGGGCCTCATGTCCGAAAGCGCGGAGAGGATCGCCTTGATCGCGCCGGCGTGCGTCACCGCGACGAGTTCGCGCGCGCCCGGAAGAACCTCCGCCAGCCACTTTTCCACGCGGTAGCGCAGGTCGTAAAAATTTTCCCCGCCGTGGCCGCGCTTCCACGTCAGTATGCGCGCGCCGCGCCGCGCGTATTCGCAGGGAAAAATTTCCTTTATTTCCCTGATAAAACGCCCATCCCAGTCGCCGAGGTGCATCTCGCGAAGCCGCGCGTCGCGCCTGACGGAGGGATTCGCGACGCCCTGCGCGCGCATCGCCGCCGCCATGATTTCGGCCGTTTCCGCCGCGCGCGCAAGGTCGCTCGCGTGGATGACAGCCGGGCGAACGCCGCGCGCGATGAGTTCCCGCGCGGCCAAGGCCGCCTGCTCCCGACCCTCGTCCGAGAGGGGCACGTCCGTCTGTCCGAGAAATATCGGCTCGGCGTGTTTTTGCGTTTTCCCATGGCGAACGAGAAATACGTCGCCCGTGAATCGCTTGATCGCGCCGCGCGGATCGCCCGCATCCCCTGCGGCGCGCCGCGCGCAGAACGCGCGTATTTCTTCGTAGCCCTCAGGGCTGTCCATGTCGAGCACCACGCCTTCGTCGCCCGTTTCGAGCCGGATCGTCTCGTCCTCGTGGCGATCCGTCACGGCCTTGAGGCCGCCTTCGCCGCCGTGCGCGAGGATTTCGGGCAGCAGCGCCGAAGGTATGAGCAGCGGATGCCCTTTCTTTCCTCGATAGCAGGGAACGATGAAACGCGCCGGATACTCTCGATGCGCGCGAAGCAGCGCGCGGATCGCGGAAGCGGACGCGAGCGGACAGTCCGCGGGCAGGAGCAGAAAGGCCGATACCCGTCCTTCCGTGACTTCCAAAGCTTTGGAAAGACCCGTCTTGACCGAAGAAAACATGCCTTCCGCGAAGCGCTCGTTGTATGCCTCGACCGCGCCGACCGCGCCGATCAGCTCCGCGAGCTTCTCTCTGCCGTACCCCGTCACGAGCACGACGTCCGATGCGCCGCCCTCGCGAAGCGCGTCCACCGGTCGCGCCGCCGCGGGCCGCCCGCCCACGTCGAGCAGGGGCTTGAACGCCCCCATGCGCGAAGAGCGGCCCGCAGCCAAAACGACGCCGGCCGCCGCGCCCGCGTCAACCGATTTCCTCATACAATGCGCCCGCCTTTATGTGTATGCGATGAGCGGCGCGCGTGCGCCGCATACAGAGTATTGTAACATTGTGGGGAGGAAAAGTATGTTGTCCGGGCAACATTTTTGGATTTTTTTTATGAAGACTCCGGGGTTCGATACAATTCCGAAACACCGCGCGCCCACGCGCAAAACTCATCCTTCAGCGCGCGCTTCACGGCGTCGTCCGCGAATATGGCGTCCAACGCGGAGAGATTGATCGCCCACATCTCGGCCGGGCCGATCCGGCCCGCCGACGCCGTTCGATGATATTCCTCGCTCAACGAGAAGCCCGAGATCACGGGAGAATCGGTGCTTACGCTCACGAGAACGCCGAGACGGCGGAGCGCCGCGACGGGGAAGTCCGCGTAATCCTTGTAGAGTCCCGCCTGAATGTTGCTCGTGGGGCAGAGGTCGAGACAAATCTTCCTCTCTCGCAGCAGACGGCAGAGGGCCTCGTCTTCCGCCGCGCCGCTGCCGTGCGCGATGCGATCCGGGGCGACGATCTCGACGCAGCGCCGTATCGCGTCCGCGCTTCCCGGCAACTCGCCGCAGTGCAGCGTGACGCCGAGGCCGAGCCGCCGCGCCTCCTCGAAAAAAGGCAGTTGAACGGCCGGATCGGGATGCGCCGCTTCCGGACCCGCGAGGTCGGCGGCGGCCAACAGTCCGCAATCGTCCGCTTCCGCCGCCTCGCGCAGCATGGCGACGTTCTCCTCCGGCGTATGCGCCCGCATGCCGACGACGATCAGCCGCGCGATGACGCCGTAGCGGGCGGAAGCGCGCTTCACGGCGCGGGCCACGCTCTCCACGACCCGCCTTACGCGCAGCCCGCGGGCGCGATGGAGCGCGGGCGCCCAGCGTATTTCGCAGTAGCGCACGCGGTCGGCCGCCTTCGCGCGGAGCAGGTCGTCGGCGACGCGCGCCAAGGCTTCTTCGCTCTGCAAAAGCTCTATCGGCAGATCGTAGTACGAGAGCAG
>JAISNR010000237.1 GCA_031276135.1 Eubacteriales Family XIII. Incertae Sedis bacterium | reverse complement strand
GGTCGTTCGCGAGATCCGCGTTGATGCGGTTCAGCATGACCTCGTTCGTGTAGAGCCCGTCCTGCCCGAAGCTGTATTCGCGCAGCAGGAAGTATTTCAGCGCGTCCACGCCGTAGCGCCCGATCAGCTTCACGGGGTCCACGACGTTGCCCCGCGACTTCGACATCTTGCCGCCCTCCAGCAGCAGCCAGCCGTGGCTCAGCACCTTTTTCGGCAGGGGCAGTTCCATCGACATCAGCATCGCGGGCCAAATAATGGTATGAAAGCGGACGATCTCCTTGCCCACGAGATGGACGTCGGCCGGCCAGTAGCGGTCGTATTGTTCGGGCGCGTCCGGCCAGCCGAGCGCCGTGATGTAGTTGGACAGCGCGTCGAGCCAGACGTAGATCACCTGCCCCTCCTCGATCGGAACGGGGATGCCCCAGTCAAAGGAGGAGCGCGAGATGCAGAGGTCGTCGAGGCCCTGTCTTACGAACGAAAGCATCTCGTTCCTGCGCGCGTCGGGTTGCAGGAATTCGGGATTGTCCTCGAACAGCGCGATCAGCCGGTCCGCGTACTTGGACAGGCGGAAGAAATAGGCGGGCTCGCGCGTCAGCTCGACCGGGCGCCCGCAGTCCGGGCAGTTGCCGTCCGCGAGCTGCGTTTCCGTCCAAAATGCCTCGCAGGGCGTGCAGTACCAGCCTTCGTACTCGCCGCGATAGATGTCGCCGCGCGCGTTGATTCTGTTGAATATCTCTTGGACGCGGCGCTTGTGCCGCTCCTCCGTCGTGCGGATGAAGTCGTCGTAGGAGATTTCCATTGTTTTCCATAATTCTTTGATGCCCGCCACGATGCCGTCCACGTGGCTTTGCGGCGTGAGGCCGTTCTCGAGGGCGATCTTCTGTATCTTCTGACCGTGTTCGTCGGTTCCCGTCAGGAACATGACGTCATATCCCGTCATTCGCTTGAACCGCGCCATCGCGTCGGCCATGACCGTGCAGTAGGTGTGGCCGATGTGCAGATTTGAACTCGGATAGTAAATCGGCGTTGTGATATAATAGGTTCCCTTTGTTTCCGACTTTGACATGACGCGTACTTCCTTTCCGACCGGGTGATTTTTGCGCCGAGCTTATTACACAGTATAGCACAAAATTCCTTTTTTATGTGCGGTTTTTCCGCAAAATATCGGAGGTTTTTAAACGAAATTGAAATGGGATTTCATGCGATGCGCGCATTGCGGCGGATACAAATTGCTTAAATTTTACGTCTGAATTTCACGCCTTGTTGCAATCGCCCCATCTATGATATAATAACCGGTAAAAGGGCGCACCGCCCACATCCCAAGGAAGAAGGAAAGTGGAAAATGGCAAAGGAAAAAATCGATTTTGACGACGCGCAGGCGCGGGACAGATACCGCCACACCGCTTCGCACATACTGGCGCAGGCCGTGAAGCGCCTGTTTCCCGAGGCGAGGTTGGCCATCGGACCCGCCATAGAGAGCGGCTTCTACTACGACTTCGATCTCGAGCACAGGTTCACGGACGAGGACCTCGCGAAGCTGCAGAAGGAGATGAAGCGCATCGTTTCCGCCAACCTGCCGCTGGAACGCTTTGAGCTGCCGCGGCCCGAGGCGCGCAGGCTCATGGAAGAACAGGGCGAGCCCTACAAGGTCGAGCTGATCGACGATCTGCCCGAGGACGCGCCCATTTCCTTCTACAGGCAGGGCGATTTCACGGACCTCTGCGCGGGTCCGCACATGGTGTCCACAGGCGAGATCAAGGCCGTGAAGCTCATGAGCGTGGCCGGCGCGTACTGGCGCGGCAACGAGAAGAACAAGATGCTGCAGCGCATATACGGCACGGCTTTCCCGAGCAGGGAGGAACTCGACGCGTACCTGGCGCGGCTCGAGGAGGCGAAGAAGCGCGACCACCGGAAGATCGGCAAGGAGATGGACCTCTTCATCATCTGCGACGAAGGCCCGGGCTTCCCCTTCTTCCTGCCGAACGGCATGGTCATCCGAAACGGCCTCGAAGCCTTCTGGCGCGAGGAACACGCGCGGCGCGGCTACCGGGAGATCAAGACGCCGCTGATCCTGAACGAGGCGCTTTGGCACGACTCCGGGCACTGGGATCATTACAAAGACAACATGTACTTCACGAAGATCGACGAGGGCGATTACGCGATCAAACCCATGAACTGCCCGGGCGCGATGCTGGCCTACAAGCGCAGGATGTACAGCTACCGCGACCTGCCGATCCGCCTCGCCGAGATGGGGCAGGTGCACCGGCACGAATTGTCGGGCGTCCTGCACGGTCTCATGCGCGTGCGCACCTTCACGCAGGACGACGGGCACATCTTCATGCTGCCCGAGCAGATCGAGGAGGAGATCATCGGCGTTCTGGATCTGATCAACAGCGTGTACGCGGTGTTCGGCTTCAAATTTCACGTGGAGCTGTCCACGCGGCCCGAGAAGGCGATGGGCACGGCGGAGGAATGGGATTTGGCGATTGCCGCGCTGCGGCGGGCGATCGAGGCCAAGGGCATGGCCTACATCGTCAACGAGGGCGACGGCGCCTTTTACGGCCCCAAACTGGACTTCCACCTCGAGGACAGCATAGGAAGAACTTGGCAATGCGGCACCGTGCAGCTCGACTACCAGATGCCGCAGCGCTTCGATCTGAGCTATGTGGGCAGCGACGGCGAAAAACACCGGCCGATCATGATCCACCGCGCCGTTTTCGGCAGCATAGAGCGCTTCATCGCGATTCTGACGGAGCATTTCGCGGGGAAATTCCCGCTTTGGCTCGCTCCCGTGCAGGTGAAATTCCTGACGGTGACGGACAAGCTCAACGACTTCGCGCGGGAACTCGCCGCACGCTTTGCGGAGGCCGGACTGCGCGCCGCCGCGGATCTGCGCAACGAAAAGATCGGCTACAAGATCAGGGAGGCGCGCAACGCGCGCGACGCCTATATCGTCGTCATCGGCGAGCGGGAGGCGGAAACGGGCCTCTTCCCCGTGCGGTCGAGCAAGGAGGGCGAGCTCGGCGTTTTCGGCGAGGCGGATTTGATCGGCAAGCTGCGGGAGGAAATCGAGACCAAGGCGCTGTGACGGCGGCATCTGCGGAGATCGGCATGTTTGACAAAAAAGAAAACCAAAAGGAAGCGTGGCGCGACGGTGTATACCTCTGCACCGCGGCAAGCAACACGGAAGCGGACATACTCGAATCCAAGCTGCGCGGCGAGGGCATCCCGTGCGAGCGCAGATGGAAGGGCGCGGGCAATTTCCTGGAAATATTCATGGGCGTGAACAGCATTTGCCCCATAGACATCTACGTTCCGGCCGATTCCCTCGCGGACGCGCAGAACATCATCCTCCCCTTTCCCCTCGCGGAGGACGAAGGCGGGGCAGGCGGAGAATAAACCGCCCTGCGGCAGGATCGCAGGGGATCGAGCCCGTTTGCGCAACAAAAGGGCCCTTACAGGTCCTTGCCGCAGCAATGCTTATACTTCTTCCCGCTGCCGCAGGGACAGGGTTCGTTGCGCCCGATCTTCCGTTCGGGGGCTTTGCGCGAGGTGTTGGCCGGCTTGCGCGAGCGCAGTTCATTGGGCGTCAAGCCGCTCTTGCCCCATATCCTGGTGTTTTCGTTCATCTGCGCGATGAGCTTGGTCGCGCGTTTGATGTTCTTCAGGTCCCGAAGCTTGATGTCGAAGGACTCCAGAATGTCAAAGCACTCCTGCATCGGCGCCCATTGCCGCAGAGCGGAACAGATCTCGCCCACGAGCAACTTGTACGACGTCTTGTCCCGGATGTTCTGCCCCGCCTGTTCCCGGATGAATTCAACAAATCTTTCATGCGCCGGGGTTTCTTCAAAATAAAGCCAATCGGCGTATTCCAAAAACCGTTCCCGCGGCGGAATGTACAGGGGGTAGGCGCGCGCGCCTTCAACGAGCTCCTCCAGCTCGTCGTCCTCACAGTCGTCCAATTCGTCGGAGATCAAGAGATTCCCGCGCAGCCGATACTGGGTTTCGCTGTCCGATGCGTCGCCGATCAGATCGGGCAATACGCGGCGTACCGCCTCTTCATCCAGGTCGCCCTCCGTGAGATCGAGATAGATGCGCACAAAGTCGTCCATCGAAATCGCGCCGTAGAGATTGACCGCCGCGCAGGCGTATTCGTCCAGTTCGGTCAGGATGCCGGAGAACAATTCCTTCATTTCCTCCAATGCCTCGTCGTATTTTTTCCTGAATTCCCGAAAGGCGACGATCACGATGCTGTCCTCGCGGTAAAACGCCGTGATGATGTTGTGATACAGCAGCGTCAAGGCGAAATCATACGGAAAATCCGTATCCTCCACATAGTAGACGCCCGTGTGCATGATGTCGTGCAGCACTTTGATTTCCTTGGCGCTCATCTGATTCATGAGCAGGGTCAGCAGCTTGGAATCCATATAGCAATCGTATACGGCGTTGACCAATTCGCCCTTTTTCAGACGGGAACGGCCGGACAGCCGCATCTCGGAGGCGAGTTTTTGCAGATCCCTGAGCTTGAAGCTTGCGAGCAGACTGCGCAGATCGAGGATGGCCGGCCGGTCGAAGATCATGTACCCGAATATGGTTTCCGGGTTTTCAAACGCCTTCTTCAGTTCGTCCTCGCGCATCGTATGTATGCGATCCGCAATCGAAAGGAAGCTGTTCGGGCCCACGGGCGTCAGCCCGCGCTCGCTTGCATCCGCATCGTCCTCCGCATCGAAATCGAAGCGTTCGACGATATCGCGATATTCGTGCGACGGCAGATCCCTGAGTTCCTCGTTCACCGATTTCACGTCGTATTCGAAGCAGAACTGCTCGCTCCACTGCACTGCGTTTTCATGATTCGGATCGGCGGGGTCGCGTTGCACCCTGCACAGCGCCGCGTAAGCGTCGGGTCCGCCGATGTCCTCGGGCGGGCAATTTCCGGCGTATTTGATCACGCGCGGGTAATCGCGCGGGTAATCTTCCAGCAGCTTTTCGACCTTGATTTCGTGGGACCAGACTTCGCCGAAATCGCAATCGAAGCGAAAGCGCACACCCTCCCGGAGGAAGTCGTCGATCGCGGTTTCGCGCGCGTCCTTGCTTTCGCAGTCGCCGTCTGCGGGCAGCAGGTTTTCGAGCATGGGATCCTCTTCGTCGGGATGAATGAGCAGCAGTCCTTCGTCCTCGAACAGAAAAACGTAGAAATACCCGCCGAACCATCCCATCGCTTCCGTCAGGACGACCTTGAACTGGCTGAAGGCAATGCCCGCAGGCACGATAAGCCTTCTCCAAACGGGCGGTTTGACACCCTGCAACACGACCTTTATTTGATAGGCTTTCATGTATTTTTCCTTTCCCGGGATCCGCCGAGGCGAAAAAAGCGGGCCTCGCGCCGCAGAACCGCGGACAAGCGAAACATTTCGGCACGACGGTGCGATGCGCTCCGAAAATCCATGCGCGTTTCTATAAATTATTGTAACACATCGTCCTATTGAAAACAAATGCACAATATCGTTTTTTTGGTGAAAATGTTTCGTTTTATGTTAAGGTCCGCTGCGAAATTGTTTGCGCATCCGACGCGCATTGCAATCGCCCAAACGCCGCGCGATCCTCGCCGGATGCTTTGCGTTTTCACTTCCCTTCCAACAGCGGTTCCACCCTCTCCGCACGATAGCGGATCGTATCCTTGTTTTCGTAGACCTGTCCGCACGACGGGCAGGCAAAAGCCGTGGCATAATAGCCCCGGTCCATGTATTTGAACAGGACCTTGCGCATTTCGGGAGGTATGCCGCACCGGCAGCACAGCAGCTTCCTGTCCCGTATGGGCGTCAGCAAGGGGCCGAAGTCCGCGTCGGGATCGGCGACGGGCCGGGAAACGCCCGTGATCCTCGTTCGGTTGAAACAGTAATCCAGGAGCTCCGCTTCGCCGCAGGCGGTCTTGTAACACACCCAGAGCGTGATCGCGCCGATCTCGTGATAGCCCGTATACGCGTCCGACGCCGCGTCGTATATCTTCGCGCACGCACCCTCGCAATGCGCGACGGCTTCCGCGAGCTCGGACGCCGCGATGCGATCCTTCCGCGCGGCGGCTTCGATATCCGGTGGAATGTTGAGACGCATCCCGTCAATACCTCCCCCTGTCGGCCCGGTGGCCGGCCGTTGTTTTTGCGACAACTGTTATTTGAGCTCGCGCGGACTTGCGGGCGCGGCGTTTTCGGCACAACGCGACAATAGCCGCATCTTTCGCGGCTATTGCACGCTTATGGCCGATGAAATCGAAAAGGGCGACCGCGGGATCATTGAGAAATATCACGGTCTCTCGCGCATAGAGGGATAGCTTTCGAATAACGGAAAGTGACCTTGTGGGCAGACCTGTGTACGCCGGAACGCCGGAGCAGCGAAAGAGCGGCACGACTCGATTCGGCTTGTTTTTCTCCACTCGAAGCATGTCGTCCGCCAAACGGCCTTTCCGATTCACGCAGATTCATGCGGATTCGCTTCAAGCACCGGCTTCCCGCAACCGCGCCTCGGCGTCGTCCAGCGACGCGAAGCCGTATTTTTTTACGCTGTTTTCGAGGATCCTGCGCGAAATGCTCTGCCCCGATTCGCAGAGCCGCAACAGGTGATCGAGATACAGGCGGAGCGTGCGCAGCGAGAAGGTCGAAAGCTCGCCCAGCATGTAGGCTTCCGCCGAGGGATAGCCGTCCGTCTGCTGCGCCGTTCGGATCGGCCGGCCCCGCGCGGCGAGAAGCGGATAGTCCGCCGCGAGCTCGTCATAACCCGCCAGACACAGGTTCGCAATGCGCCGCACCAGCTCTTTCTTCTCATCGGAAACCGGCGGCAGCTTGTCCTTGATCGCCCGGAATTCGGACGGCACGGTGTATTCCATGATATAGGCGTACTTCTCCGTGAGAAGATTTCGCCCGGCCTCCGACGCCTCGTCGAGGTCGGACAGATAACTCAGGAGCAGATCCTCGTTCCACGCCTCAAATTGACTTCTGCGCATGATGTCGAAGGTCGCGCGGTCGTTCTGGCAATCGGCCCGGCCCGATACATTCTGCACCTTGTCGAACATATCCCATTCGATCGCGATGATCCTGTCCGTCAAATCTTTCACATTCGCCTCCAAATACGTGACTGCCCAAACCGTCCGGGACGCCGCGCGCCCTATTCCGCCATCACGTGCATCCGCGCGATGCGCTCGTCCGCGATGCCGCACAGGATCTCGGGGGCGTGATCGAGCAGAAAATCGCCGGTCGCGGACGTGAGCCCCTGCGCTCTCAGCGCCGCGATCACGTGGGAGCAGATCTCCTCGATCAGATCCGCCTTTCGCTCCGTTCCCGCGCTTTCGGCGCAAAGCGCGCCGATCAGCGCGTGGGCCGCAGGGACGATCTCCATGTCCGCGAGGCTGCGATGCGCCCATTTGTACCACGGCGTATAGCGCTTGTTCAGCAGATGCACCATGGAACAGGCCGCCGCGACGAACTCGGACAGCGCGCGCAGGGCGGCCGGCGCATCGCCGCGCTTCACGCAGCGCGCGTAATTGTACTGCCCGGCCTGCGCCATGCCGGCGGCGCGCGCGGCGAGCTTCTTCAGGCGTATGTCCTCGGGATAGAATGCCAGCAAACGGTTTCGAATCGCGCTGAACGCGCCGAGCGGGTCCTCGAACACGGCGCCGCTCACGGCCGCCGACAGGAAATGCTCGGGAATCCTGCGCCACTCGTCCAAGCTCTCGGGCGCGCGCGGCAGGCCTGTGAACTTCGTGTAGAACAGCGTGAAGCGCATGGCGGACAGACGCTGTTCACCGTAGCTGACGGGGTCCCGCGCGGCATAGCCCATAAAGCGCTGCGGGAGCGTTCGGTAGGCCGCCCGCAGCTCCGCGCCGATCTCCGCCTCGTCCCCGTCCGTCAGCCACATGCAGAAACCGGGGCCGAAGTCGTGATCCCGCGAGAATTCGTCGTCGAAGCCGAGGCAATCCGAGCCCTCCCCCGCGAGGCCGCAGGCGATGCGGTCCTTGTGCCGCGGGAACGCCCGCGCGAGCATCTCCCGGCCGCAGTCCAGATAGTAGCGCTCGGCCAAGGCCAATCCCTTCACGCCGCTATCCCTCGCTCCGGCCTTCCCCGGCCCCTCCGCGCGCGTCCGCCGCCGCGCGCGCGAACTCGTCCGCCTCGCGCAGGGCGTCGCGCGTGAGCTCGTGTTCCGCGCCGAAGATGTTGCGGAACACGCCGGCAGCCGCGCGCATGGAGCGCGCGGCTGCGTCGCAGTCGCGCATGCGGGCGGCAAGGCGCGCCATGTTCCGGCAGCACGCGCCGTAATCGGCGTTTTCGCCGAACAGGGCCTTCGTCCTGTCGGCAGCGTCGCGCAGGTGCGCCATCGCTTCTTCGTTCTCGCCGGCCGCAGCCAGCAGCGCGGCCCTGCTGTTCAGCGCGGCCGCGAAATGCGCGCTCTCGTGCGGCAGCGAGCGGAAAAGGCCGATCGCGCGATCCAAAAGCGACGCGGCGTCGTCGGTTTCACCGTCCTCCGCGCGAAGCGCCGCCAGATTGGCGCAGGCCGTCGCCAATTCCTCCCTGCGCTCCGCGAGCCCTTCGAGGATATCGATGGTTTTCGCCAGATATTCGACGGCCTTTTCGTTTTCGCCGATGTTCCGGAAGAGCAGGGCGATGTTGTTCAGCGCGCCGGCGTAGAGGTAGCCGTTCCGCTCCGGCAGGGCGTCGTAGATCCGAATGGAATGCAGGAACATTTCCAGCGCCCGGTCCGTGTCGCCCATCATGCGATAGGTGCCGGCCATATTCGTGAGGTTGGAGGCGTAGTTCGCCGAATCCTCGCCGAAGAGCGCGGCGATGAGCTCTTCCGCCTTCCGGAAAGCGCGCAGGGATTCTTCGTACCTGCTGACGCCGCGATAGTAGCAACCGAGTTCGCTCATGCAGAGCATGTGCTCGGCGTTCACGCCGCCGTTCTCCCGCGCCGTTTTCCCCGCCATCTCGGTCAGGAAGCCCTCGACGGCGCCCGCCTCGCCCGAAGCGTATATCTCGTCCAAGAGCGCGTAAAAATCCTCGTCTGTTTTCATGGGATCGCTTCCTTTCGCTTGCCTGCCGGGATTGCACCGCCCGCCGGCGCCTTTCTGCTTTCCATTGTACAGACATCGCCTGTATTTGTCAACATTCCTTGGGATTTTTTGGTGCCCATTGTTCCTTGACATCGCATTGCCGAGCATATACAATGTTCAACAAAGGAGAAAGCCCGCATGCAAACTGTGATCGATCTGTTTCACTATATACAGGAGGGCATCGACGCTGCGGCGGTCGCGATCGCGCTCATCGCGATCCTCGGCGTCTGCTTCGGCATCCCGGCGGGCAAGGCCCTGCGCGGCGCCTTCGCGGCGGGCGCGGGTTTCGCCGGGCTGGCCCTCATGACCGATCTGCTCGGCGGGACGCTCGTGCCGGCGGTGCGGACCATAGCCGAAAACAGCGGCCTGTCGCTCGAATTCATCGACCTCGGAGAACCGCCCTTCGCGGCCATCGTTTCCGCATCGGAGATCGGCGCGTGGATCCTCCCGCTCGGCATCGCGGTCAACCTGCTGATGCTCGCGACGAACACCACGCGGACGATCGACATCGACCTCCTGCATTATCGGTATTTCGCCTACACCGGCGCCATGGTGCAAATTGCGTCCGACAGTTATGCTCTGGGGCTTGCCGCCGCCGCGATCAACATGGCCGTCGTCCTGATCATAGCGGACAGGGCGGCGCCGCGCCTCGAACAATATGCCGGCCTGCGCGGCGTTTCCCTGCCGCACGGCTTTGCCGCCGCGTTCGTTCCCGTCGCCTTCGTCGCGAACAGGATCGTGGAGTATCTGCCGGGGCTGAACAGGCCGAAAGCCGACATGGACCGCATCCAAAAGCGGCTCGGCGCATGCGGCGAGCCGGCGTTCATCGGCCTTGCGCTCGGCTTCGCGGTCGCCTTGGCCGCCGGGCTCGGCGCCGCTTCCGTTTCGGAGCTCATATCCGATTCGCTCTCAGCCGCCGTGCGAATGAGCGCCGTGTTTGCGCTGACGCCCAAGATCGTCGCGTTCTTAATGGAGGGCATCCGTCCCCTCGCGGACGCGGCCGGAGCCCGCTTCCGAAAGCGGTCCAAAAAACGCGGCGCCGTTTGCATCGGCGTGGACGCCGCCTGCGGCCTCGGGCATCCGCTCGTCCTGACCTGCACGCCCATCCTCACGCTGCTCAGCGTGTTCCTTGCGGTCATCCTGCCCGGCAACCGCATGCTGCCCTTCGACGGGCTCGCGCTCATCCCCTGCGTACTCGTCGCCGTCCTCCCCGTCACGGGCGGCGCGTTCTTCCGCTCGCTGCTCGTCGGCGCGCTCACGATTGCCGTCATGCTCTATTGCGGAAGCGGCGCGGCGGAGCTCTTCATGCGCGCGGCCGAAGGCGCCGCGGCGGAAACCTACGCGAACTACGCGGGGAGCTTCACGAGCCTCCGGGCGGCGAACCCGCTCAGCCTGATCGCGTCCGCGCTCGGCCGCCTGCACGGGGTCGGCATCGCGATCATGGCGGTGATCGCCGTATTCCTTGCGGTCGAAAATCGCGGACTGATCGCCGCGGAAGCCAAGAAATCGGCCGAAAAGCCGTGCGCGGGGGAGGAAGAAGAGCGCCCATGAGGACACTGAGCTGCGTTTTCACCGATTTGGACGGCAGTCTGCTGAACGGCGCGCACCGCGTCAGCGAGGCGGATCTGTCCACGATCGGGATGCTGAAGCGGCGTGGCATCCCCGTGTTCCTCGCGACCGGAAGGCATTTTCTCCTCGCAAAGGATACGGCTGCGGCGGTGGGCTTCGACCTGCCGGTATGCGCCTGCAACGGCGGCCACATCTACGATTTCGGCGCGCGAAAGACGCTTTTCTCGCGCGCGATCGCGCGGCCCGTCGCGCGGGAAACCTTCGCGTTTCTGCGGGACGGCGGCTTCGATTACGTGGTGTACACGCCGGAAAGGGTGCTGTTCCGCGCCAAGGAGGGCCGCTATCTTCACTGGGAAAGGCTGAACGCCTCCTTCGCGCCGGAGAACCGATTCACGCCCCACTTCACAGCGGACGGCTTCGACCCGGACGCGGAGGACATCCTCAAGTTTCTCGTCCGCCACGACGCACCGCAGACGCTCGCGCGGGAGCTCAACGCGCGGCTCGGCGCGGACGCCGGCCGGCTCAGCGTATCCCGCTCCGGCGCGGCGCTCCTCGACATCAACGCGGCGGGTGTCAACAAGGGCGAGGCCGTGCGGACGCTCTCCGCGCGCTTCGGCTTCCGCCTCGAAGAAACGATGGCGCTCGGCGACAGCGACAACGACGCCGCCATGCTGCGCGCCGTGGGCATCCCCGTGGCCCCGCGAAACGCGGAGGACGCGATCCGGGCGATGGCCGTGCACATCACGACGGACCACGCGGATTCCCCGCTGACCAACGCCGTGGCACGGCTCTTTCCCGCCTTGCTGTAAATGGCAAATAATGAAATGCATCCCTGTTCGACGCAGGGCATGGAAAACTATTCCTTATAATTCGGATTGTATTTGTTCGTCGCCACCTGATCGAAAGTCCACTCGTTTTCCAACGGCTGAATGGAATCTCCCGCGCCCAGTATATCTATCCACAGCTCCGTGTGATCCTGTTTGATCACGGCGTCGTCCGAGAAGTGCGGAATGCGCAGGAGATCTGCGTTGGCATTGGGATTGATCTCTTCCAAATAGATTTTAAGGGCTTCCTCCCGGTTTTCGTTGATCCATTTCTGCGTCTTTGCCACAGCTGCCAAGAAATGGCTGATCGCTTCCGGATTCTCTTCCGCGTATTCGATGGGGAAATAGTAACCAATGTCTCCGCCGCGATCTTCAAAGATATCGTAATCGCTGAACAATATTCTTGTTTCGGGATAGAGGAACGCGATCTGTTCGGGGCTGGAATGCAAACCGACCACATCGATTTCGCCTTTTTCCAACGCCGACACAAGACTGATTTCCGGCGTGGTCACAAAGGTGACATCGTCGTTCGGATCTTCGATGCCGCCTTGCTTGGCGTACTCCAGAGGGAATCCCGCCGTGCAACCGCTGAGCCCGCCAATGCCGATTTTTTTGCCTTGCAAGTCGCCGCCGCCTTCAATCGGGCTGTCTTTCATGACGATGAAGTTCATATGAGGGTTTTCTTCGACCGTTTCGGACATCGTGCCCACTTGGATGATCGGACCGCCGTTGTCGATGGCGGCGAGTCCGTTGGATGTCATCAGCGTCGCACCGGTGATGGTTCCGGAAAGCAGGGCGGGCACAAACTCCGGAATCGCAATTTCTCCCGCATCCTTGATTTGGATATTTTCCTCTTCAAAGAAACCTTTGTGGATGCCGATGGCGATGTTGTCCAAGTTCGTAGCGCTTGTGCCTATGCTGGGAAGCGTGATCACAAAGGGTTCTTCCGAGGCGGCCGGATCGCTTCCTGCGTCTGCGTCGGAGCGGTCGGCGCCGGAATCTCCGCAAGCGGTCATTCCTGCCGACAGCACGGCTGCCAAAACAATTGAAATACCGGATCGAAATATAATATTCTTCATTTTAGACTCCATTCCGCCGCCACAGTCGGCGGCACAAATACCGATGAAAGCGAGGCGTTCATACCGCTCTTCCTGCTTGAACCTCTGCGGCAATCAAAAAATGTTTCGCTGTGCTTTGATTGCCAATGCGCGCATAACCTTCCGTCAGAAATTTTTCTGCAAATCGGGCTTGTCCTGCCAAACAGTCAGTTTGCGTTCCAATCGGATGATGGCAGAATTGAGAAGCACCCCTATTATGATCATGACCAAGATACCGCAGTACATTTTCTTGATCAGAAACGCCTGCTGATAGTGGAGTATCATATACCCCAAGCCAAAATCCGCACCCAACATCTCCGAGCCGACCAGAACCAAGAGAGAAACCGAAGCGCTGAGCCGGAAGCCGGCAATGATATAGGACATGGAACCGGGCAATACGACTTTGCGAAACAACCCAAAACCGGAAATTCCCATGGAGCGCGCGGCGCGGATAAGAATCGGATCGACGTTTTTTACGCCCTGTATTGTATTGATCAGCGTGGGAAAGAAGCATCCCCACGTGATGATGGTGACCTTCGAAACTTCCCCGATGCCCAAAAGCAATACAAAAAGCGGAAGAATCGTCAAAACGGACGTGTTGCGCATCGCCTGCAACAGGGGGTCGAGATAGCTTTCAAACCGCGGAAACCAACCCAAGCCAATTCCGATGGGTATCGCCAGAAGTTCGGCAATCAACAGCCCCGCCGCCGCCCTTTTCAGGCTGCCCATCAGATGTTTGATCAATTCCCCCGACAGGATCATCTCCCACATCTCTTCAAGGACATCCAACAGAGAGGGCAAAAACATATTGCGGACAAAGAGAGGAATGATCGCCCAAGCAAGTAAAATCACGATGATCAGAATGGATTTCCTGTACATCGTCTGAAGCCATACAACCGCGCGGATTTGCTTTTTTTCCTCCATTTTCAAATTCCCCATTCCTTCCGGAGAGTAGGGCGATCCGCCGCAGAGCGGCAGCCCCTCCTTTCCGTTTTTGCAGCGGCATCATTAAAATTCTATAAATCGTACGCTCGTATCCAATTCAAGATCAACTTCGATTGCGCCGAATCGGCAATCGTAAACACAAGAACCGCAATGCCAGCATTCCTTGGGGTATTTCGCAAATGCTTTTCCGTCTTCGATCAGCAAAACGTCTTCCGGGCAAATCTCCGCGCATTTTCCGCAGGCAGTGCATTTTTTTGCATCGATTGTGATCGCCATTTCATTCTCTCCTTTCAAGAATCACGTGGTGGGATTGGACAAACGCGAAGCCTTGACGGCACCGTTTTTCCAAGAGACCCCAATGAATGTTCCTTCTTCTTCTCGGGGATAATCCGCCTCATCCGACCGTCTGAAGAGGCCGAGGCTTGATTTGCGTTCGCGGGCGGCAACAGCGACCAACTCCGCCAAGCGGTAGAGGTCGATCACTTCCAAAACGCGGTTCAATTGGTGCAGATTGTCGGCGCGCAGTTTCAGATCCGCAGAGAGCCGGTGCAAAAGAAGCCCCAATTGTTTCAGTGCGTTCTCCGTATACGGTTTGCCCAGATAGCTTTCCAAAAGCACTTGCAAGGCCCTTTCGCCGCTCTGCCATTCATCGCCGTTTTCCGATCCGAAAATTTCTGCGACTTGCTTTTTCAACTCCGCGACGCACAATGCGGAAACATCCTTGGGCAACTCTGTTTCTTTTGCCCGCGCCGCCGCCTGTTCGCCGGTCGCAAACCCGATGACCAGAGCCTCTCCGCCGCCCCCGATGCCGGTTCCGGGCAATTCGTTGCCTGTGGCATAAAGGTTTCTCACCGAGGTTTCCGTGGTCGCGTCTTTGACCCATATGCCGTTTCCCAGGGCATCCCTGCGCTGTCCCAGCCGGAGAGGAAAGCGCGCCGTTCTGAGATCAATGTTCCGCTTCTCCAAATGGTGCTTCAACACCCCTGTCTTGCCCTCGTGCCCCAAAGCCCACAGAATCCGTTCGCGTTCTTCATCGGTAGCTTCCAACAAATCGAAATACAGGCTCTTGCCCTGTTTGAGGAGGGGAACGATGGTCGCCCGCTGCCGCTGATAATCTTCGACCAGCAGGTGGTATTTCGCTTTGTAATCCGGATCGTCCAAGGGCAGATCCCTGTTGCGCCGGACAACGACGTTTCCGTCCTCATCCACAATGCGTCCCGCAGGCCACCAGGATCCGCTGGGAAGGCCCACAGAGAAGGAATAGTTGTGAAGGTTGTAACTGTCCGCGAGTGCAACGAATTCCAAATTGACCACTTCTGCTCCCGCACGTGCGGCCAATACCTTGCCGCTGCCGTTGGCTGCGGAAGGCGCGGAATACCATTCGAATTTGTCGAACGCCGTCACGCTGCCCGTGAGCCGCGTCGCCCTGCCCGATGTGGCCAGAACCGTCGTTTTTGCCGTGACAACGGTGATCACGGGCTCGCGCGTCCCCAAGCCGACGGCCCCGGTTACAGCGCCGCCATCTGTAAGAAGCTCCCTCACGTGTACCCTGTTGACAATGACGGCCCCCAATTCCAAAGCTTTGTCGGTTAAGACCCGTTTGAGGAAATTGCATAATTCCGCAAGCATTGAAAAACCCGTGTTCTTAACGGGATAAAAAGGAGGGTCTACCCCTAACATATGGTATAATTATGGTGATGACAAAATCAACCGAAAGG
>JAISNR010000224.1 GCA_031276135.1 Eubacteriales Family XIII. Incertae Sedis bacterium | reverse complement strand
CTCTCGCGCGCGCTCCGGCGTTTCTCGCGGTAGAGAATGAATGCCTTGGCCGTCTTGGCGTGGCCGTTCTCGATCAATACCTTCTCGGCCGTGTCCTGAATATCCTCCACGAAGGCGGTGCCGTCGGCCTCCTTTGGAACCAGTCGAACCACCTGTTCGCTCAGCCTGTGGGCCAGATCGAAATCGCTGCCGCCCACCGCCTCTGCGGCTTTGTAAAGCGCCCAGGCGATCTTCTCCTGCTCAAACGGCGCCATCTCATTGTTTCGCTTCCTTACCCGTGTGATCATAGCCGTCAAATCCTCCAATGGCAAAAAATCCGACAATCACAGCCTCACCCCATTTCGTACCGGATGGTGTGCGAAAGCCGACGGTTTCATGCTATATATTGTAATGGCAGGGGGCGGCGATGTCAATTGTAAATCAAAAATAAAATCGGATGCGACATGATGCGACATAAACGCAACAATCGTCGCGCAATCGACGGATCTCCGAGCCGTAACAAAGTCGAGCGATATGGAGCGGGGCGCTTTGGCCCTTTTGTGCCGGAAACTGTTTACAATCTCCGCGCGCGATGCTATACTGTAAAAAGAAAAGAGAGCGGCAATCACAAGGAGGCGACTATGGGCAGAGGCGGCGGAAGCGGAGGCGGAGGCGGTTTTGGCGGCGGCGGTTTTGGCGGCGGCCGGAGTTTCGGCGGCAGGAGCTCCGGAAGCAGGAGTTTCGGGCATGTGAGCGGATCGTCGCGCGGCGGATTTTCGTCGGGCGGACGCGGCGGGCGGAGCGGCGGAGGCGGCGGAGGCTTGTCCAATCGATCGAGCGCCGGCCCATTCGTATTCTTCGGGGGTTCGGGAAGATCCTACGGAGGCCGATACGGCTCGGGATACCGCAGGTCGAGCACCGGCGCGGCCGTCGTGACGGTCTTGATCATAGTCGTCATCTTCGCGGTCTTTGTCTTTTCCAGACTTCATGCGATCGATTCGGCGCCCCCGTCCACCTACCAACGGGAACCGCTGGCCAAGGGCGTCGCGCTCGAAACCGACTATTTAAAGGACGACGCGCATTGGATCGACAATGTGAGCATGGTCGAACGGGCCATGAAGCACTTCTACGACAAGACGGGCGTCTTTCCCTATCTGTGGATCGCCGATTCCGTGGACGGACAAACCTCGCTTACGGACGAGGAGGCGGAGGCGGCGCTGCGCGCGCTGTACGAATCCGAAATCGGCGACGAAGGCCATATCGCGATCCTCTTCTTTGAGCCCCATCCCGAATCTTACGACATCTATTACATGATCGGAACGGCGGCGCGCGCGGTGCTGGATCAAGAGGCCGTCGACATTCTGATGAATTACTTTGAGAGATACTATTACGGCGATTACAACGACAACGAGTATTTTTCGGAGGTGTTCACGGACGCGGCGGACAGGATCATGACCAAGACGACGCCGGCGAGCCGCATCCTGCTCATCGCGGCGATAGCCTTGATCGCGCTGACCGGCCTGTTGCTGTTCACGCTCGCGATGGCGAAGCGGGTGAACGAGCGCAAGCGGCTGAACGCGGAGATATTGAACACGCCCATCGACGAGAGCGACGCGTTTGATATAGAGGACGAGGCGGACAAGGCCGCCAAGAAATACGATTCGTGAAACTGAATTGTTTATTGCTTGATTGAACGATGACCGGGATCGGAACGCGCGGCGGGTTTGTCGTTCACGGCGTTTAACGCGGATATGGAGGATTTATATGGGTATTTTGGAAAGATTCGGAACGATCATGAAGGCCAACATCAACGCGCTGCTCGACAAAGCGGAGGATCCCGCGAAGATGATCGATCAGTACCTCATCGACATGAAGGAGAGCCTTGCCTCGGTCAAGAAGGAAACGGTCAACATCATGGCGCTCGAAAAGAAGGCCGAGGCGGATTTCAACGAGAACAAGGCGGAAATCGAGAAATTCAAGGATCTCGCGGGAAAAGCCGTCAAATCCGGCAACGACGAGGATGCGCGCGTTTTCATCAAGAAGTACAAGGATCTCGAAGCGAGATCCGCCGCGCTCGAAAGCAATCTGTCCGCCGCGACCGAGAACGCGAACAAGATGAAGGAGATGCACAACAAGCTCGTGTCGGACATCGGCGAACTCGAAAGCCGCAAAGCGCAGATCAAATCGACGGTTTCGATAGCGAAGGCCATCGAGAAGGTCAACAAGGTCGGCGATCCGTTGGGCAAGGCGAGCGAGATAGGAAGCAAGTTCAGCGATATGGAGAGCAAGGCGAACGAACGGCTCGACAGGGCGCAGGCCGCGTCCGAGCTCAACGGCGAAATCGGGGACGCCGCCGACAAGCTGGCGAAATCCTACGGCGCGGCGACGGACGCCGACGTCGATGAGGAGTTGGCGCGGCTCAAGTCGGGGATATAAGGGTTCGTCGCAAAATAACCTTTACATTTGGCTTGCCTTTTTTCCGTCATGCCGCGTTGGCGGAACCTGTTGATACTACAAGTATCAACAGAACCCACCGCCTTGCCTGTTTTACGCGGCTTTAGCCGCAATGTAAAACAGGACAGCGAAGGGAGCGAAGCGACCCGGAGGAATGCGGCTCCGCCGCATGTTGCCTGACGAAAAAAATTCTGCGCCAAATTTGTCAACTTTATTTTGCGACGAACCCTAAGGAAAGCGCATGGCGCCGGCTCAAGACCCGGCGCCATGCCGGCCGCCCCGCCCGATAAACTTTTCATCACCCCCCCCTTCCAACGGCAGCGGACATTCCCCCTGCACCCCCCTGAACCGTGGTTTTGATTGATGTCTTTGAACAGTAGCCATGTATGACTACGCGAAAAAACTCGCGAAAATCTCTGTTGACCTTTGCCGAACACTGCTATATAATAATACTCATTCAAAGAGCCGGTTGCTTTTGGAACCGCGCACACCGCATAATTGCAACGTTTCCGGCTTTTTGCGGAAATCGAAAAAAGAGTAAAGGGGGGCGGGATGTCCGATAGGATGAAGCCGGGCGCGGCCATGGATACCGAGCGCCTCGGTTTGAAAAAGCACAAGATGTCGACGGCGACCGTCGTGTTCATGGTTTTTTCCCTCGTGGCGGCGGGCTGTTACGGCATAGAGAATATGATCCCGGACGCGGGGCCGGGTTTGACGCTCGTCATGCTCATGGTTCTGCCTTTCATATGGGGTCTGCCCTTCGGTCTCGTGGCGGCGGAACTGGGTTCCGTGCGGCCGCAGGAGGGCGGCTATTACAAGTGGGTGCAGGAGGCCCTCGGCGAATTCTGGGGCTTTCAGGCCGGCTGGTGGCGAACCTGCTCCATCTACGTGGACAACGCGCTCTACGTGATCCTCGCGGGCGACTACGCCGCGAGCCGGTGGGACGTCGGACCCGTCGGCCACTACGCGATCAAGGTTCTGATGATCCTCGTGTTCATGTACATCAACCTCAGAGGCGTAAGGGACGTCGGTCTCGTCACCAACGTGCTGTCCATTTTCGTTATTCTGGCCTTTGCCATGATCGCGGTCATAGGCTTTGTCAACTGGAACCAAAATCCCTTCGAGCCGTTTACCGCCGATGTGATAGAATCTCCCGCGGATTGGATCTTTTACATAGGCGCGGGCATATCGGTCGGCATGTGGATGTATTCGGGCTATGAATCCATGTCCACCATCGCGGGCGAGCTCGAAGACCCGCAAGTCATCCCCAAGGCCACGCTGATCACGGTGCCGCTGATCATGGCCACCTACATCCTGCCGACCATGGCGGGTCTGGCCTCCATGGGCAGATGGGAGGAATGGGGCGAGGACCCCTCGGCCGTGGGTTACGCCGACGTCGCGATCACCTATCTCGGCGACGCGGCGGGTTTGTTCTTCATCATCGTGGCCATCGTGGCGCAGTGCTCCATCTACAACACCTACATCGCCTCGGGTTCGAGGGGCTTCTTCGCCCTCGCCGAAGACAGGCTGGCGCCGCCCTTCCTCGTGAAGGTCGACAAGAAGTACGGCGTACCCTATGTCGCGGTCATTTCCATCGCGGTCGTGAACTTGGTGCTCTGTCTGTTCGATTTCGAAAGCATCGTCGTGATCGACGTGTTCCTTCTCGTCGCTTCCTATATTATGGTCTACGTCTCCGCCATCATCCTGCGGAAGAAGATACCCGCCTCGGAGTACAAGTTCCGCATACCGGGCGGAAAGGGTCTGCTGTACGCAATCTGCGTCGTACCCATCATCGTGGCCTTCGCCTCTTTCCTGATCAACGGCACGGATTACTTCATCGGCGGCATGCTCGGCATCATCTCGGGGCCGATGCTGTATTTCATATGGAAGAAGATGTACGGCGGTCTCTCGAAGAAGGATCCCGAGGCCCATCCGCACAATCCGCGCACGGGTCTCGCCAAGAACGATCTGCGGAGAATATCGGCCATGTTCCTGATCCTCGGCGTCGTCGGCATCGTCGGGCATTACTTCCTTCCGTGGTACGAAGGGGAGTGGGGACCCGGCTATGCCGTCGCCGTCGATGAAATCGGGGAAGATGAAGCGAGTGTCCTCGAAGAATACCCGGAATTGTCGTCCGAGCTCACCGAGAAGAACGGCCTGAGCGACGGCAGCGTCTGGATTCCGGGCTATTATGAGACGGAGTACGAAACGGGCTTCTTCGCTGATTGGCATTTGATGCTGTCCGTCATTTGGGCGGCGACGACCGTCTGTCTCATGATCGCGGTCGTGCTCGCGTTCGCCGCGCGAAAGCTGGAAAATGACTGATTCGTTATCGCGTTGATTCATCAAAAGAAAAAATAGGAGTTTATATGGACGAAAGAACAGTGGAAACAAGCGAGCGGACTTTGACTCGCGGCATACTGCCGTGGCACGTTTCGCTCATCGCGCTCGGCGGAATCATAGGTTCCTGCTATTTTCTGGAACTCGGCGACACCTACGCGTCGCTCGGGCCGGGCGCCGTGCTCCTCACCTACGCCGTGGCGGGCCTCACGATTTACGGCGTCATGCAGTCATTTGCGGAATTATTGGTCAACATACCGAGACGAGGTTCCTTTGTTTCCTATACAAGGGAATTCATGGGCGATACGGCGTCGGCGGGCATCGGCTGGGCCTTCTGGGCCAACTGGGTCTGCTACATACCGTCCGAGGCCCTCGCGACCGCAATCTTCGTCAATTCCTTGTTGAACGATGTTTTCGGTCTGCAGATGGGTACGGGCGCCACCTTCCTGTGGGGCGTCCTGGCGCTGGCCCTCCTGACCTTCATCAACATCTATCACGTCAAATGGTTCGGCCATGTGGAGTCCATCATGGCCATCATCAAGATCGTCGCCATCATCCTGTTTGTGATCTGCGGCATCTGCATCTGGCTCGGTCTCACCGCGAGCGACGTGCGCGAATGGGGCGGCAACGAGGGCTTCATCGGCGGGAGCATCATCTTCGCGGGAGAGGGCGGCGTGCTGTCGAAGCTCTTCCCCGAGGGCGGCATGGTCATGATTACGCTGATGATCTGGACGCTCGTGAACTTCCAAGGCTCCGAGATCGTCGGACTTTCCGCCGCGGAAACGCAGAATCCCGAGGTCAACGTCCCGCTGGCCTGCAAGCGCGTCGCGTTCCGCATCATCCTGATCTATCTCGTTCCGATCTTCGTGCTCACGCTGATCATGCCGTATTTCGAGGGCAATATCGAAAAATCCGTGTTTGCGGACGCGCTCTATCATTACGGTTTCACGTGGGGGTCCCAGCTGTTCACGATCGTGACGATGATCGCCGCGTTCAGCTGCGCGAACTCGGGCTTCTACGGCACGGTCCGCTCGCTCTACGGGCTTTCCGTGGAGGGCCTCGCGCCGAAGTTCCTCTCCAACCTGAACCGCTTCAACACGCCGCAGAACGCGACGCTGTTCACGCTCGTGCCGATCTGGCTCGTGTTCATACTGGGCTTCGGCATCGACGAACTCGGCTGGTGGGGCGGCGACATGCCCCTCTACACGGCGCTGGTCGGCATCGCCGGCTTTACGGGCACGCTGTGCTGGGTGGGCATCCTGTATTCGCAGATTGTGTTCCGCAAGCGGCTCAAGGAGCGCGGATACGACCCGCGTGAGGTGCTGAGCGTGCGGGCCGCGTGGTATCCCTGGCTCGAATGGTTCGCGATCATCCTGCAGGTGGCCGCGATGATCATGCTGATCTTCGAAGAAGGCGGAATCGACATCTTCATCCTGTCGATGATCATCATCATCGTGCCCATCGTCATCTTCGTGGTTCAGAAGAAGCGCGGCAAGATACGGACGAACATCGTGATCGGCTCGGACGAGATCACCTTCGACCAGAAGTTCCCGAAGAAGCATTGAGGCAAGCGCTCCGGGTTTGCCTCGGAACGGGCCCCCGGGTCCGGCGTGCGGTGAACGCGCAGAACACAGGGAGAGGGGGCGCTTCAAACGAAGCGCCCCCTCTTGTTTATGCGGTCATCGCCCCTCATCCTTGATCTGTTTCAATTTGTTTTGTATATCCAGCACCTCCGAGGACGGCAGCTTCTCATAGTATGCGCGCGCGGTTTCCATCGCTTCTTGGCCCAATTTTTGCAAATCGCCGATGATCTTGTTTTCGTCCATGGTTTTGACGACGCCGTTTTCCATGATGGTTTTGCCATCGACGAGGACGGTTTCAACTTCGGTGCCCGTTGCGGCGACGATGATGTTTTGCGGAATATTCGTCAGCGGTGAAATCAACACCGGCTGCATGTTGACCGCATGCAATCCGAGAAGGATGACGTCCGCTTTCTTGCCCGGTTCCAAGCTGCCCGTTTGCGCGCCGAGGCCGATGGCCTGCGCGGCTTCGACTGTGTGCATGCGCAGGAGCCTGTACAGGGGAACCTTTGGCAAATCGTGCAAAACCGCGTCCACATTTGCGCTCACATGCGCGCTTTTCATGTCCGATATGGGATTTACGCAGGTATAGCAAGCCTCGTCGGAGCCGATCCCCACGGTTCCCCCGTAATGGACAAACTGCGCGGCGGGAGGCGTCAATCCCTTCCTGCCGAAGGTATACGGGCAGTACGCCATTTTCAACCCGCTTTCGGCGGCTTTCTTGTTTTCTTCGGGCAGATTGTACACCAAATGCGCCGCCAGCGTGTTTCCGTTCAGCAATCCAAGGCGTTCAAACGCTTCAACGGGCCGCACGCCGTAGCGTTTTTCGACCTGTTCAATCTCAAATCGCGATTGCGCGAGGTGCGTGTGAATCATGGCGTTCCTTTTTTTTGCGAGTTCCCGAATCTCGATCACCGTTTCTTCGCTGACGAAATCCAAAGCCTGAAAACTCACCATCGCGCTGATTCTGTCATTGGGATCTGTTCCGTATTTGTCCAAAAGTTCATGCATGACGGCAAAGCTGTCCCCCGCGTATTTGCGGTCGAAGGTGTACACTTCGCCCAGTTGATCGCGATAATCCCACGACATTTCCCGGATGGATTCCGAAAGGCGCGCGCGGACGCCGCATTGTTCGTATACCTTCGCGACATGGTTTGTATAGGTCCCGTTGTCGCAGAAGGTGGTCGTTCCCCTTTTGATCCCTTCCAATACGTGCATGCTCGTGTTGATCGTCGATTTTTCGGCGGACATGGCGGTCATGTATCCGGCCAAACCCTGTTCCAAAAACAAAGTGATTTCCGTCAGGATTCCTCTGGCCATGATGCCGTAATAGGAATGCGTGTGCGTGTTGACAAAGCCCGGCATGACAATCTTGCCACCGGCATCCATTCGTTCCGCCGCACGGTATTCTTTTCCGATCGAGTCGGCATCTCCGACACATGCGATTGCACCGTTGCGGATCCCGACCGATCCTTTCGGTATCATCCCGACACCGTTGCCGGCCATTGTCAGCACAATGCCGTTTTCAATAAGCAAATCCAACATTCTTTCGCCGCTCCTTTCCTTTGCCGCGTGATACGCAGACAGTTGTGCGCATCGGCATGACTGCACCGGGAACCGCACAGACCGGGAACTCGCGCCGATCTCACTCCGAGAAGCGCACGAAGCCGCCGCCCCGTGCGGCGCTCGAAAGCCAGCGGCCCAGATTCACGCTGAGCAGATTGCAGTTGTCGAGTATCTCGATGCGCACCGCGCCGTCCGCTTCGCAGACAAGCCCCGTGATCGTGACCCAGTGCCATTTTTCCAGTTGAAGCTCCAGACCGTTGTGCAGGTTCAGAAAGGCCACGGGCAGGTCCCGCGCGAGCCCTCCTTGTATGAATGCGGCGACGTGCGCGAGCGGCGGGCGGTCCGCGCGGGCGTCGGCGATGTCCAGCGCCTCGGTGCGCAGACGCAGACCCTCGGCGGCGGCGTAGCCGGCAATGCCTTGCCGCAGTTTCGCAGTACTGTTCACGCCGCCCCGGCCGGGCGTCACGTGCTTCCACACGCGGTTCATCAGGCGGATGAATTCCTCTTTTCCCCGTATCTCGGGGGCGCGGGTCCGCGCGTTTGTCAGGTAGAGGATCACGTTCGTCGCAGTGGTCGGCCCGCATCCGGACATGCGCCGCCACCAGGAACCGTACCAGTCCTGGTCGCCGCCCTTGACCGTTTCGCCGCCATGCGCGTCGATTAAGTCAAAGTATTCAAGATTTGACAGCGTCACCCTCATTCCCGCACCGCTTTCCGCCGCCGCGCGCGGCTCGCGCATCCGCTACTGCCGCCGTTCGCTCATCAGCGCGCAGACGGCGTTGGAAAAGGCCACGGGGTCCTCGATCGGCAGACCCTCGATCAGCAGGGCCTGGTCGTAGAGCAGGCCGGCGTAGGTTCCGATGCGCTCCTTGCCGTCCGCGAAGGCCGCTTCCAGCGCGCCGAACACGGCGTGCTCCGCGTTGATCTCCAGGATCCGCTTGGCCTTCACGGCGCCGGCCGCAGCCGACGGCATGGCCGAAAGCACCTTTTCCATCTCGAGCGAGATGCCCTCGCCGCTCGCGAGGCAGACGGGATGGCTCTTGAGCCTGCGCGAGAGCCGAACCTCTTCGACCTTGTCGCCGAGCGCTTCCTTGAGGGCCGAAAGCAGTTCCTTGCTGCTCTCCGCCTTTTCCTCCGCGGCCTTTTTTTCTTCCTCGGATTCCTCGATGCCGAGGTCGCCTTCGGAAACGGACTTGAAGGGCTTTTCCTTGTATTGCATCAGCGCCCGCAGCGCGAATTCGTCCACGTCGTCGGTGAGATAGAGGATCTCGTAACCCTTTTCCTTCAGCAGCTCCGTCTGCGGCTGTTTGTCGAGCTTGTCCACCGATTCGCCCGCCGCGTAGTAGATGAATTTCTGGTCGGCGCCCATGCGCGAAACGTATTCCGACAGCGTGACGAGCTTCTTCTCGAAGGAGGACCGGAACAGGATGAGGTCCTCGAGCACGTCCTTCTTCATGCCGTAATTGTCGTAGATGCCGAATTTGAGCTGCAATCCGAAGGCGTTGAAGAATTCCTCGTACTTCTCCCTGTCCGCGTTCAGCATCGCCTGCAGCTCCGAGCGGATCTTGCTTTCGAGCCTGGTCGCGATGGCCTTGAGCTGCCGGTCGTGCTGCAGCATCTCGCGCGAGATGTTCAGCGAGAGGTCCTGCGAATCCACGAGGCCCTTGACGAAGCTGAAGTAGTCGGGCAGGAGGTCGGCGCATTTGTCCATGATCATGACGCCGCTCGAATAGAGCTGCAAGCCCTTTTCGTATTCGCGCGTATAGTAGTTGAAGGGCGCTTTCGCGGGGATGTAGAGCAGGGCGTCGTAGCTGATCACGCCCTCGACGCGCGTGGGGATCACCTTCAAGGGATCGGTGTAGTCGAAGAATTTGTCCTTGTAAAATTCGTTGTATTCCTCGTCCTTCACCTCGCTCTTGGCGCGCTTCCAGATGGGGACCATGCTGTTCAGCGTGTCGGCCTCGATGTAGGTTTCGTATTCGGGCGGCGCGTTTTCGTCCGCACCCTCCGCCTTGGGCAGGGGACGGCGCTTTTCCGTGTTCATCCGGATGGGGTAGCGGATGTAGTCCGAATAGCGCTTCACGAGGTTGCGCAGGCGGTAGGTTTCGAGGAATTCATCGTAGTTTTCCTCTTCCTCGTTCTCCTTGATGGTCAGGATGATCTCGGTTCCGTTGCCTTCGCGCGCGGATTCCTTCATGCTGTAGCCGTCCGCGCCCGCGGATTCCCATTCCCACGCCCGGTCTTCGCCGAAGGCGCGGCTGATCACGCGCACGCGGCTGCTGACCATGAAGGCCGAGTAGAATCCGACGCCGAATTGTCCGATGATGTCGATCGCGTCGCGCGCCGTTTGGGCTTTTTTCGCGTCCGCGCCGTCCTCGAGGGTTTCTTTGCGGAAGTCGAGCGTGCCGCTGTGCGCGATCGTGCCGAGGTTGGTTTCCATTTCCTCCTTGGTCATGCCGATGCCGTTGTCCGAAATCGTCAGCGTCCGCGCGGCCTTGTCAACGGAGATCCATATGCTGAAATCATCCTTCGAAACGCCCGTGTTTTTCTTGTCGATCAGGCTCTTGTAGTACAGCTTGTCGATGGCGTCGCTCGCGTTCGAGATCAGTTCGCGCAGAAAGATCTCCTTGTGCGTGTAGATGGAATGGATCATAAGGTCCAGCAGGCGCTTGGATTCGGCCTTGAATTGCTTTTTTGCCATACTTTGCCCTCCCTTGTGCTCGCGGCCCGGCGGCCGCCGCATGCGATACCGGTTTGCCTTTGTTGGCACTCAACGAGGCAGAGTGCTAACGCTTTTACTATACCGCAAATTTGCGTTTTAGGCAAGGGGATTTTTGAAATTTACATATGCGTAACAATAAGCGATCCGATTCGGCCCGGGGCATGGAATTTGTGACCGACGGCGGTTGACAAAACATCAATGCCGGCGTTACAATGTATTGGCTTACAATTATGTTGCATACGCAGGGGGCGGCACCGGGCCCGGATTGTTGCGAACGCGCACCGGCGAAAGGCCAAAACCGTTGCGGACAGCGTATTTGACGGCAATGGATTTGATGCTTCAACGGGGATCTGCGTGTTGTCTGAGCCTGTTGACAGGCTTTGAACGAACAGGAACGATAAAACCATGACGGCAACCCACTTTGTCTACATCGCGGAATGCGCCGACGGTTCGCTGTACACGGGCTATACGAACGACGTGGCGAAGCGCATCGCGGCGCACAACGCCGGAAAGGGCGCGAAATACACGAAATCGCGGCGCCCGGTCCGGCCGGTTTACGCGGAGGCGTATGCGTCCAAGGAGGAAGCTTTGCGCAGAGAGGCGCAAATCAAACGGTTTTGCCGGGAGAGAAAATTGCGCTTGATCGCAGAAGCCCGGTGCTCTGCGCGATGCCTGCCTCTCCCATAGCAAAGCAAAAAGTCAAATTGTTTTCTGTCAAATATCCGGGAGGGTCAATCTTATGGCAACGACAGAACCGATCAGGAACAAGAAACAAGTCCGCGCGCTCGCAAGCTACTGTCTGCGGCGCGAACAGCTTCGCAACCATTGTCTTATCGTTCTCGGTGTTCACACAGCCCTGCGCGTCGGCGACCTGTTGCGTCTCACTTGGGACGACGTATACGATTTCCGATTGGAGTGCGTCCGCGAAACCGTATTCCTGATCGAGGAAAAGACCGGAAAAACAAAGATCATCGCCCTGAACAGGCACGCGATTCACGCGCTTTCCCTGTATGCGAGAGAGGCGGCCAAGCGGGGCCGCTTTCTCATCGAGAATCCCCGGACGAAAAAGGCCATCAGCCGCGTACAGGTCTACCGCATCCTCCGCGACACGGCGGAGGCCCTGCAGCTCCCCTGCCGCGTATCCTGCCACTCCCTGCGCAAGACCTTCGGCTACCACGCATGGAAGAGCGGCGTTTCGCCGGCGGTCATCATGGAGATCTACAACCACAGCTCTTTCGCCGTCACAAAGCGCTATCTCGGCGTTACGCAGGATGATAAAAACGATGTGTATCTGCGCTTGGACTTCTCTGTGTAAGGAATTGTAAAAAATAATCGGCGTTTTCGGCGTTTTCAAAAAAACCGTTTGACTCGGGGTTTCGGATGTGATATTATTATAGACTGCCATACGATTCAAAAGCCCCTTGTTTTGAATCGTTGGTTTTGTTTGCCTATAGTTTTGAGCGAGGAGGATCAGTATGCCGGAACCCGTCAAAATCGGTAAGAAAACGCGCATGAGCTATTCGAAGATCCGCGAAGTCGCCGAGATGCCCAATCTCATTCAAATTCAAACGGAAGCCTACAAATGGTTCGTTGAAGAAGGCTTGAAGGAAGTGTTCGAGGATATTTCCCCGATCCGGGATTATGCGGGGAATCTGGCGTTGGAATTCCTGAACTACTCCCTGAATACGCCGAAGGACCCGCCGAAATACGAGCAGGAGGAATGCAAGGAACGCGATGTCACCTATGCCGCGCCCTTAAAGGTGAAGGTGCGCCTCGTGAATCAGGAAACGGGAGAGGTAAAGGAGCAGGAGGTCTTTATGGGGGACTTCCCGCTGATGACGGCGAAGGGCACCTTCATATACAACGGCGCGGAACGCGTCGTGGTCACGCAGCTCGTCCGCTCGCCGGGCCCGTACTACGACGTGACGACGGACAAGTCCAACAACAAGCTGTTCTCGACGACGGTGATCCCGAACAGGGGCGCCTGGCTCGAATACGAAACGGATTCGAGCGAGGTGATCAACGTCCGCGTGGACAGGACGCGGAAACAGCCCGTGACGACCCTGCTGCGCGCGCTGGGCTTCGCCACGAACAAGGAGATAGTCGAGCTTTTGGGCGACGACCCGAGGCTGCAAAAGACGCTGGAAAAGGACGCGGCCTCCAATTCCGACGAGGGACTGAAGGAGATCTACAAGAAGCTGCGCCCCGGCGAGCCGCCCACCGTGGAGAGCGCCAGGGCCCTGATCGATTCCCTGTTCTTCGACGCCAGGCGCTACGATCTGGCCAAGGTGGGCCGTTACAAATACAATAAGAAGCTGGGTCTGTCGGACCGCTTGGAAAACGCGACGGCCGCCGAGGACATCGCCGACCCGAACACGGGTGAGATCCTCATCGAGAAGGGCATGCGCATCAGCCGCGCCAAGGCGATCGAGATCGAGGACGCGGGCGTGCGGCACGCGCGCGTGTACGGCGACGAAGCCTTTGAGGCCAAGGTGATCGGAAACAACTTCGTTTCGATTTCGAAATACATCGACATGGATTTCAGCGATCTGAAGCTGCCCGACAAGGTGTATTACCCCGTGTTGAAGGAGATCCTCGACGCGGCGCAGAGCGACGACGAGATACGGGAAGCCGTGACCGCGCGCAGGAGCGAGCTCTCGCCCAAGCACATCATCATAGACGACATCGTGGCGTCGATCAGCTACATCCTGAACCTCGCGCACGGCGTCGGCAACACCGACGACATAGACCATCTCGGCAACAGGCGGGTCCGCACCGTGGGCGAGCTGTTGCAGAATCAGTTCCGCATCGGCCTCGCGCGCATGGAACGCGTTGTCAAAGAAAGGATGACGATACAGGATATAGAAGTCGCGACGCCGCAGGCCCTGATGAACATACGGCCCGTCACGGCGGCGATCAAGGAATTCTTCGGAAGCTCCCAACTTTCCCAGTTCATGGACCAGAACAACCCGCTGGCCGAGCTGACGCACAAGCGGCGGCTGTCGGCCCTCGGCCCCGGCGGGCTGTCGCGGGAGCGCGCGGGCTTTGAGGTGCGCGACGTGCACCATTCCCACTACGGACGGATGTGCCCGATCGAAACGCCGGAGGGTCCGAACATCGGGCTGATCGGCTCTCTGACCACCTACGGCCGCATCAACGAATACGGCTTCATCGAAACGCCCTATCGCCGCGTGGACAAGAAGAACGGCATCGTCACGGAGGAGATCCGTTACCTGACCGCCGACGAGGAGGAGAAGCTCATCATCGCGCAGGCCAACGAGCCTCTGGACAAGGACGGACGCTTCCTGAACCGCAGGGTGGCCTCGCGCGGCGCGGGCGGCGAGATCGACCTCGTTTCGCGGGACAACATAGACTATATGGACGTTTCGCCCAAGCAGGTCGTTTCCGTCGCGACGGCCATGATTCCCTTCCTCGAAAACGACGACGCGAACCGCGCGCTGATGGGCTCGAACATGCAGCGACAGGCCGTGCCCCTGCTCGTTTCCGAGGCGCCGATCATCGGGACGGGCATGGAGTACATCGCCGCGCGCGACTGCGGCGTCGTCCTCCTCGCGCAAAACGCGGGCACCGTTTCCTACGTGGACGCCCGCAGGATCGTCGTCACGCGCGACGACGGCTGCGGCAAGGACGAGTACGCGATGCTCAAGTTCAAGCGTTCCAATCAGGGCACCTGCATCAACCAGCGCCCCATCGTCGTCAAGCACGAGCATGTGGAGGCGGGCGAGGTCATCGCGGACGGCCCGGCCACGGACGAGGGCGAAGTGGCCCTCGGCAAGAACCTCCTGATCGGCTTCATGACGTGGGAGGGCTACAACTACGAGGACGCCATCATCCTGAACGAGCGGCTGATCATGGACGATACGCTGACCTCGCTGCACATAGAGGAATACGAAGCCGAGGCGCGGGACACGAAGCTCGGCCCCGAGGAGATCACGCGCGACATTCCGAACGTCGGCGAGGACGCCCTCAAGGATCTGGACGAAGAGGGCATCATCCGCATCGGCGCCGAGGTCGGTTCCTACGACGTCCTCGTCGGAAAAGTCACGCCCAAGGGCGAGACGGAATTGACGGCCGAGGAGCGTCTCCTGCGCGCCATCTTCGGCGAAAAGGCCCGCGAGGTCCGGGATACGTCGCTGCGCGTGCCGCACGGCGAGACGGGCATCGTGGTGGACGTCAAGATATTCTGCCGCGAAAACGGCGACGAGCTGCCCCCGGGCGTCAACAAGCTCGTGCGCTGCTATATAGCGACCAAGCGCAAGATCAGCGTCGGCGACAAGATGGCCGGACGCCACGGCAACAAGGGCGTCATCTCGCGCGTGCTGCCGGAGGAGGACATGCCCTTCCTCGAAAACGGCGAATCCCTGCAGGTCATGCTGAACCCGCTGGGCGTTCCGTCGCGCATGAACGTCGGCCAAGTCCTCGAGGTGCATCTCGGACTCGTGGCCGCGCACAAGGGCTGGTACATCTCCACGCCCGTGTTCGACGGAGCGACGGAGACGGACATCGTGCGCCTGTTGAAGGAGAACGGCTTTCCCGAGAGCGGCAAGCTGCGTCTGCGGGACGGCAGGACGGGCGAGTTCTTCGACAATCCCGTCACCGTCGGCTACATGTACATGCTCAAATTGCATCACCTCGTGGACGACAAGATACACGCGCGCAGCACGGGGCCGTATTCGCTCGTCACGCAGCAGCCTCTCGGCGGCAAGGCTCAGTTCGGCGGCCAGCGCTTCGGGGAGATGGAGGTCTGGGCGCTCGAGGCCTACGGCGCCGCGTACACGCTGCAGGAGATATTGACGGTAAAATCCGACGACGTCGTGGGGCGCGTAAAGACCTACGAGGCCATCGTAAAGGGGGAGAACATCCCCGAGCCGGGCATCCCCGAATCCTTCAAGGTCTTGATCAAGGAAATGCAGAGCCTCGCTCTCGACATCAAGGTGCTGAGCGACGACAACGAGGAGATCGATCTCAAGGAGTCGGTGGACGCGGGCGCGTCGAGCATAGAGCGCATCATAGAAATAGAATCCATGCGCGGCGACATGAATTTTGCCGCGGACGATTTTGACATCGTCGATGAGGAAGAGCCGGAGGAAGAGGGCGATCTCGAGGACGGCGAAGGCTTCGACGACGACGAATTGGACAAGGAAATTTCGGCCGAAACGGAACTCGATTTCATGGAACCGGAACTCCCGGAAGATTCGGCGAAACGGGAAGAGGATTAGGGCGTATAGACACGCCCTGCGGAAAGGGGAGCAAGGCAATTGCACGAATTAAACAATTTCGAGGCCCTGCAGATCAGCCTCGCGTCTACGGATAAGATCAGAAGCTGGTCGAGAGGCGAGGTTAAAAAACCCGAAACCATCAATTATAGAACGCTCAAACCCGAAAAGGACGGCCTTTTCTGCGAGAGAATCTTCGGCCCGATGAAGGATTGGGAGTGTCATTGCGGCAAATACAAGCGCATCCGCTACAAGGGCATCGTCTGCGATCGCTGCGGCGTCGAGGTGACGAAGGCCAAGGTCAGGCGCGAGCGCATGGGTCACATCGAGCTGGCCGCACCTGTTTCCCATATTTGGTATTTTAAGGGTATTCCGAGCCGCATCGGCCTGGTGCTCGACATATCGCCGCGCAATCTCGAAAAGGTGCTGTATTTCGCCGCTTACATCGTGCTCGATCCCGGCGATTCGGATCTCGTGTACAAGGAGATCCTGACGGAACAGCAGTATCGCGAATACAGGGAGAAATACGGGAACGAATTCCGCGCGACCATGGGCGCGGAGGCGGTGCGCGAGCTTTTGACGCACATCGATCTGGACGAACTGGCCGCTACCATGCGCGAAAAATTGAAGGATTCCACGGGACAGAAGAAGGTTCGCATCGTGCGGCGGCTCGAGGTGATCGAAGCCCTGCGCCTGTCGGGCAACAAGCCCGAATGGATGATACTTGAGGTCATTCCCGTCATTCCGCCGGACCTGCGCCCCATGGTGCAGCTCGACGGCGGACGTTTCGCCACCTCGGATCTGAACGATCTGTACCGGCGCGTGATCAACCGGAACAACCGGCTGCTCAGGCTCCTGGCGCTGAACGCACCCGACATCATCGTCCGGAACGAAAAACGGATGCTGCAGGAGGCCGTGGACGCTCTTATAGACAACGGCAGACGCGGCAGGCCGGTCACGGGTCCCGGCGCGCGGCCGCTGAAGTCGCTGTCCGACATGCTGAAGGGCAAACAGGGTCGCTTCCGGCAGAACCTGCTCGGCAAGCGCGTCGATTATTCGGGGCGCTCCGTCATCGTCGTCGGGCCGGAGCTGAAATTCTACCAGTGCGGCCTTCCCAAGAAGATGGCCCTCGAATTGTTCAAGCCCTTTATCATGAAGGAGCTCGTGTACAACGGCTATGCGCACAACATCAAGAGCGCGAAGCGCATGGTGGAAAAAATCCGGCCCGAGGTGTGGGATGTGCTCGACGAGGTGATCAAGGAGCATCCCGTCCTTTTGAACCGCGCGCCCACGCTGCACAGGCTGGGCATTCAGGCCTTTGAACCCGTGCTCGTCGAGGGCAAGGCCATCAAACTGCATCCCTTGGTCTGCACCGCGTACAACGCGGACTTCGACGGCGACCAGATGGCCGTGCACGTGCCGCTGACCGTGGAGGCGCAGGCGGAGGCCCGCTTCCTCATGCTTTCCGTGAACAACATTCTGGCGCCCAAGGACGGCTCGCCCATCACGACGCCCACGCAGGACATGATTCTGGGCAGCTACTACCTGACGCATCCGGGCGAGGAGGCGCGGAACACGTCCGCGGAAAAGGGCGACAACAAGATTTTCACGGATTACGACGAGATGCTCATGGCTTACCGCAACGGCGCGGTCGGCCTTCACGCGCGCGTCAAGGTCAGGTGCTACGCGGACGCGGAGGACACGCGCGGCAAGCTCATAGAATCCACGGTGGGCCGCTTCATATTCAACGAAGGCATCCCGCAGGATTTGGGCTTTGTGGATCGCTCGACGGACAAATACTCCATAGAGGTGGATTTTCTCTGCGACAAGAAGAAGCTCGGCCTGATCATAGACCGTTGCTACCGCTTGCACGGCAATACGAAGACCGCGCTCATGCTCGACTACATCAAGGACGTGGGTTTCCATTATTCGACCGTCGCGGCCGTGACGATCAGCGTCTCGGACATGGAAATACCGGACGAAAAAGAGCGGATCGTGGCGGAGGCCGATAAGAACATCGCCAAGTATGAGGCGGCTTACAGAGGCGGTCTCATGACGGACTCGGAGCGTTACGACCGCGCCGTTAAAATATGGAACAAAGCCACGGAGGACGTTGCGGACGCGCTGATGGAGTCGCTCGGAACGCTGAACAACCTCTACATCATGGCGCATTCCGGCGCGCGGGGCAGCAAGAGCCAGATACGGCAGATCGGCGGCATGCGCGGCCTGATGGCGAACGCCTCCGGCAAGACGATAGAAATGCCCATCAAGGCGAACTTCCGCGAAGGCTTGTCCGTCCTTGAATATTTCATCTCCACGAACGGCGCGCGCAAGGGTCTCGCGGACACGGCGCTGCGCACGGCCGAATCCGGCTATCTGACGCGCAGGCTCGTGGACGTCTCCCATAACGTCATCGTGCGCGAGTACGATTGCGGAACGGACGAGGGCATAGAGGTCACGGCCTTTCTCGAGGACAAGGAGGTCATAGAGCCGCTCAAGCACAGGATCATCGGCAGGGTGTCGCTGGCCGACATTCTGCATCCCGTGACGGAAGAGATCATCGTCGAGCAGAACGAGGAGATCACAGAAGACGCGGCCGACGCCATAGAGGCGGCCGGCATCACGGCGGTGGCCATCCGTTCCGTCATGACCTGCCACAGCGAAACGGGCATCTGCGCCAAATGCTATGGCAGGAATCTCGCCACGGGCGAGAACGTGAACATAGGCGAGGCCGTCGGCATCACGGCGGCGCAGTCCATCGGAGAACCGGGCACGCAGCTTACGATGCGAACCTTTCACACGGGCGGCGTCGCGGGCGGCGACATCACGCACGGTCTGCCGCGCGTGGAAGAGCTGTTCGAGGCGCGCAAACCCAAGGGTCTCGCCGAAATATGCGAGGCGGACGGAACGGTCGTCTCGATCACGCCGCGCAAGGACAACAAGATAGAAGTCAAAATACGCGGCGATGAGGAAAGGCTGTACGTGATTCCCTACGGTCTGCAGATCAAGATCAAGGAGGGCGACTACATCCGCGCCGGCGATCCGATCACGAACGGATTCCTGAATCCGCATGACATTCTGCGTTTGAAAGGCGTCGAGGGCGTGTACCAGTATCTGCTGAAGGAAGTGCAGCGCGTGTACAGGCTGCAGGGCGTTTTCATCAACGACAAGCACATCGAGGTCATCGTCAGCCAGATGCTGTCCAAATACAAGATCGACGAGGCGGGCGACACCTGGCTTCTGCCCGGAAGCTTTTACGGCAAAGCGGAGATCGACGAGGCCAACGCGGCCGTGCCGGAGGGCGGGGAACTCGCGGTCGGCAAGCGCATTCTTCTGGGCATCACGAAGGCCTCGCTCGCGACCAACTCCTTTCTCTCGGCGGCCTCTTTCCAAGAGACGACGCGCGTGCTGACGGACGCCGCGATCAAGGGCAAGACGGACAAGCTTTCGGGTCTCAAGGAGAACGTCATCATCGGCAAGCTGATCCCCGCGGGTACGGGCATGAAGCGATACAGGAACATCGGTCTCGACTACGGCGTCAATTCGGAATACATGGAATCGTTCTCCGCCTACGATTACGACGAAGAAGATGAGGAATACGACGAGAACGAAATGGAAATCAAAGAGGTCGCCGGCATGACGGACGTCGCGGAGGACTTTGTGCCGAGCGGGCATCTTATCGTGGAATTGGATTGATATCAAAAAATGTCACTTGTAAACATGGGACATCTTATGATATACTAAACTTTGGTTTGCGATTTTGCGGACCGAGAATCTGAGAGAAAGGAGAAGCGAGAATGCCGACTATCAACCAACTGGTCCGCGAGGGCCGGGAGAAGGCCGTCAAGAAATCCACGGCGCCGGCCTTGCTCAAGGGTCTCAACACCCTCAGGCGAAAGCCGACGGATCAGTCCGCGCCGCAGAAGCGCGGGGTGTGTACCTCCGTCAAGACCGTTACGCCCAAGAAGCCGAATTCGGCGCTCAGAAAAGTGGCGCGCGTCCGTCTTTCCAACGGAATCGAAGTGATCGCCTACATTCCGGGCATCGGTCACAACCTGCAAGAACACAGCGTCGTCCTGATCCGGGGCGGCAGGGTGAAGGATCTCCCCGGTGTGCGCTATCACATCATCAGGGGCGTCCTGGACACCGCGGGCGTATCGAACAGGGGACAGGCTCGTTCCAAATACGGCGCCAAGCGTCCCAAGAAAGCAAAATGATCGGATACCGCTTGCCGGTTTCCAAGGCCGCCCGAGAAGCTTGGGCGCGGGCCTTGCCGTAAGCGATGAGTGCCGTGATATAGGGAAGCGCCTCCTCGGCGCGTCCCGGTCGAATTCCGAAAGGAAGGGGCATCACAGGGCGCACGCGGCAATCGCGAGATTGTCGAGTACCGAATAAACCTTGCGGTGAATTCCCAACCGGCTGAAGCCGGGGAATTCTCGAGTGGCGCTTTCCATCCATTTGCACAGGACGCAAATGGGGATAAGCGCGCATGTTTATGAATGATTTGCGCGGAAACCGCTTCGCGCCGCGCGCGTCGCGCGCGGCAGACCGGCGCGGGAACCGAGCAAGGAGGGAAGAGAAGTGCCAAGAAAAGGAGGCGTTCCCAAGAGGGAAGTGCTCCCCGATCCCATCTACAACAGCGTCGTCGTCGCGAAGCTGATCAACAGCATCATGCTGGACGGGAAAAAGGGAGTCGCGCAATCCATCGTCTACGGTGCGTTTGACCGC
>JAISNR010000181.1 GCA_031276135.1 Eubacteriales Family XIII. Incertae Sedis bacterium | reverse complement strand
ATCTCGCTGTCGCTGCTCGTGACGACGATGATGGGTATCTTCGAGCGCTTGCGCAGCTCCCTGCACAGATAATGTCCGTCGTGGATCGGCAGGTTCAGATCGAGCAGGATCAGGTGCGGGTTTTGCGACAGCGCGAATTCGACGACGTTCTCGAAATCGTCCGAGGCGATCACGGTGTAACCGTGCTTCTCCAGCATCGTTCCGAGTTCGCGCCGCAGTATTTCATCGTCTTCCACGATCAATATGCTGTGCATGGTCTGTACCTCTTAAATCAAGAACAACGCAAGTTATGCGCAGCCGCATTGTACTGCCGCCACAATGATTTTTCGCTGCACCATGCATTCACGACATGCAACGCTTGTTTCGAAAGGTCTTTGGTTCCCCGCAGATTTCCCGTCGATCGGAATGACTCCCGGAGTTCCGTCTTTGTTTGCAAGTCCGACCCATTCTCTGAAACATTTCCCGAACGCGTCCGCGTCGATCCGTGAAAACACACGTTCAGGAGCGCGTAGGCGGGTATTCCGTTCGGGCGTTCCAAATGCTCCTCGAAGCAATCGATTTTGAGATTCGCGAACCGCTCGAATTCTTCCCAATCGGTAATACCCACAGGCTCGGAATGCCTGTGGCAGAAAGCCGATATTTCATTGTAATTGTTGCGTAAATCGGCGATTGGTCTGATTGTCGGCATGGTTGTCACCTTCGCTCGCTCCTTTTTCAATATACAAATTATATCATGCTATGCGTATGAAAGCAAAGGGATTTGCGCCGTCACAGTTGCTGACAAATTTTCCGATGTCCTTGATTTTGTATTGTGTTTGCCGTTCGACATGAAGCTGCGCTACAATCAGGAAACGCTTGACGCGATGCAGGAAGCGCGCGACATTATGTCGGGCAAGATTCAGGCAGAGGCGTATAACAGTGTGGATGAAATGTCGGCCGATCTCGGCGCCGATTGCAAAACGGAGGATGAATCATGCTGACGGTATACCGAACCGCACAATTTCGTCGAGATTGCAAGCGTGTGCTGATTCTCACGGCCTCCCGCACAGGCACGCATGCCGATTTGATCGAATGGTCGTAAGCATACGGCGGCGCAATGTGCTCGATTGGCTGCTCGAATAAGGCGCTTTCAGCATAAGGGCGCTTCATGGGAAGTTACTGCTCAAGGGTACAAAATAATGACCGTTCGCCGGGAGGGCAATACCGACCCGTCAGCCCTGAATAGCAACCATGGGAATTTATGTAAAATAGAAATGCTCTCAAATCCCTTGACTTTTCCGGGGAGGACTGCTTATAATGGAAATGAGGATTGCACTGCGGCGTGCGGTTTGCGCACTTGCCGTATGCGGGCCGGACCGGCGCCGGAGCGGATGCCGGGAGGCAATCCGAAAACTGAACAGCGGAGTGTCCGGGCGGCGCAGTTTTAACCGCCGCTTCGGTTAACAGGGAATCGGCAGTACAGGGGAAGTTGCGGCGCCGCGCGCCGGGGCGGAACCGAATCCGAACGCCAACAGCACTGTATGCGCGTGTCCGCGCCCGCGGCGAAAGCCAATCGCCGGGATTGTTCCCCGGAAGATGAGGGCGTGGGACGGTGAGGCATCTCACGAACGCGTGAGTCAGGAGACCGGCTCGCAGCAAGGCCCGTGAAAACGGGCGCGCTTGGTTCGCGAACAATGCGGCCGGGGTGCGTGTTTGCGTAAAAATGATCGCGGCATGGGTATTTTGACCCGTGTCGCGATTTTTTTATTGGCGCTTGATGCGCGGAAAGGAAAGGAACGATGGTTAAGATTTTCAACAGAAGGTTTGCGGCGGCGCTGCTGTCCGTCGCGATGGCCGCGATTTTGCTCGCGGGATTCGGAACGCCGGCTTGGGCGGCGGGGGAGGACATTACCGTCAACGTTCAGATGTGGATACATGACGAATACGTATACGATGTCGACGTGACGATTGACCCGGAAACCTTTGACATAAGTGATACATATGGTTGGCCGGGAACTCTGCCAACAAATAACTGCTACGGCGCGGATGTTGTGCAACCCGCAAACCGCCCGACTGTTCTCGATGCAACTTGGATTGCGTTTGATGAAACCGGGATTTTTGACACTGTGGAAGCGTCCGGTTGGGGATGGGACAAATATCCTGAAGGAAATCTGACCGAGTGGCGCGGGATATGGGTTGACGGCATCTTTGGCTACTACGCCGAAGAAGATCCGATTTGGTCGAGTTCCAGTCATTGGGCGGGATATGCGTGGACTTACACTATTGATGGCATCGACCCCGAGTTGTATTCATCCAATATTGAACTCACGGATGGAATGACAATAACCTGGAATTACGCATGGACAGAGGCCGATATTGCCTGACATAATCATGCCTCCATTGCTTCCTGAATCTGTTGCCGGCTTACATTCGGCGGCAGACATCAATTAACAAGCGCGGGGAGCGGAACACGTGTTTCGTTCCCCGCAACACTCTGATTTTAAGGAGGCCTGTTATGAACTTTCGCTTAAAACTCCTGTCGCTTATGTTGGTTTCAGTTGTCTTATTGACTCTTATGCCTGCCGGCATTATAATTTCAACCGCACAAGCGGCACCCATTCCCGCTGACAACACGTCAAACGGTTTCGTATCAAACATAGCAATAGCGACAACCAACAACGGCACAACCAATATTCCCGGCTATTCTTTTCAAGCCACTCAAACCGAGTATACTATTGAAATTTCGGAATCCGCCCAACTGTCCGGAAAAATCACGATAAGCACAACACAAGACAATCTGTATTGCAGTATATATCTGGATGGTGTGGTGCAAAAGATCGGCTCCAAAAGCAATGACAAAGCCGAAAAATACCTCATTGCAGGAAAGAATTATTCTCCGCAATGGGCTGAATTTTTCAAGCTGTTTACTATCGGCGAAACGCACACCGTTACGATACAAGTCGGAACTCTCGAGAACGATGAATATACCGCTTCTGACGTATATAATTTTGTCGGCACAAAAACGCCGGGGCTAAAAGTACCGGGCACTCAACCGAAAAAGATACTGGCAATTAAAGATACTTACGGCAATGAATTGACAACATCCCCATCTTATACCGCTGTCGCCAATACAGGCGCCGGGTACGCTTATATTTTCTCTGCCGTTACAACGGACACGGCAATCAAGCTAACCGCCGTTCCCAATAGCCCGACTGCAAAAATCTACCTCGGAACAACGGTAACCGGCGCAGAAGATGTAACGGGAGCGAGCAATTTCACCGATAAAGAAATTGCATTGGCGGATTTTACGGAGGAGGATGCTGACATTGCCGTCATACCGTTTTCTTTGCGAATTTATGATGGCGAAACAGTAAAAGCAAGAACCGATTACACGCTTTTCATCAGCCAAACGGCGCACACACCCATAATCGAGCGGCAACCGCAATCCGTAATCTGTGACAAAGATGCCGACATTGCTCTTTCGCTTGATGTGCGCAAACCCGACAAGGGTGAGCTAAGCTATCAATGGTGCACCACCGGCAATACAAGTACCGCCATACCGAAACCCATTGTGGGCGCAACGGACGCAGAGTATATGCCATCGACGCAATACGCCGGCAAAAGTTACTATACTTGCATTGTCACAAACACGGTTGACGGCGTAAAATATCAAATGACCTCAAGCAAAGCGAACGTAACCGTAAATCTAACCTACATATCGCCGCTTGAATTTACGACGCAACCGCCCAACAATCCAAGCTACAAAAATACATACTTCGTCGGCGGAAGACCCGATGCGATCAGATTCAACGTAACCGCGCCTGACAAGGGAACGGCGGGATTTGAAGGCAACATTAACATTTCATACAATATTTGGTGCGGCACAAGCGAAAACTTGAGCAGTGCGCAAAAAATGCAGTTGGAAGATCCTCTTTACAGCACATCCATATCTCTGCCAACGCAAATGGAAGCGGGCACATATTACTACTTCATTGAAGCAATAGGAAGCTTTGATGGGCTTGAATCGGTGTCCACATTCAGCGATCCCATTGCGCTCACGTTTATGAAGTACGAAGTGAATGAGTTGCAAGGTTTGGGTACGGAAGCGGAGCCATATCTGATTGCATCGCTTGCGGATTTGGAAATAGTGCGCGGATTCATTGAGAACGGTTACTATCTCGTAAACGATCATTTGAAGCTGACGGCAGATATTACGTTGCCGCAGGACTGGCGCCCGTTGGGCGGATTGATTGACGACCCTGCCGAGTTGATAACAAACGGTGCATCGGCCGGCTATTCGCCTGAATTCAAGGGTACGAACGTTGCGCCGTTCAGCGGCATACTGGATGGCGACGGTCACACGGTCACGGTTGCCGAGGGCGGTTTGCCACTGTTTGCCTACGTTCGCACGGCGGAGGTACGCAATCTAAACATTTATGGCAAAAAAATAGCAAGTGCGGGACTTGTAGAAAAATCGTTCATTGATTACGGCACAAGCGGCAACTATTGGGAAAGCAGCATAGGCCATACGATAAAGCTTGAAAATGTAACGCTGAAATCGGGTTCAAGCACGTTGCTGTCGGGGTTTGTCAACGGCAGCGGCTCCGGCGTGAACGCCGTGAATTTAACCAATTGTACGGTTGAGCGCGGTGTGACGGTCGGGTACGACGGCACGCAAAACAAAATCGGTTCGTTCGTCGGCACGTTCAATGGAGAAATCGGCAATTGCATCAGTTATGCAACCGTAAAGGGTATCGATGCGGTCGGCGGACTGGCCGGGTGCAAAGGCCAAGCCATGGGTCATTGCAATCTTTCCAACAGCGCGTTCCTCGGAGATGTCGTGGCCACAGGAAACGGCGCAGGCGGTATCATAGGAAAAGGGTATGTTGTAAGCAGCGCGCCCGCGACGGAGTTTGTTGCGGTTCGCAATTGCTATGTTGCCGCAAATATCGCCGGCGCCGACAAGGTGGGCGGCATCATCGGCGACGAAAGCGGAAGCCATTATTACCTCGACAGAAGCAATGAATACGGTCTGTTCGGCAGCAATTCGATTAAAGACAACATATTTTACGGCAAAATCACGGCAATCGGTGATCATGTGGGCGGCATTGTCGGATACCTGTATCATTTCGGCAAGACGAGCGGCGTTGCAAGCAATTTTTGGCTGGAAACCTGCGGAGCAGATGCTTCGGTCGGCGGTTTTGCGCCGGTTGGCACGGAATGGAATGAATACAGCTCGGACGAACCGCAGGTCGTGGGTCTGGATCTGTTTGCCTCCCCCGCCACCGCCGCAGAATTCGCGGACGGCACGGTGCTCGCCAAGCTCAACGCCTCCGGCACGAGCTCCCGGAACTGGATTCAGGGCGAAAGGCATCCCGTGTTCAGCGGAAGCCCCGTCATCACGGGCCTCGAAATCTCCGGCACATACAAAACCGCGTACTACATCGGCGACGCGCTCGACCTGAGCGGCATGGTATTCACGGCCGTTTGGAGCAACGGCGACAGAACGGGGATCGACCCCGCCGACGTGACCGTCACGGGCTACGACAACACCGCGCGCGCGGTGCAGACGCTGACGGCGGCGTACAGGAACGCGACCGCGGCGTTCACCGTGACCGTGCTGAAAAAACCGGGCGAAGGCGGCGACGCGGGCGCGCCGGCGAACGACACGATCGACGTGTACTTCACGCTGCTCGGCGCGCCGGTTCACGACAGCGAAGCGGACGGCATCTTTTACCTGAAAAAGAACAATAATCTCGAAACATGGATTTCCCGTAAGAGTTATACGGTCAACTTAAACGCAAAAGTTCTGGATGTTTTTGACAGGGCGCTCGCGGAAGCGGGGCTGAGCTACAAGATTCGCGACCGGAACTACGTTTGGTCGATCACGCGAAACGGCGTGACGCTCGAAGAATTCACGAACGGCCCGAACGCAGGCTGGCAGTATACGCTGAACGGCAGATATTCGCTGCTCGGCGTCAACGAGCAATTCTTGGAGAACGGCGACGACATCGTGTTCCACTACACGGACGACTGGTCGAAGGACAGCGCGGCGGACATCGTCGATCCGGGCGGCGCGCGGTCCGGCGGCGCTGCGGCCCCGAGCGACGAGAAGAAAACCGAAAAGCCCGAAACCGAAGCCAAATCGAGCACCGTCGTCAAGGACGGCGAGGCGACGGCGACGGTGGACAAGGAAGCCAAAAGCGGCGCGGGAGAACGGCTCGTCGTCAACGTCGCCGCCGGCGGGGAAGCGGTGAGCAAGATCACGGCCCTGCTGCCGAAGGAGGTCCTCAAAGCCGAATCGGACGGCAAGTCCGAAATAGAAATCCGCTCCGAGATCGCCAACGTGCTGCTGCCGGAGAAAGCGGTGGCCGCGCTCTCGAAATCCGGCGCGGACGTGACGGTAAAGGCCGCAAAGGACGCGGACGGCCGTTACACGTTTACCGTCGCGGCGGGCGACAGGACGCTCGACAAGGTGGACGGCGGCATCAAAGCGACCGTCCCCGCGCCGGAGGCCCGCGCGGGCAGCGTGGCGGTGATCGTCCGCGCGGACGGCACGGAGGAGATCGTCAAGAAATCCTGCGCCAAGGACGGAAAGTTCGTCATTCCGCTCGGCGGCTCCGCGACGGTGAAAATCGTTGACAACGCCAAGACCTTCGCCGACGTGCCCCCGGGCGCGTGGTACGAGGCGAATGTGGCCTTCGCAAGCGCGCGCGAATTGTTTGGCGGCACGGGCGCGAACGCGTTCAGCCCCGACGCGCCGATGACGCGCGGCATGCTCGTGACCGTGCTGCACCGTCTGGAAAACGCGCCGGACGCGGGCGGCGACCTCTTTGCGGACGTGGACGGCGGCGCCTACTACGCCGGCGCCGCGGCGTGGGCGAGCGCGAACGGCATCGTCACGGGAACGGGCGACGGCAATTTCGCGCCCGGGATCGGCATCAACCGCGAACAGCTTGCGACGATCCTGCACCGCTACGCGAAAGCGCTCGGGACGGACACGTCCGCGAAAGGCGAGCTCTCGGCCTTCGGCGACGTCGGCGACGCGTCGGATTGGGCGGCGGAGGCCCTCGAATGGGCGGTCGGCGCCGGATTGATGCGGGGACGGAGCGGCAGCGACCTCGCCCCGAAGGGCCCGGCGACCCGCGCCGAGGTTGCGGCGATGATGGAGCGGTTCATCGAGAGCTTGACATAACCTATCGCAATCCGCCTGACGCCGGCAAATCGGCGCGCGCGCCCCTTGCATATAAAAGCGATGCGATGTATACTTGAATGAACGAAATGCAAAGGCGGTGCGAAAACATATGGCAAACACGGGCAAGGGCAAGAGCCCTTACAGGCGCGGCAGAAAGCGCGGCGGCGCGCTCGCGCGCAAACGGCGGGAGGAACGCGCGCGCAGGCAACGCCGGACGCGGAAAGAAAAGCCCATGCAGGAATTCGTGGGCCTGTTCGCGCGGGACGGGGATTTGGGCGTCGTCAGGCCCTACGACAGGAACGCGCCGAGGGAGATCGCGGTCGCGAAGAACGAATTCGGCGGCGCGTCCGCGGGCGACAAGGTGCTGGTCAGGCTCACAAAGCGCCCGGACGCGTTCACGGAAGCCGAAGGGCGCGTCGTCGAGATCATCGCGACGGCCGACGAACCGGGCGGCGACATCCTGGCCGCGCTCAGGCGCTTCGGCCTGTCCAAGGAATTCCCGCAGAAGGTCGAGGCCGAAGCCGGGCGCGTCGCGCGGGCGCCGCTTTCGGAGGCGGACCTCGCCGGAAGGCGCGATCTGCGCGGCGAACGTATATTTACGATAGACGGTGCGGATGCAAAGGACTTCGACGACGCCGTTTCCGTAAGGCAGCGCGCGGGCGGCGGTTACGTGCTCGGCGTCCACATCGCCGACGTGAGCCACTACGTCAGGGAGGGGAGCCGGATCGACAAGGAGGCGCTGCGGCGGGGCACGAGCATATACCTGCTCGATCAGGTCGCGCCGATGCTGCCCGTTTCGCTCTCAAACGGCATATGCAGCCTGAGCGAGGGCGACGACAGGCTCACGCTCTCCGTCGACATCGCAGTCGGCGCGGACGGGGAAGCGCTGGGGCATACGATCTACGAGAGCATCATCCGCTCGAAGGCGCGGCTCGTCTACACGGACGTTTCGGATTTGCTGGAAAACGGCCGCTCGGAAGCGATGGAACGATGCGCCGAGATCCATGCGGATCTGCGCCTCATGGCCGAGCTCGCGCAGCTGCTCCGGAAGCGGCGCGAAGCGCGCGGCAGCATAGACTTCGATCTGGACGAGGCGAAGATCAGTCTGGACGCAAGCGGCATCCCCGTGCTCGTGTCCGTGGTCGAGCGGCGCACGGCGAACCGCATGATAGAGGAATTCATGCTGCTGGCCAACGAGTGCGTGGCGGAGGAATACCGGCGCGGGGAATTCCCCTTCATCTATCGCGTGCACGAGCGCCCGGACGCGGAGCGCATGACGGAATTCAAGACCTTCATCGGCGGCTTCGGCCTGTCGCTGAAGAGCGACCCCGCGAACGTGCGCCCCGCCGCGCTGAACGAGCTGCTGGGCGCGATCAAGGGAAAGCCCTGCGAAAACGTCGTGAACACGGTGACGCTGCGCTCCATGCAAAAGGCGTTCTACAGCGAGGAATGCAAGGGGCATTTCGGCCTCGCCCTGCGCCATTACTGCCATTTCACGTCACCCATCAGGCGCTATCCCGATCTCTTCGTCCACCGCGTCATCAAGGAAAATCTGCGCGGCGGCATCGAGGGCGACCGGCGCGGCGCGCTGCGGGAAGCGGCCAAGTCCGCCGCGCTGCGCTCCTCGGAAACGGAACGCCGCGCCATCGAGCTGGAGCGCGACGTCGAGAAGCGAAAGAAAACGGAGTACATGAGCTATCACATCGGGGAGAGCCACGACGCCGTGATCAGCGGCGTGTCCTCGTTCGGCTTCTTCGCGGGCCTTGCGAACACGGTGGAGGGCCTCGTGCACGCGAACACGCTGACCGACGATTACTACATCTACGATCCCGCGCACTACCGCCTCGTCGGCGAACGCACGGGCAGAATCTTCGCGCTCGGCGACGCGGTGCGCATCCGCGTCGCCAAGGCGGACGTCAGCCGACGCGAGATCGACTTCGTCTTGGACGAATGAGGCGGATTCGGGCGGCGGCGAAGCGCGCCTGACCGATACAGAAGCGCGAATCCAAGCGGAATACACGAATTTTACAAAGCCCGACCTGCGATGCTCAGGCACAAAAACCGACCCTGCACCAATAGAACGGGTTCGGTTTTTGGCACCGCCGAGCGTTTACACAAAATTTGAAATACATCCCGAATGCGGAACGGCTTGTTCCAATTTTTACAATAAACCCGCCGGCCTCCATGCTAAACTGGTATCGTTCTCTGTTCGTTCATGCAGGATACCGGAGGGAATGCGGCGTATGTCAAACACGAAAGTTGAGTTCCTTTATTTAAGCGAAGAAGACATGATCCAGGCGGGCGTGACGGATATGAACGCCTGTGTCGAGGCCATTGAGGAAATGTTTCGCCTGATGAAGACCGGCGATTACCGCATGGCCGGGGCAAACGGCAATTCACACGGGGCGATGGTGAATTTCCCCGCACATCCAAAATTTCCAAACATGCCCAAGGACGGACCCGATCGCCGCTTTATGGCAATGCCCGCGTATCTTGGCGGCGAATTTGACTTGGCGGGAATGAAGTGGTACGGCTCCAATGTTGAGAACAAGAAAAAGGGTCTGCCCCGTTCCATCCTGATGCTCATGCTGAATGACAAGGACACGGGCGCGCCCTTGGCGCTTGTGTCCGCGAACATCCTGTCCGCTTACAGAACGGGCGCCGTTCCCGGCGTCGGCTTCAAATATTTCGCGCCAAAAGACGCGAAAACCTGCGGCATTATCGGTCCCGGCATCATGTCCAAGACCGCGTTTGCCGCGGTAATGGCCACCCGCCCCGGGATTGATTCATTGAAAATCAAAGGGTCGTCGCCCAATTCTGCCTCCGCCGCGGCCTTTGCCGATTGGGTTCGGGAAAAATATCCCGCCGTCACGGACATACGCATTGCGGCCACGAACGAAGAGGCGGTTCGTGACTGCGATATTGTTGAAATCGCCACATCTTCGCCGACAGGCGACCCGTCGGCATATCCTTACGTTCACGAGAGTTGG
>JAISNR010000153.1 GCA_031276135.1 Eubacteriales Family XIII. Incertae Sedis bacterium | reverse complement strand
GGATCCCGCATGCGCATTTCTTCCATATAGGAAAGATAGCTGTTCGTGATCTGCGAAACCTGTATGTCGTAAATGTTCATCTCGGCATTTTCGATCAGGTAACAGAGCAGGTCGAAGGGCCCTTCGAAATTGTCTATTTTTACCTTATAGGACATGTGTTTTGCGATCACCCAAAAACCCGATGGGCCTTGCGTCTTTTGGACACGGCCCTCCCGCCGCCGTCGGGACGGCGATCCGCGCAAATCCGCGCGCTTCGCAAGTTGATTATACCCCAAAGCGGCCGAGGTATGCAAGCGTCGCCTTGCGCGCGTCGGTGTCAAGCAGTTGCGGGCAAAATACATTTCCGAATTGAAGAGTCCGGCCGAGCATTGGGCGGGATATGCCCCTCCGTTCAGCAACCGGCGCCATGCAGCACGACGCGGTTTCTGCCGCTTTCCTTGGCGGCGTACATAGCATCGTCCGCGTACCGCAGCAGGGTTTCGAACGAATCGACGCCTTCGCCGGAGGCCACCCCTATGCTAAAGGTGATCGGCAGACGGCGGCCGTCGTAGAGGCAGGAATTTTCCTCGACATGTGCGCGGATGCGTTCGGCGAGCCGCAGTGCCGTTTCCTCGTCGGCATCCGAGATCATCACGACGAATTCTTCGCCGCCGTAGCGCGCGACGAGGTCGTAGGAGCGCACGATCTCCTTAATGCAGACGGCGACCTTCCGCAGCACCGCGTCGCCGGCCAAATGTCCGTGGGTATCGTTGACCCTCTTGAAAAAATCCAAATCCAACATCATCACATAGCAGACGGTGTTTTCGCGTTTCGCCCGTTCAAACTGCATCATCGCAAGTTCCATGAAATGCCGCCTGTTGTAAAGCCCCGTGAGGGCGTCGGTATAGGCGGCCTCTTCGAGTTTCTTCATCATGCGAATCGAACCCGTGATGTCCTGAATCAGGATGATCCGGCCGAGCAGCCGCTGTTTGCCCCGCGCGAATATGGGATCGATCTGCGCACTGAAATACCGGGCCTGCCCGTCCTCGTCCGGCAGCACGAAATGCAAGCTGAACTCTTCCGAGGAATCGGGAATGCGCAAGAGCTCGTCCGGCCAGTTCTCGACCTGCGCCACGGCCGCGCTGCGCCGCAGGTTCTCCAGATCGGGGAAAAGGCGGCGCGCCGCCTTGTTGGAGCCCATGTACTTCATATCGAGGCTCACGAGCACAAGGGCGTCCCGTATGTAATCCAGCGTCATCGAATAGGCCATGGGCACGATGTCGAAGAGATCGTAGCGCATGATGTTGATGTAGAACAGCACGATGGCGGCAATCATGGAAAACGGCGTGAAATTGATGTTGCCGAGCGCGTTTTTGAGGATGAAAGTGCAGAGGATGTACCCGCCGTTTGCGAGAAGGGGAGCGGCCAGCACCGCGAACAGCAGGAGCAGCGGCTTGAACTGTTCCTTGTGTCGGCGCATCGTTCGGATCAGCAACGCGCAACCCGCCGCCGTATAGATCGCGGCATATCCGTAAACGAAGTAATACAGCGGACCCTCTTCGATTCGCAGGCCCATCAGGGGATTGTCCGCGTCGAACCGGCAGGAGCTGTACAACCATCCCGTATATTCCGTGGTCCACACGATCAAAAGGCCGATGCAGGGCGGAATCGCCAGCAAGTGCTTCAGGTATTTTTTTCGCCATTCGAAATCACAGTAATCGGCGACGAAGAAGAGGCTGAGCAGGGGCAAAAAACAACTGCCCACATACATGATCTTCACCGCGACCAGCGAACCCTCTGTCGAAAAGGCGGTCAATTCACAGAAATGCCCGATGAGGTACATGAGAATGGCAAGCACGCACAGCACGAAATAATTTCGCTTCTCGCTGCGACAATTCCAAAAGGTTACGATGATCAAATACACCGTCACGATAATCGATACAAAAAGGAGAACGATCGTGCATATATATGCTATAAAGTTTTGAAACATTTTCCTCCATGCGACACTGTATTTTTAGTCTTAAAATCGAACAGAATGCCTTTGCACAACTTACAAACCATGAATGCATGTGAATTCTGCGCTTCAAGCCACAAAGGCATATATATTGCGCGTTTTTCGCGCATGCTTTTATCTTCAATCGAAAAGTTGTTCGACATTTGACTCTGTAACAATCGCCGCAATCATTATATCACAGCGCGCGCCGTAAAATCAAATAATATTGGTTTTTCAGTAGTGTCAAGTGATTGTGGGTAGAATATATTTCCAAAAAACGATTTTTCCTGTGATTTTGTTCTGCGTATCAAGGTGCGAATTCGGCCCGGTTTCTCCGTTCCGGCAGACAAGCAACCTGTCGGCGACACCCGGCCCAAGCGCGGCAAGTTCCTTTTCTGACGCAAAACCAAAGCACCCTTGTCAACACCGGACGACAAGGGTGCTCTGACGGTCTGAACCCCTTGTTTCAAGGGGTTTTCGCATTGCAGAATCTATCAAAACGAAGGAATCGGCCGCCTCAGCGATCGGCGCGCCGTATTTCGCACAAGCCCTCCTTGTACGCGGGAAAGCCGCTGATCGGATCGAAATCGCGCTGTATCAGCTCGTTCACGTTCGCCTCGGCCCAGCCGTGCACCATATCGACGGTGCCGGGTTTGAGCGTGTTGGTGATCTCGAGCTTCGCCGCGATGCCGGTCCCGTTGACGGGCGAGGTGATCCGCACGCGGTCGCCGTCCTCGAGGCCGCGCGCCTCCGCGTCGCTCCGCCCGAGCCGCACGACGGGCTCCGGCATGAAGCGCCTGAGCCAAGGGAGCTCCCGCTCCTTGGAATGGCAGAAGAACGGTACGCGCGAGCCTGCGATCAGCACGAGCGGGTATTCGGCCGCGAGCTCGGGCGTCGAAACGGGGCTGAGGGTCGGTTCGCGATAGAGCGGCAGGGGTTCGAAGCCGTGCGCGCGCAGAATTTCCGAAGCGAATTCCACCTTCCCCGAAGGTGTCGAAAAGCCCGGCTTCCCATCGTCGCGCAACAGGCCGAGTTCCCATTTTTTATACTTTATTCCTTTTTTGAGCGGGATGACGACGCCGTCGGGCGCGGCCTCGCGCAGCATTTCGAGCGTGACTTCTTTGTCGCCGCCGGCCGTGCGCAGAATCTCGCGCAGGCATTCCTCCTCCGCCTTGGGACCGCCGCCCCAGAACAGGTCGCCCAAGCCGAGCGCGGCGCCGAGGTCGCAGACGATGCGGTAATCGCTGCGCGCTTCGCCCGCGGGCGCCACGATCGGCTCGCGCAGAAACAACCTGCGCCCCACGACGCTGAGAGGCGCGGCGCGTTCAAACGACATCGCCGCCGGCAGGAGCATGTCCACGTAATCGTGCGTCCACGGGTTTTCGCGGAAGTCCGCCGCAGCCACGAACTCCATGTTCTTGAACGCCTCCTGATACAGATGCGACTGCGGCCACATGATGCAGTTGAGCCCGAGCGCGAAGCAGGCGCGCAATTCCCCGTCGCGCACGTATTCCGGTATGCGGTTGACCTGAAGGCTGCCGTCCCAATCCGTGTCCGCCCATACGGGAAAATACTTCCTGTCGATGCGGTTCGCGCCGAGCGCGGGCAGGAGTTCGTGGACGCGCGAGAAGGGATAGCTGCCGCCCCACGCGTCGAGGTTGAGCGGCTCGTTCTGAATCAGATGCCCGCCCTCCACGTCGAGGCTGCCCGTCAGGGGTATGAGCAGCATCATCGCGCGGTAATTGTCCACGCCGTTCGTGTGCTGCGGATAGGCGGCCGACGATTTGATGACGATGGGCGCGCCGTCCTCGATCAGAATGTCCGCCGCTTTGCGCAGGAGCGCCTCCGGGACCCCGCAGATCTCCGCCGTCCTCTCCGAACCGTATGCGGCGGCAAGCGCGCGGTATTCCGCGAAGCCGTGCGCCCAGTTTTCGATGAATGCCTTGTCGTAGGCGCCCGCCTCAATCAGCCGGTTCGCGAAGAACAGCGCGAGCGCCCCGTCCGTGCCGGGGCGTATCTGCAGGTGCACGTCCGCGAAATTCTCGGTCGTCGAAGTGACGCGCGGGTCCACAACGATGTATTTGATGTTGCCGAACTCGCGCGTCGTCCGCAGCTTGTCGTAGGAAAAGGGCGCGGAGGTTCCGGGGTTGTTGCCCCAGATGATGCAGACTTTCGTATCGTTGATGTCCGGAACGCCGCCGAGCGCCATCGGGATGATCGCCCGCGTCCGCGTACCGTAGATGAGCCGTATGGACAGTTCCGCCGCGGTATAGCAGGTGGAGCTCTCCGTTCCGTAATGCGGCGTACCGAAGCTGTAGGCGAGCCGTTGCAACACGGAACGCGGTTCCTTCGGATCCCCCGTCATGAACAGGACCTTGTCGGCGCCGTGGCGTTCCTTCACGCCGTTCAGCTTCTCCGCGATCTCGGCGAGCGCCTCCTCCCATGAGATGCGCTTCCACTGCGAGGGCTCTCCCTTGGGATTGGTGCGGCGCAGCGGAAAGAGTACGCGGTCCGGCGCGTAGAGGTCCTGCGGGGCCGAATTGCCGAGCGCGCAGAGCAGCTCGTTTCCGTATTCCTCGCGGCGCTCAAGCCGCAGGAGCTTCCCGTCGCGCACGACCGCCTTGACGCCGCATTTCGGTCCGTGGTTGCACATGACGCAGTGCGAGTAGCGATAGGTTCCGCCGATGTCCGGGGCGCGGTCGTCGTTCTTCCGAATGAAATCGCGCGCCTTGATCAGCCCGTCCATGAGCGGCCGGTATTCCGAATCCCCGGGGCGCTTGCGCGGCGCGGCGCCCGCGCCCGTCGTGGGTGCGCGTGCGCCCGTCGCGGCATCGTAGCCCGGCGGCAGCAGTCCGGGGTCCATCCCCTCGGGCAGCACATAGTAAAGCGACGTGCCCTCGATCTTGATCGCACCGTTGAGACGGATATAATAGTTGATCTCGCTCTCGGGGTCCTCGAGATCGCCGAAGATGCGGCAACCGCCGGGACACAGAGCCACGCAGATCGGTTCGAGTCCCTGCGCGAGCCTGTCTTGACAGAGTGTGCACTTTTCGGCCTTGCGGAGCCGTGCCGCGCTCGCCTCCTCTGCGGGAATCGGCTTGCCCGGGAAATAGGTTTCGTCCGTCGTCGTGAGGAAGCGCTGCCCGTAGGGGCAGGCTTGCACACAGGCCCCGCAGCCCGTGCACTTGTCCGGATGCGTCAACACGGGACCCTCGGGCGATTTGTAGGTCGCGCCGAAAGTGCAGCTCGTCATGCAGGGCGGTTCCTCACAGTGGTTGCACATCGTCGAGAGGTAGCGGCGATGCGCGTTTGGGTATTCTCCCCATTCAACCATGCGCCCTTGGTTGTAATCGACGCCCGGACGCGTTCCAAAATACTGCTTGCACGAAACCACGCAGGCGTAGCAACCCGTGCATCGCTCCAAATCGATCAACATTCCGTATCGTGCCATTTCATGCCCTCCCCGCCCGATATGCATAAAACATATTATTAATATATGTTTTATAAAATATTACCGGAATGCGGGCCGTTTGTCAACCGATTTTTAAAAATCCGGCCGGCTGTCCCTCTGAAAACTGCTGTGCATTTGCGAAACACAACAACATCCGTCAAACACAGACCTTATGGCGAAGGCGAACAACCATGTCGAAGTACAGGAAAGCAAGCCACGCCGTGCACGATATAAGATCATGCGATATGGGATACGCAGCCGGCGCGACAATGGGGCAGGGCAATCGCAAAAATAGATTTCTGATCGGGAAAATCGGGAAAAACAATGCGGACAGCGTGGCAGGAGCAAACATCGGAAAGATTTCAACCGAAAGGGTGCGCGTGTTTAAGTATGAATTCCCCTTTGCGTTTCACGGTATTGCAGATAGCTTCCAGGCTTCTTGTCGCCGTATACCTCGGCTCCGCGGCAGACGATTTCACCGTTGACGATGACGCAGTCTATTCCCGCGGGCGGCGCGTTGGGATCGCCGAAGCCGACGTAGTCCGCCTTGTCGATGATGCTTTCGTAATTAAAAATCACCATATCCGCGTCGAAGCCCTCGGCGATGTTTCCCTTGTCCGGGATGCGGAAGCGTTGCGCGGGACCCCAGGTGATCTTGCGGATCGCTTCCGCCGGCGTCAGATGCTTTTCGTCCCGCGCGTAGCGCCCGATCAGGCGCGGGAAGGTCCCTGCGGTTTCGGGATGTCCCACATTCTCGTAGTGCGGGCCGTCCGCCGCGTTGGAGGAGATGAGCATATAGGGCTCCCGCACGGCCCTTGCGATTTCCGATTCGTCGCAGGCAAAAACCGTTACGAGCGTCGCGGGGAAATTTTCGCGCAGATACAGAAATTTTTCCTCGGTGCAAAATTCACCCGTATAAATGCCGGAAGAAATCATCATCTTGATCTCTTCCTCCCGGCCGTAACGCTTCATCCAGTCCCCTTTCAGGAGGGACGAACCGACGCAGTTCGGATAAGCGGCGTACAAGCCCGTGTCCGCAGTGATGTCGTAGCCCTCGCTTCGCATTCTGCGGATGACGGAAAGCGCCTCCGGCATGATGCCGCTGAAGCCCGTCATGTAGGCCAGATGCAAGAGATGCACGGCAACACCCGTTTCCCGCATGATTTTCTCCACCTCTTTGAAGTGTTTGAGCGCCGTTTTTCCGTCCCCCCGCATGTGAATCAGGAGAATGCGGTCGTACGCCTTTGCCACCTCCGCTATGCCGGTCAATTCGGCCTCCGATGTCCCCGGGACGTATTCAAGGCCGAAGTGAACGCCGAACGCGCCGTTTTTCAGGAATTGCTCCGCGAGCATATTCATCTCGGCGATCTCCGAAGCCGAAGCCGCTCTGTACACATCGCGCATGCCCACGGCGCGGCGCAGGGTGAACGATTGGGAAATGTAGAATCCGTGGTTGATCAGGAAGCCTTTCTCGGATATCTGGCGTATGAGCTTGCCGTCGAAATTGCGTTCCCCTCCGATCGTCGTGGTGGCACCCTGCCTGAGCACGCATTCGGCGGAGAAAATCTTGCCGCTGACATGTGAGTGAAAGTCGATGAATCCCGGCGCGACACAGCGCCCCGTCGCGTCCACGATCCTCCGTCCATCCATCGGATCGGCGGATACGGCGGCGATCTTTCGCCCGACGACGCCTATGTTGGCGATCGTCGCGCTGTCCGGCGAAAAGCGGAACACCGTTCCGCCCTTGATCACCAAATCATACTTTTTTTGCGCGTTATGTGTCATATTCGCCACCTTCTTCCCGCAGGAATTTGTAGACGGTGGATCTGGAAACATTGAGAATTTTGGCCGCATGGCTTATGTTGTCCTTATTCGCGTCGACCACGTGGCGCACGTATTCGCCCATCGCTTGCCTCAAATTCGGTTGCCTCTCCGCGTCGCCAATCATTCGCAAGGCCTGTCCCTTGTGCAACTCAAGCGGAAGGTCTTCGACGAATACCGTATCGTTCTTGCACATGATCGCGGCGTATTCGATCGCATTTTGCAGTTGCCTGATGTTGCCGGGCCAGTCGTATGAGGTGAGCGCCGCCATCGCGCGCTTATCCACGCGTTTTCGCTTCGCCGGCGACATCCTCGACAGGAAGGCTTCTATGAGCAGGGGTATGTCCTCCCGTCTCTCGCGAAGGGCGGGCGTCCGGATGTGCGCCACATTCAGACGATAATACAGGTCGTGACGGAAAAGTCCTTCCGCGATGAGATCCTCCAGCTTAACGTTTGCGGCGGCTATGACGCGAACGTCCACGGGAATCTGCTTCGTGCCTCCGATGCGCGTCACGACGCTCTCCTGCAGGACGCGCAGCAGCTTCTGCTGCATCTCGCTCGGCATGTTTCCGATCTCGTCGAAAAAGATCGTTCCGCCGTCGGCCAGCTCAAAAACGCCGGGCTTCCCCTCTTTTTTTGCGCCCGTGAAGGCGCCGCTCTCATAGCCGAACAATTCGCTTTCCAGCAGTTCTATGGGCAGGGCGCCGCAATCCACCGCCACGAAGGGATAATCCTTGCGCGCGCTTCTGTTGTGGATCGCCTGCGCAAACATTTCCTTTCCCGTTCCGCTCTCCCCTTCCAGCACGATGCGAATGTTATGCTCCGCCGCTTTCAACGCCAAGGCCTTGCTCTCGCGAATGGCCTTTGATTCGCCGATTATATCCGAAAAGTTGTACTTGGCGCGGTTCTTGATCTTGCCGGCCAGCGCTTTGATCTCATGGATGCTCTTGAAGATGACGACCTTCCCTATCTCGTTTCCCGATTCGCCCATCACGGGCCTGACGTCCAAAAAACAGCCGTAATTCTGCCCGCCTCCGTGTATGATCACCTCTTCGTTCTCATATGCACGCGTGGCGTTCCCGAGAAACCGTCCGATGTCCGGCGTTGTGATGATCACTTCCGTCGCGTTTCTGCCGATGATGTTTTCGAGAGCGTCACCCATCAGTCCGCACATGCGCCTATTGATTTGGATGATTTTTCCGTCACTGGTGTAAACCGCGCCTTCGAGCACCATTTCCATCGTGGTTTGAAGTCGGTTGTTGTTTTCGACGAGCTGCGCATTAATATTCCGAATGCGGATTTCGTTCTCTATGGCCTTGGCCACCGAAGAAACCATGCCCAGCGTATGCCGGTGTATCATCTCATAGCGGCCGGCCACGCTGATGACGCAGATCACCTCGCCCGTATCGCTCAGAACGGGGGCGGACGAGCAGGTCCAGCGGTGAAACACATGCACGTAGTGTTCCGCGCCCGCAACCTGAATGGGCTCTTTCGTTATGATTGCCAAGGAAATACTGTTTGTTCCGGCTGTCGCTTCCAGACGATTCGCGCCCGGAAAGGACAGCGTTTTTTCCGCGATTTCCATTGTGTCGCGATCGCCGACGCTCTTCAGGATGAAGCCGTCGGCATCCACATAATGGATGATAAAGCCTGAATCCTTCACAATCTCGTACAGCGAATCCATGTACGGCATGACGGTTTTCAGTATTTCGGCGTTTTCTCGCAGTTTTTCCGCAACCCGGTCCTCGCCCAAAAGGGGAATGGCTTTGTTTGACATCGGATCAAGACCCAAGGCCCTGCACCGCTTCCAAGAATCAGCAATGGGTTTTTTCACGACGGCACTCTTGATTTTGCCGCTCTTCATGAAATGAACCCAAGCGTTTTCAAAGGCCAACAGCTCCGGATTGTAAGCAAAAAAATAAGGGTTCAACAGATGATCGTCCATGGCGTTTTCCTCGATTCGTCGCAACCCTTCGGTTGTCGCAAATGTTGCCGCGCAGGACCGATGGGACAGTATTGCACGGAGGCAGGGCTAGGGGGTGTGCGGGCCGTTACCTGCAAATTATCGGCTTACTGAAATCATAGCACAATATGCATGCGCTTTTCAATGATTTTTAAACCGCACAGCGCAATATATGTATATATTTTATACATTCGGCGGCAAATGTATCATTTGTGAACAGATGCTGCGTGGTTGTTAAAACAATAACAATATATGTGCATATTTTAGACAATTTTTTTCTTTGACCATCGATTTTATACGGGTGTCCAAACACCTTTTGCGAAGCCTCAATGAAAACATTGCGCGCTTGCAACATCGCAAAAATGTTGCTTTGGCAACATTTTTCGTTTTTTTTTGCTTTGTATCAAACATTGGCTTGAAAATTGCTCTTCTCTTGCAGTGACAAGCTTGTCAGCGAATTGAAGGTATTACAACGGAAAGGAAGGAGGTACAAATGGGCGATCAGGTACAATTGAAGCGCGTATTGGGCTTCTGGCAGGCATATGGCATTGCCGTCGGGCTCATCGTTGCGGGCACATCCATGGTTTCACTGTCCAATTTTTTTGGAAATGTCGGCCCTGCTTTCATCATTTCGGCGGCGGTTGCCGGCTTTGCCTGCATCTGCATAGCGATGTCTTACGCCGAATTGGCCGCAGCCATTCCCGGCGCCGGCATGGTGGCGGATTACACGCTTCCCGCCATGGGCAGGAGCATGTCGATCTTCGGCGTTCTCATCGGCTATATCGTGATGGTCACGTTCGCCGGATCGTGCGAAACTTTTATCGCGGGACTCTGCGTGGAACAGGTATGGGGGATTCCCTACAAGCTGGTCGCGGCGGTGCTCGTCGCGCTTTTCCTCATTCTGAACTTGATCGGCGTGGAGTTTTTCGCGAATGCCCAGCTCATTCTCGATGCCATTAAGGTTCCGGCCCTGATCATCTTGGGCATATTGGGCTTGCTTGAAATCGGCACGGTCAGCCCGAGCGCGCCGGTGGAATTCGCGCCAAACGGCTGGGGCGTGGTCGCCACGTCCATGGTCGGCGGCATATGGCTTTACATCGGGCTCGAATACGTGTGCCCCATGGCGGAGGAAATCAAAGACCCCGGCAAAAATGTCCCGAGGGCCATGATCGCCGGCGTCGCGACGGTTTTCGCCAGCAACATGCTTTTCGGAGAAGCGATCATCCGCTATGTGCCGCTCGATATCCTCGCCACATCCGATGTGCCGCAGCTCGTCGGCGCGGAGGCCATGTTCGGCCGGGTTGGCATGATCATCATCGCAATCGCCACGATTGTGGCGGGCGCCAGCGCCGCGGATTCCCATATGGCGGCCCTCCCGCGCATGCTCTACGGCTTGGCGAGGGACGGAATGCTGCCCAAGATTTTCGCGTACCTGCATCCGAAATTTCGCACGCCCTGGGTGGGCATTTTCTTCGCGTTCGCATGTTTGTCCATGCCATTTTTGATCAACCTGAACATCGATTACATCATGAGTTTCATCGGCATGGCCTGCGCGGCGTGGCTCGTCTCGTACATCATCGTCCAAGTGGATCTGATTATTTTGCGAAAGACGCAGCCCAAAATGCACCGCCCGTTCAAGAGTCCGCTTTATCCCCTGCCGCAGATCATCGGCATCGTCATTTGCCTGTACATCATCGCCACGTCGGGCAGAGACGCGCTGATCGGCATGGCCGTGTGCGCGGCAATATTCTTTGCGTATTCCGTGCTGTGGGTAAAGTTCAAAATGAAAGAAAAATGCTTCAAACCGCTCCGGTTTGAAGAGATGGCCAATTTAAACATTACAATGGACGGAGATAAGGAGGTTGAGAATGTTTGATCGTTTTGAATTCATGTTGCCGACAACGGTTCGCTACGGGCTTGGAATCCATAAGGAAATCGGGCAGACCCTCGTCGACGCCGGAAAGAAGAGGATTCTGCTCGTGACGGACAAAGGCTTGGTCGCGGCGGGCATCGCGGAAAAGATATCTTCGGTTTTGACCGAAACCGGCAAAATTGCGGTCACGCTCTTCGACCAAGTCGAGGCCAATCCGCGGGACACGACCGTTCAAAAGGGCTACGAACTCGCAAAGCGCTCCGGAATCGACGCCATGGTCGCCGTGGGCGGCGGCAGCTCCATGGATACGGCCAAGGGCATAGGCGTGTTGCTCGTCGGCGGCGGAACCATCAAGGATTATGAAGGTCTGGGGAGGGTTCCCTCAAGGATACCGACATTGATCGCGGTTCCGACCACGGTCGGAACCGGAAGCGAAGTCACTTTTTGGGCTGTCATAAAGGATACCAAGGAAAACTACAAGATGAGCGTCGGAAGTCCTCTCATCGCTCCCGAAATCGCTTTCCTCGACCCCGAACTGGTGGCGACATTGCCGCCGGCCATCATCGCCGCCACGGGGATGGACGCGCTTACCCATGCCATCGAAGGCTATACCGCAACGCTGGCGGAACCCGTCACGGACGCCTGCGGCCTTTACGCGATCGAGATGATCAGCAAAAATCTGCGCAACGCCGTATACACGGACGACCTGACGGCAAAAGGGAATTTGCTCGTGGGCAGCATGATAGCGGGAATCTGTTTCGGGAACTCCGATGTGGGCGGCGGACACTGCATGTCCGAGTCGCTCGGCGGACTCTACGACATGCCGCACGGCATAGCGAACGCCGTCATGCTTCCGTACATCATGGAATACAACTATCCCGCCGCAATGGATAAATTCGCGAGAATCGCGATGGCCCTCGGCGAACGGACAGAGAGGATGTCCGAACGGGAGGCGGCATACGCGGCGGTGGAAAGCGTTCGGAAGCTGAACCGGGATTTGGAGATCAAGTCATTGAAGGAGCTCGGCGTCAAAATGGAAGATTTGGACGAATTGGCAGAACGCTCGGCCAACAATGTTTCAGTGGACAGCAACCCCCGCAAGGCGGGCAAGGACGATTTTTATGCGATGTTCCTGAAAGCGATGAACGATGCCTGACGAAAAGCGACGCAATTGTTGCGGGATTGCGGTCATTGATGACGGATTCCGACGCCAAAGCGGGATGAAACAGAGGTATTTCCATGAATCTCTTTTCTGAAAACGTGAGAAAAAAAGCGGAAAACCAGCTTTTGCGACTCGAACCGGAGCTGCGCCGAAGCGGCTTTGTCCCCGGATGGGAACAGGGCGTGTGGCGCTTGGAGGACGCGCATTCGTACCGGCAACTGTATTGCGGGTTCACAATCAACAATAAATTTCTGACAAAGGTCTATTGCATGTACATGCGGGTGACTTTGGAGGGGTGTTCTTTTGAGAGCGATTTTGAAACGAGCTGTGAATTTTTGGGCACGACAAAGATCAAAGGCGTCATTTTTAAGCGGCGGAAGGGAAAAGCGGCGGAGGTGGAATCGTTGTGCGATGATCCCGGCTTGGCCGATGCGATATGTCTGGCTGCGGAAAAATTCGACATCGAAACGATATGCATCCGCTGTGATCGCACGATCGGAACACTGTCCATCGAGATCAGACCTTACGCGGGCGCTTTTGTGTGGGTTAAGTTTCCTCCGATCGCGAAGCAGATTCCCCTGCGTTCAGACGAAATTGCCGCTCTTTGCGAATTGACGCTGTTCATGAAGGAACACTTTTCCAAGGGCCTGCGTCATACCGTCTGAGCGATTGCCGATATGACAAAAAAGTTGTCCGGGCAACTTTTCTCTTGCGGTTGACCATGCCGTAAAAGGTTGGTATACTGAAATTACGACATATATTGTTTATCGTAAAAATGCAGAGATTAAGGAGTTGTTTCAGGAGAGGAGATTATGCTATGAAGTTCAAAAAGATGACGCTCAACATCAACGGGGCCGATCGAACGTTCATCTGTGATCCCGCGAGGGACACGCTTGCGACGGTGGTGCGCAGACTCGGCCTGACGGGGACAAAGGTCGGCTGCGGAACGGGGGTCTGCGGCGCTTGCTCCGTGATCTTGGACGGAAAGGTCATTCGCTCGTGCACGCGGAAGATCACCTCGGTGGCGGAATACAGCGAGCTGATCACGATCGAGGGCATCGGGGCGCCGAACCGTCTGCATCCCTTGCAGGTGGCGTGGATGCACAGCGGTGCCGTGCAGTGCGGGTTCTGTACGCCGGGCTTCATCGTTTCGGCCTATCAGCTGCTCAGGGAGAACACGAGTCCCTCCCGCGAGGATGTGCGGGATTGGTTTCAAAAGCACAGGAACATCTGCCGCTGCACGGGCTACAAGCAGATCGTGGACGCGGTCATGGCCGCCGCGAAGGTGCTGCGCGGCGAATGCGACATCGAGGACATCAAGGTGAAGCTGCCCGAGAACAAGGAATACTACGGATTGCCGCTCGTGCGGCCGGCGGCGCTCGCCAAGGTCTGCGGTCTGGCGGACTACGGCGATGACATCGAGCTCAAGATGCCGGACGGCACGCTCCACGTGGTCATGGTGCAGCCCAAGCTCACCCACCACGCGAAGATCCTCAAGATTCACACGGAGGAAGCCGAGAAGATGCCCGGCGTCCGCAAGATCATCACGAGCAAGGACGTGATTGGCTCGAACAGGCTGAACATGTTCCAGTTCCTGCCGCGCACGATCGCCAGCGAGCAGACGCACATCCTCATCGCCGAGGACAAGATCTTCAATTACGGCGACATCATCGCGCTCGTGGCTGCGGACACAAAGACGCACGCGCGGGATGCCGCCGCGAAGGTGAGGCTCGAATACGAGCAGCTGCCGGAGCTTTTGAACTATCTCGACGCGGCCATGCCGGACGCGGTGCGCGTCCACGAGGACCATCCGAACGTCTGGTCCTATCAGCCCACGGTGAAGGGCGCGGGCCACGACACGCCGGCCCTGTTCGACAGCGCGCCCCACGTGGTCGAGGGCAGCTTCTATTCGACGCGGGAGCCGCACATGCCGATCGAGGGCGATACGGTGCAGGCCTACTTCGACGAGGATGACATCCTGACGGTGCAGTGCAAGGCCCAGTGCGTGTACGCGAACATAGGCGACATAGCGGAGGCGACCGGCCTTCCGCCGGAGAAGGTGCGCGTCATAGAGAATCCCACGGGCGGCACCTTCGGCTGGGGCATCGCGGCGGCCACCTATTCGCTGGCGGCCATCGCGTGCATGGCCTGCGACAACATGCCCGTCGCCTTCTCCATGACCTACGCGGAGTACATGGCCTACAGCGGCAAGCGCTGTCCCTCCTACACCAATTCCCGTCTGGCCTGCGACAAGGACGGAAAGATCATCGCGGCGGAGTGGGACAGCGGCGTGGACCACGGCGCCTACAACGAGCTCGGCGACGATGTGATCACGCGCATCGCGCGCTTCATGTACTTCCCCTACAACGTCCCGAACGTGCTGGGCCTCGCGCGGGTCGCCTGCACCAATCATTCCTACGGGACGGCCTACAGGGGCTACGGCTCGCCGCAGGCCTACACGGCCTCCGAGTCCATGATGGACATGATGGCCGAGAAGATCGGCCTCGATCCCTTCGAGTTCCGGTGGCGGAACATCGCGCGCCCCGGCGATCTGAACGTGAATTCCCATCCCTTCAACATCTATCCGATGGAGGAGATCATGAAAACCATGAAACCCCTCTACGAAAAGGCGCTGGCGGAGGCCAAAAAATACGACACGCCGCAGAAGCGGCGCGGCGTGGGCATCGCGTGGGGCGGCTACAACGTCACCGAGGGCACGGCGGACCAGTGCACCGTGGCGCTGGAGCTTCGCGAGGACGGGAAGTTCGTCAAATACGACACGTGGCAGGATCAGGGTCAGGGCGGCGACGTCGGCTCGCTCATGGTGACGCTGGAAGCGCTGAAGCCTTTCGGCGTGACGCCGGACGACATCGTGCTGATCCAGAACGACAGCAAATTCTGCCCCGACCACGGCAGCTCCGCATCGAGCCGCTCCCACTTCATGAACGGCTGGGCGACGAAGGAGTGCGCCGACCGGCTGTTTGAGGCCATGCGCAAGCCGGACGGAAGCTACCGGACACACGCCGAGATGGTGGCCGAGGGCATCCCGACCAAGTACGAGCATCAGGTGCTGAACAGCACGCACAATCTCACGGATCTGGATCCGAATACCGGCATCGGGCATCCGACGCCCGAATTCACCTACGCCCTGTTCATGGCGGAGGCGGAGGTGGACACGGCGACGGGCAAGACCACCGTGCTGCGCTACACCTGCGTGGACGACGTGGGTGTCATAGGCAACATAGACGCGGTCAACGGCCAGGCCTACGGCGGCATGTCGCACACGGTCGGCTTCGCGCTGTCGGAGAACTACGACGACGTCAAGAAGCACAGCAACTTGGTGGGCGC
>JAISNR010000133.1 GCA_031276135.1 Eubacteriales Family XIII. Incertae Sedis bacterium | reverse complement strand
TGAAGGCGAATTTGGAATACGGTTTGAACGGAACCTACGGTTTTTTGAAGGCGGTGCTCATTCCAACGCTCTGCGACACGCTCAAGTGCGTTTGCGAGAACTGGAAATGCGCCGTGCCGGGCATCCCGATGATCGGCGTCTCTTATCCGCAGGCCAGGTGGACGAAGGCGGGCAAGGACTATTTGATATCGGAATACAAACGGGTTCGATCCGATCTGGAGAAGGCGACGGGACGTCTGATCGCCGACGCGATGGTTGAGGAAGCCTTTCGGCTGTATGAAGCGTATCGCGCGAGCATGCGCGAATTTACGGAAGCCGCCAAGCGCCATCCCGTCACCATCGACGCAAAAACGCGGCATTTGATCATCAAAGCGGGGTATTTCATGGACAAGGCGCGGTACACGCCCATAATCCGTCGCATCACGGAAGGCCTGAATCTCGCCCCCGCCGAACCATTCCAAGGCATCCGCGCAATCGTCACGGGCCTCGTCGGCGAACCCTGCGAAGTCTTGGACATCCTGCGCGAGAACGGAATCGCGATTGCGGACGACGATCTGGCGCAGGAAAGCCGGCAGTTCCGCACGCCGGCGCGCGAGGAGGGGGACGTCTGGGAGCGGATGGCGGGGCTGATACTCGATCGGAAGGGTTGCGCCTTCCTCTGCGAACGCAAAAAAACGAAGGGACGGATGCTCATCGATATGGCGCGCCGGGACGAGGCGCGGGCGGTCATCGTCATGATGATGAAGTTCTGCGATCCCGAGGAGTTCGATTATCCGATCTACAAGGCGCAATTGGAACGGGAGGGCATCCCGCATCTCTTCCTCGAAGTGGAGCAGCGGCTGGACTCTTTCGAACAGCTGCGGACGAGAATTCAGAGTTTCGCGGAGATGCTGTAGCATAGGGTCAAGGAGGCAAAGCGCAGTGTACTTGGGCATCGACATCGGATCCTCTTCATCGAAGGCCGCGATTTTGGACGAAGACATGAAGCTCCGCAGCGTGAAGGCGGTCAACCGCGGAACCGGAACGGACGGCATAAACGCCGTGCTTTCGCAAGCCTTTGCGGAAGCGGGCATCGTGCGCGCGGACGTCCGCTTCGCGGTCGTGACGGGCTACGGGCGGATCACCTACCAAGGCGCCGACAAGCAGATCACGGAGATCAGCTGCCACGCGAAGGGCATCGACTACCTCACGGAAGGCGTTGCGACCGTCATCGACATAGGCGGACAGGACGCGAAGGTCATCCGCATCTCCGGCGGAAAAATGGAAAATTTTACCATGAACGAGAAGTGCGCCTCCGGTACGGGGCGCTTTCTGGAGGTCATGGCGCGCGTTTTGGGCTGCGAGCTCGATCGGCTTTCAAGCCTTGCGGATCGGGCGACCAAGGAGGTTTCCATCAGCAGCATCTGTACGGTATTCGCGGAAAGCGAGGTGATCTCCAACCTCGCCGCCGGAGAGAGCATCGAGAACGTGGCGCGGGGCGCGCATCTGTCCGTGGCGAAACGCGTTGCGGGCATGTGCGGACGCGTCGGCGTCAAGGAGAAGGTCGTCATGTCCGGCGGCGTCGCCTTGAACGCGAATATGGTGAAGGCGATGGAGGAGGTGCTCGGCGTACCCGTCGCCGCCGCGCCGCACGCGCAGATCGTCGGCGCCATAGGCGCGGCGGTCTTGGCACACGAACTTGCGCAAGCGCGCCGGGAATGATACAATGTAAAAGAAATCGAAACCTCAAGATAAAGGGACGGACGGTGAGCAAATTGATGAAAAAACACGCAATAGACATCGATTTCGCGGCGGTGCTCCGGGCTGTGAACATCCCCTTGCACATCATTGGCCCGGACGAGAAACTGTTGTTCGGCAATCCGGCATGGGAGCGCTATCTCGGTTTGCGGGTTGACGATGTAATCGGCCTTCACATCAACGACATCCTGAAGGATGCGAACATCGAATACTATTTCGCCATAACAAACACCGAAAACGGGAGCGTCGGAAAGGTTTTGCATTTCAAGGAAAAAGTGTACGGCTCCGTGGCGCTTACGGCGCTCAAGCTCGGCAAGAGCGTGTCGATGTTCGTCTACGACACGGATCGTTCCGAAACCATGGTCAACAGTACGCCCATATTCAAAGACGGGAAAATTCAATGCGTCATGACGACCTGTTTGGATATGAAGCGGAGCGTTGAGTATCGCGAGCAGATGTTGGAAATCGCGCATCAAAACAAAATCATCACCGAGGAGCTGGACATGTACCGCAAACAATACATGTCCGAGGGGCTTATCGGCGACAGCGAGGCCGTGCGAGAGCTTCGCAAAATCATCGAGGACACGGCGAAGACGGACGCCACCATCCTGATCACCGGCGAATCCGGCGTCGGCAAGGAAGTCCTGACCAACGAAATTCATCGCCTTTCCGCTCGCGGCAACAAACCGCTGGTAAAAATAAACTGTGCGTCCATCCCCGCCGCGCTGATCGAGTCCGAACTCTTCGGTTATGAGCGCGGCGCTTTTACGGGCGCGGTCAAAAGCAAAATGGGCCTGTTCGAAATGGCGAACGGCGGAACCATCCTGTTGGATGAGATAGGCGAGCTGTCGAAATCCTTGCAGCCAAAACTCCTGCGCGTCATCCAGGAACGGGAGATACTGCGCGTCGGCGGGACGGCGGGCATACCGGTCAACGCTCGCATCATTGCCGCGACCAATCAAAACCTTTCCGAGATGGTCGCCCAAGGCGATTTTCGCGAGGATCTCTATTATCGTCTCAATTTGATTCCGATCCGCATACCGCCGCTTCGAGAGCGGAAGAAAGACATACCCTTGCTGTCCGCGTATTATCTGCGCAAATTCAACACAAAACACCTGAAGAACAAGACCTTGACCGAGGATGCCATGGAAGCGCTCATCGCGCATTCCTGGCCGGGCAACGTACGCGAACTGGAAAATCTTTTGGAACGGCTCGTGATCATCGGCAACGACGCGGAGATATCCTCCTTTCGCATCACGAGCGTCCTCCAAGACGCGCAATCCATCTGTACGCTCGAAGCCGAGAACGGCGAAGCTCCTTCGTCGCTCAAGAAAATGGTGTCTCAATACGAGCGGAACATCCTGCAGTCCGCCCTGAAAAGCCACGGAAACACCTACGCCGCCGCGCGGGCGCTCAACTCGTCTCAAGGCACGATAGCGAGAAAGGCCAAGCAATACAAGTTGGTGTGGTAGTCTCTTTGCTCATCCGGCATTTGTGATATTGCCCGAATTTAAAGAACGGGACGCATCGATTGAGATGCGCCCCGTTTGTTCGTTTCGCTTGCCGCTTGGCTTCGGCTGATTGTGCAGAAGCTCAATACGGTTCGGCTCCCGGTCCCGTTGCGGGTTCCTGATATCCGTTCGCCTCCAACGTCGACGCCGGTATCGCTTTCTTGATCACGGATCCGGGCCAGTACAGATCCGGCACGCGTCCGCTCACGGGATTGCGATAGTTGAACCACATCGGGAGGATGCTTGGCCACGTTATAACCTGACCCGTGCCGCCCGAAAAATGCGCCTGCCGTTCGCCAAGTTCGGTCAAAAGAACATCCGGCGGATATTTTTCGACGAGCGGGCTCTTGAACCCGCCGCCCGCGGGCCGGTCCTTCACCTTTGCCCAACCGTCGGACCAGCCGGCCATTGAGAAGTACGGTTCGTCGATCGCCAGTGTCCACAAGCGCCAGATGCCGTTCTCCAGTACGGACTGGTTGTTGGGGTAAGCGCCCGATGAGAATACGGCTCCAAACAAGCCGGAAGCGGCGACCGTCGTTCCGGTTCGCGGCTGGAACAGACGGGTCTTGGAGCTCGTCGACCGTCCGTCCTCGGAGACCAAGATCACCTGTTGCGTGAGCCAATGGAATGATATTCCATTTCGCGGCGCCGACGACTGCTGCCCGTATGTCGTTACCGCGGCCTGCCGAATCCGATCCTTGCCCAGATAGAAGCCCGCGAACGGAGACTGCTTGTTGCCCTTCTCCGCGAAGATCGAACACATCTCCAAGAACTGGTTGTCGTCCAAGTAGTAACCGTATACGGCATTCACATTCTCGGTGGCGTCCCAAGCCGCCGACCTCGACAGCTTGCGCTTCGCTTCGGCCAGCCGCTGCGCATCCGACATCCCTGCGTAATCGTTCTCCGAAGCCGCGATGTCGTCGGTCAGAATAGCATTGCCCCACAGAGAGATTGCCGCCGCCGTCACGTCGACCGGATTATGCGTTCCGGGATTGTCGCTCAGGAAGGCGGGCGTCATTGCGGTCGCCTGCGGCAGCACCGCTCCGTTCCCCCAACCCTGATAGTAATCGGCCTTCATGATTGGGTAGTACCGAATTTCCTTCAGCTTCCAGAGGCCGTTTTCCTTCACGAAGCGATTGCGGAAGACGCTGATCGTCCAGTTGCCTTCTTCCTTGTCGGCTTCGCCCAACATGCCCAGTTCGATGCCGCGGGCGTAGGCCTCGTTGGCGGAGACAAGCTCCACAACGGTGTCGAATATCGGGCGCTCGTTCAATTCGCCGTGACCGAGACCGGCCGCCCCCGCCGTGGACGACGGCCCCATATACAGCTCCATCGCCTGTCGCACGCCCGCCTTGCCGTAGAAGACGCCGCCGCCGTTCACTTCGATCGCCGAGTCGCTCGTGAACAGGTCTACGACGTCGTCCCACATCTTTCGGTCCACGTAATGGCCGTAGGCGTGCTGGAGATTGCGAACCGCGTCCTCATCGTTGAGCCTGTCGATCCTCTTCTCGATATCCGCCAAGGATTGGGTGGTGTAAGGCGCCGGCCCCTTTGGCGCCGCGGCGATCGGAATGCCCGTCTCGTCGGAGGTGAAGTGATAGGGGACCAAAGGCAGCTTATCGCCGTCCATATTGGTCCAACCGGTCTCATAGGCGCCTTCGAAATAGGGGTAGTAATTGACGGCGGATATCCTCCAAACCTTCGTGGGATCGCTTGTTCCCGGACGGAGAGCGGTCAACTTATATTCGTTCTCGTAGATGCCGCCCTTGATTTCGGTTCCGCCGGCGCCGTCTCCCGTGAATGTGAGGGCGTTCCAGCGCGCCTTCGCAATGGTGCCTCCGGAAGACAGATTGACGACGGGATTGTCTATGAATTCGGCGTTCAGCGTGCCGTCCGTTAGGCCTTGGACGCCTCCGCCGCCGGTCGTGAGATAGTCCTTGATGCCGTTTGGCGTAACGGGGGAGTTGGCGATGCTTTCGCCTATGACATATGTTCTGCCCGCCCCTTCGCCGACGATGTCCATGATGTTGATCTTGGCGTCGGACGAGAACAGGCCCGCCATTTCATTCCAGAGGCCGTACTGCGCGTACTGCGCATAGCTGCGCTCCAAATCCTTCACGGCGCGGAGGGCTTCCAAACGCTCGACCTCTCTGTTCAGCTCGTTGATCTCGGAGTTCGAGGGCGGATTCGGGACCCACTGGGTCGAAGTCCAATCGTACCTCGCCTTAATGCCGTCCCAGCTCGGTTCGGGCGTCGGTCCCGTTTCGGGCTCCTGATATCCGTTCGCCGCCAGCGTCGTCTGCGGCGCCACCTCTTTGATGACGGAACCCGGCCAATACAGATCCGGCACGCGTCCGCTTACGGGGTTGCGATAGTTGAACCACATCGGCAGGAGATAGGGCCACTCCAAGGCCGTACCCGTACCGCCGATGAAATGCTCCTGACGGAAAGGAATGGCGGTCAAACGGATGTTCGGCTCAAAATACGACGCGCTGCTCGGATTGACGAGAGGGCTCGCCGACTGCGCCGTCGCTCTGAATTTCGCCTTTCCCCATCCGCCCGTCCAAGCCGTCTCGGGACCTCCGCCGTCCGGATCTTCCATCCTCGTATAGAACTCATCGATCTCCAGCGTCTGCAGTCGCCATATGCCGTGCGCGTCGAGTATCGTCTGATTGTTCGGATACATACCCGCTCCGATACCGCCCGCATTGGTCGACACTTGGAAGAGCTGCGTGCGCGAACTCGTCGACCGCCCGTCCTGCGAGACCAAGATCACGGGCTGCGCGACATAGTGTATGGCGATACCGCTGCGCGCGACCCGCGAGCCGACGCCGTACCTGAACACCCCGGCGAACTCGACGCGTTCCCGTCCAAGATAGTAGCCCGCAAACGGCGATTGCTTATTGCCGTCCTCCGCGAATACGCCGGCTATGTTCTTCCATTGCAAATCGTCCAAGTAGAAAGTGTAAGCGGAGTTTATGTTGTCGCTGCCGTCCCAAGCCACCGCTCTGTTCAACTTGCGCCGCACCTCGGCCGCCGACAGATTCGAGACGTCCGGTGAAGCCGCGATGTCGCCGGTCAAATTGTCCGCGCCCAGCAACTCGCGCCCCGGCGGCGTCGCGACGGGCCGGTTCGTCCCGGGGTTGGCGGTCAGGAAGGCGGGCATCTTCGTCGCCGCCGAATCCGTGATTCCCGCGCCGTGCGCCCAGCCATTGCCGCCATGCGTATAGTAATCGAGCTCCATTATGGGATAGTACCTGACTTCTCGCAGTTTCCAGATGCCGTCTTCCTTTACGAAGCGGTTGCGGTAAACGTTTATTTCCCAAGAACCTTCTCCGTTTCCGTCGCCTTCGGCCACGGCCAACATGCCCAGCTCAATGCCGCGGGTATAGGCCTCGTTGTCGGAAACGACCTCCACGAGGGTATCCCACAGCATCCGGTCGTTCAGCTCGCCATTTTGAAGTCCTTTGCCCCCCGTGGCGGCCGTCGGACCGAAATTGCCTTCCATAACAGCCAACACGGTGTCGCCGCCGGCGCTGCCATAGATTTCGGCCCCGGCGTCGGCGTTGATTTGGATCGCCCATTCATCGTCGAAGAGATCCGCGACGTCGTCCCACATCTTCCGGTTCACGTAGTAGCCGTACATATGCTGGAGGTTGCGGACATCCTGCTCGTCATTGAGCTTGTCGACCCTGTCCATAAGCTGTGCCAAGCTCTGGTGGGTCGTCGGCGCGCTTCCCTCGGGCTCGGGGATCGGAATGCCCGACTCATCGAGCGTAAAATGATAGGGAACCAGCGGCAGATGGCTGTTCACCTTCGTCCAACCGCTTGAATAGGGGCCTTGGAAATAAGGATAATAGCAGGATTTGGATATCTTCCATATCCCGCCTTCAATCGCGTACTCATTCTCGAAGATGCCGCCCATTATGACGGCTTCGTCGGCGCCGTCTCCGACGAATGAGAAGCTCATCCAGCGAGCCTTCGCGCTCCGGCCGTCCACGGACAGATTGACCAGCGGCTCGTCGATCAGCCGCGTGTTCAGCGCGCCGGCCGCCAGAGAATCCCGGTTGCCGCCCTCCGCTTTAAGGTAAGCGCCGATATTGGCCTTCCCCGTGATCGTCGTGCCGTTTTCCCGGCTCCATTCCGTAGTTTGCCCCGTGCCTGCGAAACCCATGACGACGAAATCGGCGGCGTCCGTAAAGAGCTCGGCCGTCTCGCTCCACAAGCCGTACTGATTGTACTGCACGTAGGTGCGCTGCAGATCCTTCACCGCGCGGATGGATTCCGCGCGCTCGATATCTCTGGCCAGCGCGTTCATCTCGGCCGCCAAGGCGCCGTCGCCGCTCGAGCTCGAACCCGATCCGCCGCCGGATGCGACGGCGCCCGGAACGCTGCCGCTCGCGCCCGCGGCGATGGTCTTGTCCGCACCGATGGATACGGTCGCGGCGCTCTCGTTCTTGATCTGCGCGCCCGGAACCGTGATCGTCACGCCGCCCGCACTCTCCGCGGTTACGGTTACGTTCACGAGTTTCCCCGAACCCTCTATGCCGACGTCTTGCGCCGCCACATCCGCCGCCGTGACCGTCGCGCCCGAAGCCAAGGAGATTTTGGTCTTCGCGCCCGTAACGGCGAGCTTCTCAACCGTCGCGTCGCCGCCGACCGTCACCGCGACGTTCTCGGCCGCCACGCTGAAGGCAGCGATCGTGCCGCTTGCAATTTCCACGGTCGTCGCGCGCGCGGGCGCGACGGGCGCGATATCGCCCGCCGCCGTGACCGCCGTCCGCGGCACGACCTCGACCTTCGCGATCTTGCCCGCGACGATCGCCTTCGACGAGGCGATGACGGAAGCCGCATCCACGCGCGCCGCACCCTCAACGACGACGCGCGCCGATTCACCGAAGGTCTTTTGCAGCACGACGACGGGTACGACGCTGTTGCCTCGAATGATTATGGATTGCGCTCCGCCGTACACGATGAGCCGACCCTCTATCTTCACGTCGCTAAGCGTCACTCTGCCGTCGCCGACACCTTGGCCGATGATGAGATCGCCATGCACGGTTCCCGCCGTCAGTTCGACGCCCGCCGTGTTGACGAGCAGACTCTTGCCGGCTGTGGCCGGCTTGCCCGCTCGTACGATGTCCGCAATGCTGTTTTCAAGCACCTGCATAACCTCCGCACGCGTGAAGCTCTTCTTCGGCATAAAATTTCCCGCCGGGTCGCCTTGGAATACGCCGAGACGCCCGAGCGCGTTCACGTAGGGTTTGTAAGACGCCGAGATCGCGGCATCGTCCGCGAAAGTCGTCGCTCCCGCCACGGGCGCGACACCCATCGCATTCGCGAGGATCTTTGCGGACAGTTCTCGCGTGAGAGGCAGTCCCGTTTCATCCGCGGCAATCACGCCCGCCGCCACGGCCTTTCGAACGTTGTCAACCGCCCAAGACGGGACCGAAGGCGAGACGGAAACACCGCCGGTCTCCGTGTAGCCGAAGGCGTTGACGAGCACGGTGGCGAGTTCCGCGACGCGCATATCGCGGTCCGGCGCAAAACCGCCGTCTCCGTCGCCGTGGAGCACGTCGTATGCGCTCCACTTGTCGATCACCGATTCGCCCCAGTGGCCGTTCGTGTCGCTGTACGAGGCCGTGAACGCGGTGACCGCGCTCAGACAAATCACCGCGAGCACACAGGCCGACAGTGCGAGGAAGTGCTTTGAGCGCATCTGTTTTTGGATTTTCATTGACTCCTCCTTTCAAGTTCCTGAGATACCGTTCCGACAAAAACAATCGCAAACAACCGAAAACAACCGAAAACAACCGATCGAATCCGCACAAGCGTTCAGAGCTTCGCCGCCAAGGCGTATCCCTCGCCGATCGCCCGATAGATGTTCACGGCGTCGCCGATTTCGTACACGGGCATGGGCAGAGCGCCCAATTCCTCCGCCGCGCGCCGCTCCCGCGCCATGCCGACGGCGGCGACGACCGTATCGATTCCCTCAAGCTTGCACAGCGTGCCGTCCTTGGTGTAGTACAATTCCCTGCCGTTCACGCTTTCCACTCCGGCGCCGGTCAAAATCCGGCATCCTTTCTTTTGCAAGCGTTCGATCAACAGGGCGCGAGCGGCGGTTTTCTCGGCGCGAAGCGGAATCGAGTCCATTTCTATGATCGTCACCCTTCTGCTGCGGGCGCCCATATCCGGGTACGGATGAATCAAGAAGTCCGCCGCCTCGCAACCCACCTGCCCGCCGCCCACGACGACGACGTTCTTCCCTACGGAAACCTTCCCCAATATCGCGTCCTCGGCGCTCACCAAATGCTCGGCGCCCTTCAAAAAACCCGGTATGACGGGTATGGCGCCGACCGCCAAGACCACGCAGTCAAAGCCTTCCGCACGGACGTTTTCCGGCGTCGCCCGCGCGGTAACGAACGCGACGCCCGCTTTTCTCGCGCGCTCGATCAGATATTTCGTTCCCTTGGCGAGATCGTGCTTGAACGGAGGGAAGCCCGCGGCGTACATCCGGCCGCCCGGCTGCTCCTTCTGCTCCATCAAGGTCACGGCATGGCCTCTCTCCGCGGCGCGGGCCGCGCAGGTCAGCCCCGCGGGGCCGCCGCCCACGACCAGTATTTTCTTCCGATGCGCCGCCTTCCCGTCCGCCGCCGCAAAGGCCGACTCGCGCCCCGCCTCGGGATTCATCGTGCAGCAAACGGCGCCGTCGGCGTTGACGGTCGCCAAGCAGCGCAGACAAGCGATGCAAGGGCGTATCTCGGACGCCTTGCCCGCCATCGCCTTATTCGGAAAGTCCGGATCGCTGATCAGCGCGCGGCCGACAAAGGCCACGTCCGCACAACCCAGTTCGATCGCCATATCCGCGATCCACGGCTCGTTCAGCCTGCCGACAAAACCCAGAGGAATCCCTATCGAACGCTTGACGCGCGCCGCAAGATCCATGTTGAACGCCTGCGGAATCCCCGAGGGAGCGGCCGTCTTCCACGGATGGTCAAGCGTCCCGTTGGACAGATGAATGAGGGAAACGCCCGCTCTTTCAAAAGCGCGCGCGATATAGACGCCCTCGGCGATCGATTGCCCGTCCTCCACGCCGTCCGTGGCCGACATGCGCAGCACGATCGGAAAATCCTCCCCCGCCGACTTCCTGACCTCGGCGACGACCTCCAGGGGAAAGCGCAATCGCGCCTCCACGCCGCCGCCGTACGCGTCCACGCGTTTGTTGTGCAGGGGCGAAAGGAAATTTCCGAGCAAGCCGTGCCGGTGGCAGCAATGCAGTTCCACGGCGTCAAAGCCGGCATCCCGCGCGCGCTTCGCGGCCTCTCCGAATTTGCGCGCGATCCACCGAATTTCATCCGCGCCGATCGCGCGCGGAATCTCCTCATAGGCCCTGGCCTCCACCTCGGACGCCGCGATGGGACGCCGCCCTTCGTTGTAGGCGGAGGACGCCGCCGTGGACGGATGCAGAAGCTGCGCGCACGCCCGTGCGCCCTGCGCGCGGATTGCCGCGGTCAAACGGCGCAGATCCTCCGTTTGCTCGTCTTCAAACAGCCCGACGTTTCGGAACGTGCCATAGCGCGACAGCCTGTCCATCAGAACGCCGGCCACCGTTATGAAACCCGCTCCGCCCTTTGCGCGCGCTTCATAATACGCGATCATTTCCTCTGTGACGCGCCCTTTTTCGTCCGACAAATGCGTCGACATCGGCGCCATGAAAACCCTGTTTTTAACATGCAGCTTTCCGATGGCAATGGGCGAGAACAGGTGTTCGTACATGGCCGGGGCAGTCTCCTTGCTCATTGGGCCACCTTTGCGGCTTCCCGGATCGCTCTTATGTGCTTCCCGCTCGAAACGCGGAAAAACACCTGATCGTTCATGCACGTGACGAGCTTGAAGCCCTGCGAAAGCCGCTTGACGGCGGCGTCCACACTCCCCGTCACGATGCCGGGAACGACGTTGCGCCGCCGGCAGGCGGCAAGAATTGTATCGACGGCCTCCGCGACCGCGGCGGCCCCATCGTCGCCCGGATGTCCCAAATCCATCGAAAGATCGGCGAGGCCGATGAAGACGCAGTCCAATCCGGGCGTTTCGCATATCGCGTCGATGTTGTCCACGCCCCGCTTCGTCTCGCACTGCATGATGGTATAGAGACTGTCGTTCGATTGCCGCGTGTAGTCTTCGTACAGCCCCCATTTGGCGCCTCTGCCGCCGTTCGCGCCGCGTCTGCCAAGGGGCGTGAATTTCACCGCGTCAATGATCGCGGCGGCTTGGCTCACGGTTTCCACGAGAGGTATCATGAGCCCGTGGATTCCAACGTCCAGAAGGCGCGACATCATGGCCGTGTCCGAGGGGTCGTACACGCGCACGAGCGCGGCCATCCCGTACATCTCGGAGGCCCGCGTCATATCGACCATCGTTTCCGCGTCGGTTTGGGCGTGTTCCGCGTCGATGACGACGAAGTCCATGCCGCCGAGCGCCAGACACTCGCAGTTCATGGCGGATCCGGACGCGACGAAGGCGCCCAGCGCGTATCCCTCGCTTTCGATTCGTTCCCTGACAATGTTCGGCATTTTCATAAGGGCGACTCCTTTGCGCGATCCGCGTTATCTGTACGCGGCAAAGCCCAGCTCCTCGATGAACTTCGTGTAGGTTTGTTTGAATTCCGGGCGCGGCGTGCCGAAGATGTCCATCTGAAAGCAGGTGATGTCCGTATCGTGTACGTCGATGTAATGCTCGACGCCGCCGGGGACGACGACGAAGCCGCCGGGGGTCAGATGATGGGGAACGCCGTCGACGTAGTAGTCGCACTCTCCGGAAATGACCAAGGCCACCTGTTCCTCCGGATGCGAATGCGGTCGCTTCGCGTGGCCCGCGACCACCTGCCCGATGGTGACGGTGCAATCGTCGGCCCCCATGGCCAGCGTTACCTGTTTGATGCCTTCGCGGATTTCCCTCCAAGGCATTTTGTTCCAGTTTCCCGACATGATCTCGCTCATTTCATACCTCATCGTTCCGATTTGTTCCGATAAACGCGCGCATCGGTCCGCAAACGGGAGCGGGCGGACCGAAAGTCGCCCTTCACTCGCCCCATGCCTTTCCGAACAGGGACATGGCGGCGCCGTTCGGGCTCACCACCGTGGCGCCGCCGTCGATCAAAATGTTCTGTCCCGTGACAAACCTCGATTCGTCGCTTGCCAGAAACACCGCCAAGGGTGCGATTTCGGACGGTTCGCAAGCCCTTTTGATCGGATTGAAACGCGTGATCAAGCCGAAAGCCCCATAGACATCGACGCCCTGCGAATCCGCCAAGCCTTTCACTTTGTTCTTCAGCATGTCCGTCGCCGTGGAACCCGGGCTGATGAGGTTGACGCGAATGCCGTAGGAACCGTAGTCGAGCGCGACGGCATTTGTGAATCCGATCAGCCCGGCCTTCGAAGCGCTGTACGCCGGCATCGCGGGTATGGCGCGCACGCCCGAGATCGACGATATGTTGATGATGGACCCGCCGCCCCGTTCGATCAGCTTCGGAATGGAAAAACGCGTCATGTAGAAGGCCCCGTTGAGGTTGGTGTCTATGGTCGCCAGCCATTGGTCGATCGGAATGTCCGTGACCGTTCCCGGAGGGTCGATTCCGGCGTTGTTGATCAGAATATCGAGCTTTCCAAACGCTTTGATCGCCGCTTCAACCATCGCTTCGGCGTCTTCCGCTTTTCGGATGTCCCCTTCGCACACGGCGCATGTCCCCTCCGGAAGCGTCGCCGCGAACGCTTCTAATTTTTCCCTGCCGCGCCCCGTGACGACGACCTTCGCGCCCTCGTCGACAAAAGCCTTGGCGATGGCCGCGCCTATGCCGGCGCCCCCTCCCGTGATCAGTGCCGTCTTTTCATTCAAGCGACCGCTCATTTCAAATCTCCCATCATTAAATTTTGGAATTAAATATAATATTTCCCTCAATTTTGCTTTTGCCGGCGCGATCAGATGATTCCCATCAAGCGCGGTATGGTCAGCGCCAGCTTCGGGAAGATCGCGACCATCAACGTGACCACCAGCGCCGCCACGATGAAGGGCATCAGGCTCTTTGAGATGCGCTCCAGCGGAATCTTCGTTATGTTGGACGTGACGAACAGCGTCATGCCCACGGGAGGCGTGACCAGCGCGATGGTCAGCATGATGCTGAACCAGACGCCGAACTGCACCGGGTCCATTCCGGCGGCCACGCCGAGCGGCATCATAACCGGCGTAAAGATCAGCATGGCGGCGGTGGCTTCCATGACGCAGCCGACGATGATCAGGATCACGAACATCAGCAGAATGATCACAATTCCGGATTGCGTCATGCCCAGAACCGCTTCCTTGACCTTGGCCGGAACGTTGGCGATGGCCATCGTCCACCCGATGATGTTTCCGAAGCCGATGATGATGAAAATGCCCGCCGTTACCGTGGTGGAGCGCATGAGCACTCTCGGCAGCAAAGCGGGGCGGAAATTCCCGTATATGGCGCTCGCCATAATGGCGGCAAAGACGGCGACGGCGCCGGATTCGGCGGGCGTGAACATGCCCGTGGTGATGCCGCCGACCAAGACGACCGGCACGACCAAGGCCGGCAGGGCCTTGACGAAGGTCACCAGGGTGATTTTCAGCGCGAAACCGTCCGTGCTTCGCGGCAGCTTCAGGCGCTTTGTCTGTATGGCGATGATCGTGATGTAGGACAGCGCGATCAGCACGCCGGGGATGACGCCCGCCATGAACATGGCGTTGACCGACACGCCCGACAGCACGCTGAAATAGACAAAGGTGACGCTCGGCGGGATGATGGGTCCAAGCACGCCGGAGGCGCACACGAGCCCGGCCGAGAAATCGTCCGGATATTTGTCCCGTATCATTTCCGGCACGACGACCGCGCACAGGATGGCCGCAACCGCGTTGGCGGACCCCAGAATCGCCGAAAGAATCACCGCGACCAGCACCACCACGTAGGCCAGACCGCCGCGATAGTGTCCAACGAGAGAGCGTATGAAATCGAGCAGCTTCACCGTGACGCCGCCCGAGTTCATCAACTCTCCGGCGACGATAAAGAAGGGAATGCAGGTAAGGCTGCTCACGCTCATGCCGCCGAACATCTTCTGCACGATGATGTTGAAGTATTGCTCCGTCCCAAACGAAGCCACATGCACGACCCCCGTGATCCCGAGGACAAAACAGATCGGCACACCCATTAGGAGCAGAGCCGCAAAAACCCCTACGACGAAGATCATCCCGCGTCCCCTCCCTCCGGCGTTTCCCCGGCGTTCAAAGCGCCCGCGTATTTCCCGGCTCGTATATTTCGCAGGATCAGGCCGTACTTCTCGACGGCCACGATCGCGATGAGTCCCATGCCGAGAGCGATGGGCAGATACGGCCAGAACATGGAAATATTCAGCCCTATGCTCACCTGATTCACGATGGACGGCGTCTGCAATGCATAAACGGCCTTCCCGAAGATATAGACCGCGAACACGAGGCATATGGTGTTTATCGTCAGATGCAGCGCGATGCCGGGTCTCCCCTTGAGTTTGTTCGCGATCAAATCGAACGCAACCAAACCGCCGACCTCCCGAAACGCGGCGGCGCCGCCTATCGAGGCGATGACGACCATGCCGTAGCGAATCAATTCATCGGCCCACACGAACGAGAGTCCGAATACGTAGCGGCGAACGATTTCCACAAGCGACACCAAGAGCATGACGCCGAGCATGAAGGCGGAGAGCGCCTTTGCGAAATAGCACAATTTGTCAAGGATTCGACTCAATACAAGCATCCCATCCTCCTGCGTCCCGTGTCACGCAAATCGCGCCGGACATGCCGCGACGCGTGAAATCCCGCTTTTGAAGCGGCGCGGGGCGGGGGGATCGGCCCCCTGCCCCTGCCGTCCGTCTATTGCAAGCTGATCGCGTAGTCCATCAGCGCCTTGATCCTCGGATCCTTCGCGGCGTATTGCTCCCAAACGGGCTGCACGAGTTCCACAAACGCGTCTCTTTCCGCGCCTTCGATCACGTTGAACACCATGCCGGCCTCTTCGCAGGCCGCCGTCGCTTCCACCTCGTATTCCGGCAGGAACTTGTCGAAGAGCTCGTCCGCACCCATTTGGCAAGCGGTCAGGATCGTCTCCCGTTCCTCCTCGGTCAGCGAATCCCACCACGCTTGGTTGGCGATCACGAGCTGCGGGAAGGGATACATGCCGATCAGGGACATATACTTCAGCACCTCGTAGTGCTTCATGGCGTATACCGAGGTGAGGTTGATCTCCTCTCCGTCCACGACGTGGTTTTGCAGGGCGCTGTAGGTTTCGGCGTACGCGACGGACTGCGGCATGGCGCCGAGGGCGGATATGGCGTCGGTGAGCATGTTGGAAGGCACGATGCGCAGCTTCAAGCCTTTGAGATCCGCGACGGTGTTGACGGGGCGGATGTTGTTGGCGAAATGCCTGATGCCGTTCTCGCTTCTGCCCACGACCCGGACGCCCACCTGCTCGCCGGCGGCCTCGAAGAGCGCGTTTGCCTCATCGCTCCGCAGGATCGCGCGCTCGTCATCGTATTCGCCGATCAGGAAGGGCAATTGGAACACTTCCAGCAGATCCGTATAGGTCGACATGGTCGAGGTGCCGATGGACGCGAGCTGGATCGTGCCGTCTATGATCTGCTGCATGATGTCCGCTTCGTTGCCCAGAACGCCGTCGGGCTTGTAATCCACATCGAAGTTTGTGTTCGCCTCGATGTATTCAATTGAGAATTGATCCGCCCGGGCGGGCGCCATTTGGCTGCTTCCGTAGTTTGCCCATACGATGGGGATCTTTTCCGCCTCGCTCGCGGTCCCCGCGTCTTCGGTCGCGGTCGCGTCGCCCGATTCGCCTTCCGCGTCCGCGTTTGCGTCGCTCGATCCTCCGCCGCAAGCCGTTGCGAGCACAAGGAGCGCGGCGACGAGGAGCGGCGCCCATAAGGCCAATTTCAGTCTGTTCTTACGCATTTTTTTCCTCCTGTAATCAATTCACACACAAAAAATTTATATACCAAGCAAAATCGCGGGGTTTTTCTTCGCGATTTGATCGATATCCGATTCGGTCAAGCCAAATTTGTTCATCAGCAATCGGACAAAGCGGAACATGCCGTCCACGGGAGAGCCGTTTCCCTTCTGCCCCATGTCGGAATCCAGGATGAGCCGATCCAAGGGGACGGCTTTCAGGATGTCCGCGATCATTTGGTCGTCGCAGTCGCCGAGCGAGGAGCCGGCCACAAACACGCAGACGTTCATTTCGATAAAGGCGCCCATCGCGGCCCACTTGCGCATCTGCTCATAGCTCGCGCCGATGTGGAAATGCGGGTGATTGACCAGAACGCGTTTGACGCCCAGCTCAAAGGCTTTTTCCACGAGATGGTCTATTTCCCATGCGGTCCCATGCCCCGTGGCGAGCGCGACATCCCTCGCCGCGATCAGCTTGAGCGCTTCCAGCGCGGCCCGATCCATATTGCCGTCTTCGTCCACAAAGACGACGGGGATTTCCGGAACGCTCATTTTGCCGGCGCCGACGAAATTGCCTTTGTGGTGATCGATATGGTTTTTGGCGGAAACGGTCGGAAAGGAGATGATCTTCGCGCCCATATTGACGGCGGCGTCGATCGCGACGAGATTGAAGAGTCCGACCGAATTGTTGAGAACGAGAATGCTGTACAGTTCAACGTCTTTGGCGTCGCAGTGTTCCCGCACCATCTTGACGCCCATGCAGGTGGGGAAATAATGGTCTTTCACCAGGAAGCCTCTGTACCCCGCCACGATGGCCTCTTTCAGCATATCCGCCGCGTCAAGCTCGCGATTCGCGACGGACGGACCCGCGTGAATGTGAACGTCCAGTATGCCCTTCAAAATGTCCCTTTCATTCTCCATGTTCGTGACCGTCCTTTCCTTTGCGCTCGCCGAATCGCTGTCCCGCATACCTTGCGCGGTTTTCCATGTTTATACCAATAGGCAAATTCCATGCCAATGGTTTTTTCGACGGATTTGCGCGCCGAGCGTCCGTTTCGCGCGCGCCGCCGACGTCTCGAAAGCGCGGACCGACTTAAAAATGATTTGCTTGCCGCGCGCGCGCTTTCACAAGATGCCGAGATTTCACCGGTTTTGGGGGTTTAACTCATTTTTGAGTTATCAACTCAATTTTATATTTTGATACGAGAAACATGGAAAGGGAAGCGGCCAAACAGATGCCCGCCGCGATCTTCCATTCGCCCCTGCCGCCCGGCGCGCCCGCGATTTGCGTCAGAAGCGTCATGACGTACGGGGAGGTAAACTGCCCCAATCCCATGCAGAACGCCCTGCTCGAAACGGCGATGGGCATGGATCGCGGATTTTTGACCACCGCGCCGATCGCAAGCTGAATGGCGGAAAAATACATGCCGAAACCGATCCCCATCATGACGCTGATGCAGACAAACAAGGCGAAGCTGTGCGCTCCGGAAAGAAACAAGAAGCCCAAACCCAAGAGCAGAAGACCGAGCGAGCCCGTGTAATAGCGCAGGCGCGCGAATATCGGTCCGAACACCAGACCGACGACAAAGGTCATCAGCGGATAGACGCTCAGAATGACGGAGGCGCCGACGGAATTCGCGATGTTTTCTCGCGTGCAGACAATCGCCACATTCGTATAAAAAGCCCAGATGCCCACGCTTGTAAAAAACGACAGTATGGCGAAAAACAGGGACAGCGCTTCGAGCTTTGCCCCGCCTTTTTTCGCGTCCGACGCCGCGCGTCGAGAAACAAAGCCGTTTTCATCGGTCTTCGGATACCCGAAAAACACCAAGAGGAAAACGACCGACACCAACAGGTAACCCCAAAACGCGCTGCGCCACGTCAGGGTGGCCAGACAGCCGCCGAGCAGCTGCAGGAATATGCCGAGGATGGCGCCGACGCCGGTGTTTCTGCCGATCAAGACCACCCGCTCCGCGCCGATAAAATAATCCATGATGGAAGCGATGGCCAAGGGATAGCCCAATCCGTAGCCGATGCCGTACACGAGCCGCATGGCCAATAGGAAGCCAAGCCCGCCGACGAAGGCCGGCGCGATTCCGCCGACGAACAGGAAACTCGTGGCCATGAGCAGCACCTTCCGCTTCCCGAAAACGCGCGTAATTCGCTCCGAAACGAAAGAAAAGATCAGCAGCATGGCCGAGGGGAGCGTCGCCACGGAGCGAACGACCACGGGGTCGGCATCGGGAAAGGCGAGGCTGAGTTCTCCGAGAATCGGGTTCACGATGCTCGCGAAGTACGCGATGGCCGAGGTTGAAATCACCGCCACTTTGAGCAATGTTTTCCGATTTTCGCTCACAACCGAAGGTATTGTGTTTTCTCCCATTTGCCCACACCCGCTTTCTCACCTGCGATGCCGCGACGTCCACCGTTGCAACGCGCAAATATCGTGCCGGTTTGGGGAAAACGCGAAAATACCCGGAATGCCTTTTTTTCAATTCCCTTTGCCTCACAGGACAAAGGCCTTGTGGTTTTATCCAAAAAAACGCGCGACCGCGAGCGCCTTTTGGCGGCGTCGCGGTCGCGTTTCATCGTCGTCTTGCGTCCCTCGCGTCCATTGAAGGTCTCCCCGCAGCAGAGACTGCGGGGCATCAACCCCCTCGCTCCGCTCGACCCAAGCACGCAGCGGAGCTGCGGGGAATCAGACCCGAAGTGATTGAACGCGCGTGCGTTTAGAGCTATTCGTAATAGCCTTCCGTCGATTTGATCAGCGTCTCAAACTGCGCGAGGTCATGCCCGTACCAGATCTCGGCCTTGCGCTCCTTCGCCAGCGCGAGCACGTTTTCCATGGATTTCAGCCAGTTCTCCGGATCCTTGCAGATGCCGGGCATCCGTATGGGCGGGCCGACGTTTTCGGACGAATAGATCGTGTCGGAGATGAGCAGCTTATTTCCCGATTTCGGAAGTTCGAGCAGCAGGCCCAGCATGCCGTAGGAGTGGCCGCGCCCGAAGTTGACGATCGTGACGCCCTCCACGAGCTTCCGCGATTTCTCGTCGCTCGGAAAGAGCTTCCACTTGAGTTTCTTCTCGATGAAATACGCGAAATCCTTCGTGAAGGGGAAGCGGTTCAGCGCGTAATCCCGCATCATGCAGGTGAATTCGTCGTCGGACACGATGATCTCGGCGTTCGGGAACTTGTCGATGTAGCCGAAGTGATCCGGGTGCATGTGCGACAGCAGGATGGTTCCGACGTCCTCGGGTTCAAGGCCCAGTTGCCGCACGCGAAACACGGGATCGTCCTCCTCCGTCATGTGCAGATTCTCCATGATGAAAGGCAGCTGCCGCGAAGGATCCCTGTGACAGGCCGCGTCGAACAGGATGTTGCCCTCCGCGTGGCGGATGAGCACCGTCCACGAGGGGAAATTGAAGCGCTCGTCCGGATCGTCGCAGGAGATCAGATCGTTCTTGACGCTGTCGATATTCATGCCGTTTTCAAGCACGTATACCTTCATATCGGTAGCCCTCTACTCCTCGTCCAAGTTGATGGTAATCATTTTTTGCTCCGTATACTCCAGCACCCCCTGCCAGCCGCCTTCCTTGCCGATGCCGCTTTGCCGCACGCCGCCCCACGGGGCCTCGGGCGCGATCAGATTGTGGCCGTTGACGGAGAAGGTGCCGACGGTGAGCCTCCTGCCCAGCTTCAGCGCGCGCGCGACATTCGTCGTCCAGATGGAAGCCGTGAGCCCGTAGGTGTTGTCGTTCGCGAGATCGATGACGGCGTCCTCGTCCTTCCACTTGAGCAGGACGGCCACCGGCCCGAAGATCTCCTCGCGGTAGATCTTCATGGAAGGCGTGACATCCGTGAATATGGTCGGCTCTATGAAATTGCCTTTGTCAAGCGCGCGCCGGCCGCCGTGGACGAGCTTCGCGCCCTCGCTCACGCCGGATTCGATGTAGGCCATGACCTTGTTCGCGTGTTCGGCGGACACCATCGGGCCCATCGTCGTCTCGGGCAGCGTCGGATCGCCGACGACCTGATGCTTCGCGCAGGCCAGCAGTTTTTCGAGGAAGGCGTCGAATACGCTTTCGTGGACGTAATAGCGCCCCGGCGAGCCGCAGGCCTGGCCGCAGTTGAAGAACTGGTGATGCCCGAGCGATTCGAGCGCTTGGTCGAGATTCGCGTCCGGGAAGATGATGGCGGGATTCTTGCCGCCGAGCTCCATGATTACCTTCTTGAGCGTCGGAGCGGCCGCTTCCATGATCGAGACGCCCGTTTCCGTGCTGCCCGTGAAGCCGACGCAATCGACGCCGGGATGCGCCGCCAACGCGTGTCCCACGCTGCTTCCGGGACCCGTGATCACGTTCACGACGCCCTTGGGCAGACCTTCCACGCCGTCGATGATCTCGGCCAGGCGAAGGCCGATGATGGAGTTGATGGAGGGGGGCTTCACGACGCAGGTATTGCCCGTGGAGATGCTCAGCGCGATCTTCTGCGACATGAGAAAGAGCGGAAGATTCCACGGGATGATCAGCGCGCAAACGCCGATGGGCACGCGGTCGAGGCAGTACAGGACGTTCGGCTTCGAGCTGTGAATGAAATCGCCGCCCGTGGCGCGCGCGTAGGTGGCCGCCATCTCAAAATTGCCGCTGGCGCCCATGGTCGGGCCGAAGCCGAGCTTCGCGGGCATGCCGTGCTCTTTTGCGCCGAGCATGGCGAACTCCTCGGCGTTCTCGCGAATCGCCGCGCTTATGCGGTTCAGCACGGCGGAACGCTCCGCCTGCGTCTTGGACGACCAAGCGGGGAAGGCCGCGCGCGCGGCGGCCACGGCCTTGTCGATGTCCTCGGCGCCCGCGAGCGGAACCGTTCCGAAGGGCTCGTTCGTGGATGGATTCAGCGTTTCAAAGGTCTTGCCGGACGCGGCGTCCGTCCACGCGCCCCCGATGTACATTTTTGTTGCGATCATGTGGATTTCCCTCCAATGCAACCGTAAAACAGATTATTCGTGCGAGCAGCCGCAGGTGCGCTTGCGGTTGTCGATGGCGCCTTTGATGTCCTTGCCGAGCTTCATGTTCTCAAGCGCCGTGTTGATGTCCTCGAGCTCGTAGGTGGACGAGAGCATGCGCGAGAAGTCGATGCGGTCGCGATGCGCCTCAATGAACTTCAGCGCCTTGTAATAGTGGCGCGCGTCCGCGCTGCCGCTGCCGATCACGCAGGCCTGCTTGCGCTGCAACAGATTCGGCTGAAACTCCACCGCCCTGTTCGAGGTCTGGCCCATGACGAGATAGGTGCTGTCCTTGCAGAGGAAATCGAAGCCTTCGAGGAAGGCGTTCGGCGCGCCGGACGCTTCGATGGCGAATTCCGCGCCGCGTCCTTCCGTCAGATCCATCACGATTTTTACGCGATCCTTGTGATCCTTGACCGCGTCGATGTCGATGGTGACGGTCGCGCCCCATTCCTTCGCGAGGCCGAGCCTCTCCGCGGGAGCGCCTATGGTGACGACGCGCGCCGCGCCGGAGAACGATGCGAGAAGCGTGGAATACAGCCCGATCGGACCCGCGCCCTGCACCACGACCGTGTCCGCCGTGCCGATGGGGCTGTGGCGCTGCAAGCGCTCGTAGCCGCTGACGACCGTGCGGAAGGCGCAGCCGACGCCGATCGCCTCCTCGTCCGTCACGCTCTCCGGCACGAGGACGACCTCGGTCTTCTCGTTGATGTGCACGTACTCGGCGAAGCCGCCCCTGAGCAGCTCGGGGGAGACGAAGCCGTAACCCGTTCCGAACGCGTTGCACATGTAGGGCTTGCGCGCGACGCGGCAGTAGTAGCATTCGCCGCAGAAGGGGTGCGCCCACATGATACGGTCGCCGACCTTCAGCTTGCGGCAGCCGATGTCGAGCAGTCCCTCGGAACCCAATTGCACGATCTCTCCGAGCGTTTCGTGGCCTTGGATCGCGGGGACGAGGGGCGGAATGCTCAGCTCGCCGGCCGCCTGATGCACATCGGTGCCGCAGATGCCAGCGAGGAGCACGCGGACGAGCATCGTGCCGGGGCGTATTTCGGGAATCTCCACATCTTGAATCACTTCCGGCTTTCCGAGCTCCACCAGTACGGCGGCCTTGCTTGTTTTGGGAATTGCGCTCATGACATCTCCTCCTTGGACGCATCGACCGCCGGGCGGCGACGCTTCGCCGTCCGCGGCCTTTCACAAATAGAGCTTTCTCCATTTTATAACTTAACTGTTGCTATTTTCCGAAATCCTTCTCCGCATCGAAGCCGCGCGGCGCGACGCGCCCTTTACGACTCCCAAACGAGCAATTTCAAAAGCGCGCGCACGTCGGCGCTTCGGTCGATATCCTTCACGAAGGCGACGACCGCGTCCGCGTTCGCGTCCGATATGCGCCGCTTCGACTGCTTCACGCAATCGCGGAATTTCTTTTCGACGTCGTCGTAGGACAGCATGTTTCCGGGCGAACCCGTGGCGATCTCGACGTGGGCGCTGTGGGATTCCCCGGCGTTCGTCGTGACGGCGACCCGCGCGGGCTCGAGCCCCGTGGAATCCAGCTCCGGATCGTAGGCGAGGCTGATTTTCGCGGCCATATCCAATATGTCGCGGCTTTTGATCGCCTCCTCCGTGTAATCGTTCAGGCCGGGCCGGCCGCGCGAAAGCGAGACGGCGACGCCCCAAGGCACCGAAAACTGGCTGTCGACCGGGCTGCGCGGGCTGGCTTTGTGCTCGAGCGGCTCGCCGAGCAGACCCTGCGTACCCTTGCCGCACCAGATCATGATGTTCTTCACATCCTCCGGCTTCACGCCGTATTTTTGGCGTATTTCGAGGGCGGCGTCGATGAAGGGATGCACGCCTCGGCAGCAGGGATAGGGCTTGATCGTGATGTTCGCGCCTTCAAACTTCTCGCCGAGCTCGCCCACGAGAATGTCGTGCGAATAGCTGCCCTGATGGTACACGTTGTAGTATCCGGAGATGCCTTCCAGCGCGTTGCGCGCGCCGGTCACGCCCTTCTTGGCGAGGAGCGCGGCGGTCATGCCGCCCTTGACGGCGAAGCCCGGCCCCATGCGCTTGGTCAGCACGCCGTCCTTCACGGCCTGCCCGTTGCCCGCGCACTGGTGATAGCCGATGCCGATGGCGGCCACGATCTTCTCCTCGTCGAGGCCCAGAAGGTAGGCGGTCACGGCGGCGGAGACCATGAAGCCCTTCAGCGTCGTGAAGTGCCAGCCGAACTTGTGGATGTTCTGGCCGGGGCGCGTCGCGAGGCCGAGGCGCGAGATCATGTCGCCGCCCACGGCGACCGCTTGCAGGAATTTTTGCCCCGACAGGCCGCCGATCAGCTCGCCCGTCGCAAGAGCCGTCGTGATCGTCACGACGCCGGGGTGCATCGTCGCGTCCTCGTGCACGTCGTCGTAGTCGAGGGAATGGCCCATCGTCGCGTTGATCTGCGCGGCGTGCGGCGCGGGCAGCTTGTCGCCGCGCCCGAACACGGTGGCCTGCGGCGCGCCGCCCCATTCGGCGTACAGCTCGCACAGCTCGTTTGCGCCCTCCTTGCACGAGCCGGCCAGCGCGACGCCGATGAAGTCCAAAATCTGGTTCTTGGCTTCCTTCACGGCATCGGCGGGCAGCTTGGAAAAGGGCGTTTCGATGAAATTCTTGGCGAACAGGTAACTTGCGTCCATGGATTTGCTCCTATTCTAAATATCCGTGAGATATTTCTTCACAATGCGCAGGGCCTTCGCGGGCTCGCTCTGCGCGAGCAGGCCGACGGCGAACAGAATGTATTTCGAGTCCAGCAGAAATTTCGGAGCGCGCGGCGCGAGAACGCCCGGCGCGCCGGGCAGAACGCCCTCGAGGACGTAGCGCGGATCGCTCGAAAACGCGAGCGGCCCGCCCGCGCCCAGCACGGTGGGGAGATTGCTCAAATCCTTTCCGCGCTGCACCCAGACCTCGCCCTCCCCCGTCAGAATCGCTTCGAGACGGCCGACGTGCCGCTCGACCGCCGTCTTCACGGCGAGACGCGAGAGCATGCGCTGACAGCGCGTGAGCGCGTCCCCGTCGGGCACGGACAGGCGCGCGCGCAGATCCTTCACGTTTTCGCCGAAAAGCCCGGGATCGTCCGCGGCAAAAATATCGGATTCGCCGGCGATTTCCGCCAGCGTGTCGAGGTTGTGGAACAAGCCGAGGTCGCCCTCGACCGTGCGCTTCGCGCGCGGCTCCGTCAGGCCCATGAGACGCGCGTCGGCGCGCGTCGGCGCGCCCTTGGCGACGGAATACACGTCCGTCGTCGCGCCGCCCACGTCCACGAGCAGGAGCTCGCCGAGCCCCGCTTCCGAGGGCGTGCCCTCGGCGATCAGGCGCGCGGCCGCAAAGACGGCGGCCGGCGTCGGCATGACGAGCCCGCCGATGAGCTCCTCCGCGCGCGCGATGCCCTTCGCTTCCGTGATGCGGCCGATGAACAATTCGCGTATTTGCTCGTTGACCGAACTCAGCTCCAGCACGCCGAATTCGGGCATGACGTTCTTCGCGAAGCGCAGATTTTTCCCGGAGCCTTCAAAGGCGCTCTCGATTTCGTCGCGGGCGGATTTGTTTCCGGCCGCGATGACGTTGCGGACGGCGGAAGAAGCCGCGATCAACTCCGCGTTGCGCACGATGGTCTTGCGGTTCCCGCCGTCCGTGCCGCCCGTCAGCAGCACGATGTCGGGCGCGAGCGCGTCCATTTCGCGCAGCTCCGACGCGGACAGCTCGTAGGAAAAAGAACCGACCACCTTCGCGCCCGCGCCCAGAGCCGCGAGCCGGCCCGCCTTCGTGGTGTAGTCGGGAACGAGACCGACGCAGACCATGCGCAGACCGCCCGCCGCGCTGCTGCACGCCAAGGCGCCGGCGAGCTCCGCCTCCCCGACCGGAAGTTCGCGCGCGAGCGCGTCCAGCGTTTTTCGCAGGCCGACGGTGATATCCGTGTCCGCCGTGGAAGGGCTTTGCACGCGCGCCGCCAAGCTCTCCGATTCGAGATCGAAGGCGACGCCCTTCGTAAACGTGCTGCCGAAGTCGATGAATACGCGCAGCCGGCTCATGCCGTCAGATCCTGCCGCGCGCTTTCAGATCGTCGAACAGGTCGCCGACGGACAGCGCCACGTCGGATTCGGGCGGATAGACGCGGTCGAAGCCGAGCTTCTTGAACTTCACCTCGTCGTCCGCGAAGTCGTGCTTGCCGACGCCGAGAATGCCGCCGATGTAGAGCAGGACGTCGCCGATGCCGGCCTCGACGCATTTGTCGCGGAAGCCCTGCAAATCCATCTCCGCCATGCCGTACAGCGAGGTCATGAGCATCGCGTCCGCGGCGGTCTCCTGCGCCGCCTTGATGAATTCCTCGGGGGAGGTCTGCGCGCCGAGCGCGACGACCTTGAAGCCCGTTTCGCGCAGCACCTTGGAGATGATTTTCGTGCCGATGACGTGCGCGTCCACGCCAACGGTACCCGTGACGACGGTCGGCGCCGCGCTCCTGATCACCTCGGCGATCTCGGCGGATATCTCCTCTTCGTCCTCGCGCGCGATGCGCTCCGGCGGATCGATGAGACAGCCCCTGCTGAGCGTCCAGAAGTCGGCGAGGCTGGTTCTGTAACCCAACTTGCGGCCCTCGGTCTTCTCGCGCTCGCGGATTTTTTCGTTATTGTAACTCTTTACCTCTTCCGGCAAGGGCAAGTTGCCGAAGTCGATGTAGCGGCAGGCGCCCCGCAGGTCGCGCGCGCCCATGCACAGGTCGCGCACGTTTACGTTGATGGAGAAGGGCGAATCGAGCACGCCGGCCGCGAGGGCCTTGACGACGCCCACCGCGAGGTCGCCGTCACCCATGTCGAGCACCTTGTCGATGATGGCCGAAACCGCGAGCTCGCAGATGTGCCGCTCTTGACGCACGTCCGCGTCGTCGTACTGCAGGCCCTGCCCGCGCACGACGTTGAATATCCAGTTGGCGGAACGGTAGGTCTGCATGTGGGATTCCACGCTCGGCACGCCGATGGCCTCGTCTACGGTCTTGACCGAGCACGCGTCCAGGGGCGCCAGCGCCGCGACCATCGCCACGTAGTTGATGTAGCCGTAGGCGTAGCCGATGTCCTGCGGAAAGGCGAAAAGGGAGGATTGGTTGCCGATCAGACCCGGGATCGTGACGTCCGTATATCCGAATTTGTCGAGGTATTTGCGGAAGAGCCCCGGCGCGGCCTTGATCTCCGACACGTCCTGCGCGAGGTTGCCCTGAAAGTTCATGAGGGGCACGATGCTCTTCACGCCCTGCTCGGCCGAGGTGAGCGCCTCGATGATCTGCGTGGCGATGTTGATGTACATGGGAATGACGCCGTTGGGGATCCATCCGTGGCAGTCGGTGGAGATGATCACGCCGCGATCCGCGTAATAGCCGATGAGCCGGCCCAGATACTGCGCGGTTTCGATGCACTCCTCCGCGCTCGCGGTCTTGTCGTAGCCGCCGATCCAGCCGAAGAAGCTGTTGGGCATGGCCGTCATGCCGGAGGCGAAGGCGACCTCGCCGACGAAGCTGTTGGCCACGCGCGACGAGCGCGGGTCGAAGGCGCCCTCGCAGGATTCCACGACCTTGCGCGTGACCTTGACGCCGTGGTTGATGATCGGATAGCCGTTCAGCTTCATCTTGCCCGTCTTGATGCTCTCCTCGAGTCCGGCCTGCGCCTTGTCGAGCTGCAGGTTGCGCGTGTAGGAGTCCGTCGTGAAGGGGAAGAGCCTGACGCCGACCTCGTTGAGCGAGCGCAGAAGCTCGATCTCCTGCTCGACGACGGGTACGCCGGAGCGCGGAAACAGACCGATCTTCCCCTCTTCGCGGTATTTCGCCAGCATCTTTGTGAAGTTCTTGTCGTCCGGCAGACTCTTTTGGTAGGCTATGGCCTCGTCGAGATCGCATTCGCGGCCGGTTTCCGGCCACGGCGCCAGCACCTCCGGGCGCAGCTTTTTCAGGAAAACGTCTTCATCTATGCGCTTTTGCCTGACTTTGATCATGTTTTCCTCCATACTCATATATGCTTCGCTATAACTCAGCAAGGCAATGCCCGATCGCCGGGCCGTTTGGGACGGTATTGCCGACCCGTCGGCCCTGTGATTGCAAATAAAATGCTTTCGGCACGCGGCTCACTGGCTGACCTCGCATTTGAGGCCGCGGCTTTCGAATATGCCGCGCGCGCGCGCGAGGTTTTCCGGCGTGTTCTCCGCGAGATCGTCCAGCGTGTAGCGCAGGCCCACGGCGGCGTATTTGTTGGCGCCGTATTTGTGATAGGGCAGGATGTGGACGGTCGCGTCCGGCACGAGCTCCCGCGCGGTGTCCGCGATCGCGTTCAGGTTTTCGTCGGAATCGTTATGGGTCGGGATGAGCGGCACGCGGAGGACGGCGGGGATCCCGCGCGCCGCGACCGTGCGCAGGTTTTGCAGGACGAGGTCGAGCGGCGCGCCGATCAGTTCCCTGTGCCGCTCCGCGTCCATGAGCTTCAGGTCGAAGTACACGAGGTCAGTGTGGGCGAGCACCTTGTCCAGCGCCTCCGGGCTGCCGAAGCCCGACGTGTCGGCGCAGGTGTGAATGCCCTCCTCCTTGCAGCGGCGGAAAAGGGACGCGACGAATTCCGGCTGCGAGAGGATTTCCCCGCCGGAGCAGGTGACGCCGCCCCCCGAGGTTTCGTAGTAGACGGCGTCCTTGCGGATGAGCTTGAACACCTTGTCGATCGTCATGCTTTCGCCGGAGATCTTGAGCGCCTCCGCCAAGCAGACCCGCACGCAGGCACCGCAGACCGCGCAGCGCGCGCGGTCGATCGAGATCCCGTCCTCCGTCAGCGTCGGCGCGCCGTGCGGACAGACCTCGACGCAGGCCCCGCATTTCTTGCAGGACGTGTACCGATAGGAGATCTCGGGATCGGGATTTTGCGATTCGGGATTGGAGCACCAAGGACAGCGCAACGGGCAACCCTTCAGGAACACGGTCGTCCGGATGCCCGGCCCGTCGTCGATGCTGTAGCGCTGGATGTTGAATACCATCCCTTCTTCTGCTTTATTCATGCGAATTCCTAAATAATTTCGTGCATCGTGCGATTCACGATCTCCGCCTGCAAACCCGGAGGCAGGTCGATGAAGTACGCGCTGTAGCCGCCCACGCGCACGAGGAGGTTCTTGTGGTTCTCGGGATGCGCCTGCGCGTCCAGAAGCTCGTCGCGGCTGTGGATGTTGAACTGGATGTGCCAGCCGTCGCGCTTGTTGAAGGCCTTCACGAGCCAGCCCAGCTTCTCGATCTTCTCCGGCGTGTTCAGGAGGGATTTCGAGAATTTCATGTTCATCGCGAAGCCCGCGTACTCCTTGGAGTAGCATTGGTTCGTGGCGGAGTTGATGGCCGCGGTGGGGCCGTTCGTGTCCATGCCGGGCATGACGGAGCAGGCGGCGTCGCAGGTGGGATCGCCGGCGTTGCGTCCGTTGGGCATCGCGCCGATGGCCTTGCCGATGCCGACGTGGCCGGCGGCCGCGCCGATGAACAGCATGGGCTTCTTGCCCGTGAGCGGGTCGATTTGCGACTGCATGATCTCCGGCACGCGCGTGGACATCTCGTCGTAGATCTCGTCCGCATAGTCGTCGTCGTTGCCGTATTTCGGGCTGTTTAGGCAGAGCCTGTGCAGGTCCTCGCAGCCTTCCCAGTTCTTCGCGCAGGCGTCGAGCAGTTCGCCCATCGTCGTTTTCTTTTCGTCGAACACGAGCTTCTTGATGGCGGTCATGCTGTCCGCGAGGTCCACAAGACCCCGGCTGCCGAACCAGCAGGCGCGGCCCTCGGGATAGCGCGCGCCGCCCTCGCGCGAGGCGAGCCCGGCCGGGATGCAGTCCTCGTACTGCATGGCCACGCGCAGGCCGCTCATCGGGCCCTCCGCGATCTCCGTCGCCCAGCTGATCATCTTGAACTTGTGCATGATCGGGATGAGGTATTCCAGCTGCTTGTAATAGGCGTCCATGACCTGCCGGAAGTCCGTGAACGTGCGCGGATCGCCCGTGTGCGGGCCGAGCTGCTTCTGCGTGCGCGGATCGAAGCCGTCGTTCAGCGCCAGCTCCAGCACCTTGAGCTGGCTGATGTTGTGGCCGCCGCCCATGTGCTCCATGCAGTCGAGGTGATAGCCGAGGCAGCCGGAGGCGTTCCAGTTCACGGCGTCCTCGAGCGGCACGCCTCGGTCGAGATAGCGCTTGGTGCCCAGCTGGTCGTTCAGGAAAGCCGGGTTGCCGCCGCCGAATTCGCGGTTGCACTCCAGCGCGTGGTGCAGGAACGCGGGATCCATGTCGGGATGGTAGCGGACGTAGATGGCGGGTTCGGACAGCTTGATCTGCGCCATGGCTTCCAGCACGAGCCAGGATATCTCATTTGTGAGATCATTTCCCTCTGCGTCGACGCCGCAGAGCGTGATGTTGGGAAGCAGGGAACCCGGTGCCGCGCGCTGTTCGCGCGGAATGGTGACGAGGTTTTCGCATTCGCGGATCTTCAGCCACAGCGCGCCGAGCAGTTCGGCGGCGTCCTGCGCCGTGATCTTGCCGGCCTCCTTGTCCGCCTTGTAGTAGGGGTACAGCAGCTGGTCGAGGCGGCCCACCGGCACCTCGGGCCGGTCGGAGCTTTCCTTCCAGCAGATGAGGTGATAGAGGCGCACGCACTGCACGGCCTCGAAGAAGTCGCGCGGCGGTTCGCCTGGCACGCGCTCGCAGGCTTCCGCGATGCGCAGAAGCTCCGCCTTGCGCGCGGGGCGCGTTTCCTTTTCCGCCATCTCGCGCGCCAGATCGGCGTGACGCTTCGCGTACTTGATGAAGGCCTCGCAGGAGATGACGCAGGCCTTGAGCAGCCAGTATTTGCGCAGGAATTGCGCGGTTCCGTGGGAATTGGGGTCGCCCTCCGCCATCATGCGCTCGCGCTCCCTGTGGCACAGGTCGATGACGTGGTTCAGTCCCTTCTCGACGCATTTCACGCTGACCTGCGCGACGCCTCCGCCGTAGGCGGAATAGTTCTGAAAGAGGCCGCGATCCATCTCGTAGCGCACGCCGCGCCCCTCAAAGACCATGCCGCGGTCGAAGAGCAGATCGAACACGTCGCTGCCCATCTCGAATTCGACGGCGGCGTTCACGCTCGAAACCTTGGGCATGTGCTCGATCCAGTACGCCGCGTCGGCTTTCAGCGCCCACAGATCCTCGGGGTCGATGCGCGTCGAGGAGATGTCGCTGGTCTTGCGGTCGAATTTCCCGCTCTCCACCATCTTCATGATCTCGCGCGGCTTCATGGCGCAGAGCGTTCCGTTGCCGCGGATGAACTTCGTGAGCGACCCGACGATCAGCTCGCCGTCGCGGATGAGCAGGGGACATTCGAGCAGACGCTTCTCCAGCGCCTTCGCCCAGCGAATATCGACGGGCAGGCCCTCCGTTTCCTTCCACGATTCCGTGAACAGCAGCGTGTCGTCCACATAGACCTGCGGCTCGGCATTCTCCCATTCGCGCTTGAGGCCTTGCAGACGATCCGTGAGCACGGTGACGTTCTTGATTTCATCCCTGTTTACTGTTGCGGTTTCACGCATAGTATGACCATTCCTTTCCTGATTTTGAATAAGATTAAAAATTGTTCGATTGGATTCAACCGGGGGACAATAAAATATATCCGTTTAAATATAGTAGAAGCAATCTTTGTGCCGGTCGCTCTCGCATCCGCCGCCGCACCGGTTTTCGCCCTTGGGCGCTGCGAAGCGGCGCGATGCGAAACGGATTTGTCGCGCACCGATAACAGATTTGTCGTTCGTTTGCGACAATGTCGCGGGTGCGCATCATGTGTCCGCGCGCGCCGCCGGGTCCGCCTTTGCGCCCGCTTGAACGCGTTCGGCTTTGCGGATGCGGCAGAGCAGGGCCCTGAGCGGCCAGCCGCCCGTGACGGGATCGAAGCCGTCCGGATCGTCCGCCGGCGTCAGGACGTTGGCGTTGGAGGCCCACAGACCGCCGAGCCAGGGCTCGCGGGGCGGCTGCTCGGGGAACCACCAGTGGCTCTGCACGTTGATGACGCGCGGGTCGATTTCATCCGCCACGCGCGCCTTTTGCCGGATCACGCCGCGCGGCGATTCCACGTACACCCAATCGCCGTCCGCTATGCCGTGTTTCGCGGCCGTTTCCGGGTGGATGTCCATGACGGGATACGGGTATTGCTCGCGCGTGCCGACGCCGAGCTGTCTGTTTTCCGAGTGGAACATGGGCCGGAAATTCCCGCCCGTGATGAGGATGTACGGATATTGCTCGGCCAGATCCGGCCTGCTGAAGGGGCTCTCCGGGGGTTCCTCGAAGAAGGGCAGGGGATCGTAGCCCAGAGCCTCCAGCACGTGCGAATACAGCTCGATCTTCCCCGAGGGCGTGGCGAAGCCCGTGCGCTTGCCCGTGCGCGGGTTGATCCTTTCGTAGGTCCAGGGCTCGTCGCTTCGAACGACATAGCGCTCGGCGGCGGCCTCCTTGAACGTGAGTCCCACGGGCGCGAGGCGGTAGTCGGCGAGGTCCTCTTCATCCTTCCACGGGAAGTATTCTCCGAAGCCGAGGCGCTCGGCCAGACCCTTCCACAGCAGGTATTCCTCGCGGCGCTCGCCGAGCGGACGGACCGCGCGTTCGGCGCATTTGATGTTGGGCGAGAAGTCCTCGTGCGTTTCGCACATGGGTTTTTCGAGCTTGCTCGCCGCAGGCAGCACGTAGTCGGCCAGCATCGCCGTCGGCGTCATGACGAGCTCGCTCACGACGGAGAGCTCGAGGTTCGGGCTCTTCAGCGCCTTGTAGACCAGCTTTGTGTCCCCGCTGTTCAGAAGCGGATTGCTGCCCCATGTGATGTTGGCCGTGACCGGATAGGGATCGCGTTCCAGAATCGCTTTCCATATAAGGGGCTGATTGGAAAGGAAGTTGTGCGCGCACATGGGGAAGGGTATGCCGTAGGTTTCCTCGTAGATCGGCGCCATGACCTCGTAGCCGGGCCACATCATGAGCTTGAAGCGGTCCGAGCCGATCTGCTTCTTCCGCTGCTCCGCCGGCAGCATGTCCGCAAGTTGCAGCATGGAATCGCGCACGGCGAAGTTGCCGCCCGCGACGGGCCCGGGGCCCTCTGCGGTTTCGCCGCCGCCGATCTTCAGATTTCCCGTGATCGCCCGCAGGCACACGCGCGCCTGCTCGACGCGAATGGCGTTGCGCCCGAGCATGTCCGTGGACGAGGCGTCCTTGAGCTCCGCCGGCCAATTCGTCGCGTACATGCGGGCCGACGCGACGATCTGCTCCGCCGGGATCCACGTGATTTCGGAAACCCGTTCGGGCGTGTATTCCGCCGCCCGTGCCTTCAATTCCTCGAAGCCGAAGGTCCATTCGTCCACGAAAGCCTTGTCGTACAGGTTTTCCTCGATGATCACGCGGATCCAGCCCATCAGCAGCGCGGTGTCGGTTCCCGGGCGGATGCGGAGCCACATGTCCACGTCGCCGCCCATGGAGGTCCTGCGCGGATCGATGAGGATGAGCTTCGTCGTGCGCGGTCTTTGGTTCTTCAGATCCCGCCACGCCAAGGGCGCCGTTTGGCTCATGTCGTTGCCGTGTATGACGCAGCAGGCGGGCGCCGTGCCGTGCCGTCCGCCCTGCGCGGTCCCGATGAGCGCGAGGGAGAGCGCCGCGGTGTTGCAGTGGCAGATCGTGCCGGCGCAGCCGATGTTGCTCGGATTGCCGAACAGATTCAAAAAGCGCGTGCGTATGGGATATATGTCGCTGCGGTAGGTGCCCTCCGTGACGGCGAGCGTTTCCGGGCCGTATTTTTCCTTCAGCTGCGCGAGCTTCTCGGCGATCTCGTCGAGCGCGCGGTCCCACGATATGGTTTCCCATCTGTTCTCGCCGCGCTCGCCGACGCGCTTCAGCGGCCGGCGCAGCTGGATGTCGCTGTAGAGCCAGCGGATGTGATGCGGCAGCCTGTCGGCGCAGCCCTTGTTCTTCGACGGGTAGTCCCGGTTGGGCTTCAGCGATACGAGTTTTCCGTCCTCGACCTCGGCGATCAGTCCGCAGTACATCTTGCAGCCCGGCGAGGCCCAGCATACGATTTTTTTCTCTTCCCGCGCCATGGCGTCCCTCCCGTTTGCATCATTTTTTGAGATGACTGTTCAATGCCTCCGATCAATCCCGGCCCCGACCCGGAAATGCCGATTGTGCGTTAGCGGGACAGTCATATTTTCTTGATATCTTTTTCGAATCGCACCCCGATCAGGCAAATCAGCAGGAAAGCGACCATGCAGGCCGACGCGGCGCGAAAGGCGACGGTCGCGCCCGACGTGCCGAACAGATTGCCCAAGATGAGCGCACCGCCTCCGATTCCGATATCGTAGAAGTTGAAATTGAGCGCCGAAGCGACGCTGCGGCGTTCGGCGCCGACGCGCGAGATGCACCAGGTCTGCATGGACGGCAGAAGCGCCCCCATGCCGAAACCCGAGAAGAAACCCGCGATGAGCAACACGCCGAGATTGTGCGAAAACGACATGATCAGAAAGGCGAGCAGCCAACAGACGCCTCCCGGAACAATGCTCCAGATATAGCCTTTTTTGTCATACACCCGCCCCGTCAGGAATTTTGCGGCGAAGCAGACCGCCGTTTGAAAAATGTAGTACCACGACAGCCCGGGAATGCGCCGATCCGCGGCGAGCAGGGACAGGAAATTCTGCTCCGCGCTTCGGGCGGCGCCCATGCACAGCAACATCGCGCACTGCAAAAACAGCCGCGGTTCGAAGAAGCTGTTCCGCACCGACAGCTTTGGCGCGGCGGGGTTCCGTTCCGTGACGTGCGCGGGCGGCGCGAACGCGAAGAGGACCGCGACGGAGATCAGTTGGCCGGCGGAGGCGGTGAAGAACATGATCAAGAAGCTCGCGCTCTCCACGAGAAAGAGCCCGAGGGCGGGGGAGATCGCGGTTACGGCCGTGACCCCCATGCCGAAATAGCCGATGCCCTCGCCGCGGCGTTCGTCGGGGAGCATGTCCGCCGCAAGCGTCGTCGTCAGCGTGGATACGAAGCCGAATCCGACTCCCTGCAGGATGCGGAACAACAGGATGAGCGGCAGGGCTTTCGCGAAACCGCAGGCGAAGGTGACGGCCAGGGTGAGCGATACGCCGACGCGCAGCATGCGTTTCTTTCCGAATTTTTGCAGGATGAGCGGCGCGAAGAAACGCGTGACGATCGCCGCGACGGAGAAGGCCGCCGCGACGGCGCCCACCTGCGCTTTCGTTCCGCCCATGTCCGTGATGAACAGGGGCAGCGTCGGGTGCATCATGTTGAATCCGAACATGAAACTCATGTTTACGATCGTCAGCAGGATGAAGTCTTTCGTCCAAAGCCTTTCGCGCGCGCCGCCGGGAGTGCCGTTCATACAATCGATCTCCGTTTGCCTATAAGAGAAGATTCGGAAGATAGCTGGTTATCCCCGGGAATACGGCCATCAGCACCGCACACACGAGGAAAGTGCCCATGAAGGGGATCGACCCCTTGAATACGACGCTGATCGGCACATCCGTCACGACGGAGGTCACAAAACAGCTCATGCCGACGGGCGGCGAGATCGCGCCGAGGCCCATGATGACGACCATGTAGACGCCGAACCAGATCGGATCGTAGCCGAGATTCTCGATGATGGGCAGGAAGATGGGCGTGGTCAGCAGCATGATCGGCAGCACCTCGATGGCGGTTCCCAGCAGGAAGTAGATGACCGTGATGATCAGGATGATGACCAGCGGGGGGAAATCCAAGCCGGTGACCTTTTGTCCGAGCGCGATCGGGATGCGCGACAGGGTGAAGAACTTGTTGAATACCTCGGAGCCCGCGAGCAGCATGTAGATGACGACCGACATGACGAGCGTGTTGTTGATGGCGCGCATCAGCATGCCGAAGTTGAAGCGCTTCGAGAGGATCGTCAGGACGATCATGCCCGCCACGCCGACGACGCCGGCCTCCGTGGGCGTGAACCATCCGGCGAACAGGCCGCCCATCGCCACGACAAACAGCCCCGATATCTGCAAAAGGGAGCCGTTTTTCAAGGATTCGAGCTTTTCCCGCGCCGTGGCTTTCGTTGCGGGCGGCGCGGCTTTCGGATCGAAAACGGCCCAGAGCTGTATGGTGACGATGAAGAGGACCATGAGCGGCAGACCGGTCAGGATGCCCGCCATGAACAGCTTGCCGATGGACTGACTCGCGATGAGGCCGTAGGTGATCAGCGGCAGGCTCGGCGGGATGAGGGTGGCGAGCGACGCGCCCGAGGAGATGGCGCCGGTCGAGAGGGAATCCAAATAATTGTAACGCTTCATCTCTGGGTAGGCGACGCGGCTCATCATGGAGGCCGTCGCGGAGCCGGAGCCGCAGATCGCGCCGAAGATCGTGCACACGACCTGACTCGCGCTGGCGAGCACGCCCCGCCTGCCGCCGCTCAGCTTGCTGATCGTCGTAAAGAGGTCCGTGCCGAGCCCGGATTCGGCGGCGATGTCGCCCATGAGCATGAACATCGGGGCCACCGAGGTCACGTAGGCCATGAACGTGCTGATGATGTCGTCCGTGAGAAAGGTCAGCGCGCTCGCGGGATTGGACAGCAGAAACATGCAGCCGACGGTTCCCGTGAGTATCATGCAGAGGCTCACGTGCAGACCCGTGAAAAGGAGCGCGCAAAAAACGATGATTCCGATTACACCTATGACAGCCGGCGTCATTTTCTCCTCCTGTTATGTCAGCAGATCCTCGGCCTTGATCGCGTCAAGCCCTTCTTTGGGTGTTTCTTTCGTCGGTTTGATGATCTTGATCAGATGGGCGATCGTCCAATACAGAAAGACGATTGCAGCCAGAAGGAAGCATACGGCCATGACGATGTACAGGCAGTATATCGGTATTTTCAATACCTCCGTCACCCTTCCCGTCGCGGCCATTTCCTTGATTTGCGTAAAATAGTAATAAGAAACATAACCGAAGGTGACCAGCCCCAAGAGGTCCGTCACGGTCCGAAAGGAACTGCCGACCCTTTTGGGAAACCAATCGACGAGCTGATGGACGGCGATGTGCCGGTCGAGAAGCCCGGCCTTGCCGAGAGCGAGCGCGTTCGCGATCAACATGCCCACCTGCACGACCTCGACCGCGCCCGAGATCGGCGCGTTGAAGATGGTGCGCAACAGGATGTTCGCGAGGGTGATCACGCCCACGGCGATGAGCACCGCCGAAGCGGCCGCCGTAAAGCCCGAGGTGATTTTGTCGAGCAGGGTTTTGATCATGGGTGTTCACCGATCCTTTCCCGTTTGTGCGCCGCCGTTCAAGGAATTCCGCATGGCCCCGAACGGGCCATGCGGAATTCCGCGTTTGTCCGCTTATTCGGACTGGCGCGCCTTGATCCACTCGAAGGCCTCGGTTCCCCGCAGACCCTTTTCGTCGAGCTCGGCGGCCTTTGCCTCGAGGATGCTCTGCGCGGTTTCCGCGAGCAGATCGACGTCCTCGTCGCTGAACTCGATGAATTCAAAATCCGGATTCGCCGCCGTGGTCCTGTCGATGGCGTCCTGCGTCGCGGCGTACACGTAGTCGAGCGCGACCTGCCGCATCTCTTCGCAGACCTCGTCCACCTGCGCCTGCAAGGTCGCGTCGAACGAATCGTAGAGCGCCTTGCTCATGAACAGCGCGAAATCGGTGTGCTCGATCGGAAACGAGGTGAAGGATGAGCAGACCTCGTCAAGGTGGAACGTGGGAATGGCGTGATTGTTCGTGTTCACCGCGTCGATCGTGTTCAGGCGAAGCGCCTCGTACATCTCGCCGGAGGAAACGTCCACGCTGCTCGC
>JAISNR010000117.1 GCA_031276135.1 Eubacteriales Family XIII. Incertae Sedis bacterium | reverse complement strand
ATGCAGTTTTTGATGTTGCCGCCCACGAACTCGAAGCGGTCGGCGAGGAAGCGGACGTCCACGTCGTCGGCCAGCGGCGTGTTCTTGGGGATGGTCGTGTTCCAGAGGATGTAGCGCGTTTCGGGATCCGGGAACTGGAATTCGACGATGAATTTCATGCGGCGGAAGAAGGCCGGGTCGATGTTGTGCTTGTAGTTGGTGGCGAGGACGGAAACGCCGTCGTAAGCCTCGACCTCCTGCAGGAGCAGGGCCGTCTTGTTGTTGTTCGACGATTGGTTGGCGCCGCCGTCGTCGGAGCGCTTCGCGAACAGCGTGTCGCATTCGTCGAAGAACAGCACGACGTTGCACTTCTTCGCCTCGCGGAAGATCATGGAGATGCTCTTCTCCGTTTCGCCGACGTATTTGTCCACGACCTTCGAGAGGTCCACGCGGTACAGCTCCAGATTCAGCGCGTTGGCGAGCACCTGCGCGCACATGGACTTGCCCGTGCCGGGCGCGCCGAACAGCAGCACGGACAGGCCGCGTCCGTAGGGGTATTTGCGGTTGTAATCCCATTCCTCGTAGACCTGCTTGCGATAGCGCATCTGGTCGCAGGCGTATTCGAGGGCTTGGCGCTGGTCCGGCGACATGACGATGTCGTCCCAGGTGTAGGTGGCCTTGATCTTCGTCGCCTTCTGCGTCAGCTCGTGGCTCATCTGGTTGTAGCAGGCCTCGAAGAGGCAGTCGCGCGCGATCTTGTCGAGCTTCTTCATGGCGGACAGGGAGCGGCCCATCTTCAGCGCGTTTTTGATCTTGCCGGGCGTGAACAGGAATTTTGCCGCCATCTCCGTCAGGTCCACCTCTTCGTCGAGCTCGTAGGACTCCGCGTAGTATTGCCAGAGCTCTTCGCGCTCGCGGCCCGTCGGCGCCGCCAGTTCGAACTGGGCGTAGTCGAGGCGCGTGATCTCCCGCAGCGGCAGCTTCTCCGCGCAGGACAGGAACACCGTGATCCCGCGCTTCGTCAGCGCGCCGAAGGCCAGATCCATGTAGCCGAAGAATTTATCCTTTTCCTCTTCTCTGTAGCCGAGGTTCGTGAGACAGCAGCAGGCGTCCGTGAGCGTGCATTCGCGGGCCAGCGCCCACAGTGCCTTTTCGACGAAATTGAAATCGTAGGAGAACAGCTTGCCGCAGTCCATGGCGATGCAGTTGAGCCGCTGTTCCGTGCAGAAGTGCTTGATCGTGAAGCTCCTGCCGCTGCCTTCGTCGCCGAACAGGGAAAAGACGCGCGTGCCGTCGGCATAGGCGATCTGCAGCGCGTCGAGCCGGTCCGCGTTGGCGATCAGCGGATCCAAGGACTCGCCGTCCGTCAGCATCGTGAAGAAGCGGCTGTATTTCTCGTCCAAGCGGAGAGGGGACTTGCCGAAGAGGAAGTCGATCATGCGCTTGTCGGGCGACAGGAGCGTGGAAAAGGGCATGGTCTTGCTGATGTCCATGTCCAGGACGGGCTCCAACTGTTCCAGCGCGAGGGACATGTCGCCCGAGGCCGCCGCGATGCCGAAGCCGACGCCGTAGTAGACGCGAGCGGCGGATTCGAAGCTCGGTGCGGTCAGGGAGGCGTTGCGGTTGACGATCTGGAATATGGAGGCGTAATTCGTCTGCGTCGAGGCGAGCAGCGCGCTCGCAAAGCAGAACAGGGAGAAGGGCGCGAGTTCGAGCTTTTGGCTGAGCGCGTGGATCGGCAGCGGAACGCTTGCGGGATCCGTGGCGCGCGCGCGGCCCTCCACATAGGCCAAAAGCTCGTCGGCGCCGATGTCGAACGCGGGTTGCGCGGTTGCGATCCCCGCTCCCTCTCCCGCGTCCGCAAAGTCTGCGAAGAGATCCTTCAGATCGTCGGGCATATCCGCGTCTGCGGTCTGCGCCGCAGGCCCGCCGGCGCTTCGGCCCTGCCCGTCCGCTTCTGAGGCCGGGTACGCCGTGAAATCGGAGAGCTGTTTTTTGCAGAACGCGTGCGCCGTTTCGATGTCCGGATAGAGCACGTTTTTGTAGCTGCCCTCGTCGCTCATGAAGAACGGCTTCATGCCTTCGATGTAGGCGTCCATGCGCGCGTTGACGCAGGTAAAGAGATGCTCCGCGTATTCCGCGTGGCCGCTGAACGGCTCATCTTTCAATTCTTGGGAAAACAGTTCGTTTATGGGCATATGCGCCGCACCTCCGTATCCGTCGCGCCGGTTCGCGATCCCGCGCCGCCGCTCATCGAGAATGAATTTCCAACGACGCCCGCGCGTCAAAAAGACTTTAACACACAATCGCAACAATGTCAATGAACGCCGGATTTGGCGCGTGATATAAATGCAGGGCAAGATCGGCCGAAACGATTTTGGGCGGGCGGAGGAAAACGAATACGCCGAAAAAAGTTGCGGTTTCCCGTTTTTGCGATATAATGTACATAGACAAAGGAGTGTGATTGCAATGAATGACATGATATTTGACTATATCGGAGCATCTCAAACACTTAAAGTCCCGGAGTCCGTTCTGTGCAGATTGGAGGATGAGGCGCGCCGGGAGTTTCCGCGCGATTCCATGCTGATGGAATTGCATGTGCTTCGGGCAATCAATGCCTATGCCGCAGACAACAAAAAGGCGGCGAACATTTGAAAAACAAGGTGTATCTCGACACATCGGTGATCAGCGCACTGTTTGACGAACGCACACCCGAGCGCATGGCGCAGACATCGGTCGCATGGAATACTTTGGCGATTTTGACATATTTTTTTTCGGAGCTTGTGATTGCCGAACTTGAAAGGACGCCGCCCAATATCAGGAAAAAGTTGATTGGAGCAACCTTTGGTTTTTCCGTGCTTCCGTTGACGGAAGAAGCGCGAGGACTTGCCGCAGAATATGTCACCCAAGGTATTTTCCCTCAAAAGTATTATGATGATGCGCTTCATGTCGCGATGGCGTCAGTAAATCGAATCGGCGTACTTTTAAGTTGGAATTTTACGCATCTTGTAAAGATAAAGACACGTCATATGGTTGCGTTGGTCAACGCCATGAAAGATTACCCCGCTGTGGAAATAATATCGCCACCGGAGCTTTAAGAACTGTTAAACAATCAGGGCGCAAGCATCAAGCAAAAAAAGAAAGCTTTTTCATTCAAGTTCCCTGTCCGTCCGTTTCTGTGCAAAATACTTTTCCGTGGAGAAAAAAACCTTATATTTGCCGCGCAACCCCGTGCCGTTGCCACCGGAAAAATCATCGGGATTCTCCGGAGCCGGCAATACAATGACTTCAACATGGTTGTTCCGCAAAGATTTTGGAAGCGTCAGAACCGTTTCCAAACGGCCGCTGCTTGCGTCCCTTCCCGTCTACCGGTGCACGGCCCTCTTCGGGCGCGCTTCCGCGTCGCAGAAGATATAGCCCGCATTGCGCACGGTTTCGATGACGCCGGCGTGATCCGGGTCGATTTTTTTGCGCAGGTTGGAAACGTGGACGGCGAGTGTGCGCAGATCGTCAAATCCGTCCGTTCCCCATATGTTGCGGTAGAGATCGTTGTACAGGATGAGCTCGCCGCTGTTGGCGCAGAAATATTCGAGGATGGCGTATTCGATGGGCGTCAGGTCGATCGTTTCGCCGTCGCGCCGCACGCGGCGGCGCTGCTTGTCCACGGAGAAGGAGCCAAAGCGCGAAACGTCGGCGTCGAGCGGCGGGGTTTCGCTGTCCGCGTAGACCGTGGCGCGGCGAATATGCGCCTCTATGCGGGCCAACAGCTCCTTCCAATCGACGGGCTTCGTCATGTAGTCGTCGCCGCCCGACCGGAGGGCAGAAACGATGGAATCGCCGTCGTCTATGCAGCTGATGAAGATGATGGGGCAGCTGCATCTCTCGCGTATCGTGCGGCAGAGCTCGAAGCCCTCGCCGTCCGGCAGCATGATGTCGAGCAGGATCAGGGCGTAGGCGCGCTCCCCGATCAGGCGCACGGCGTCCGCGAGGGAATAGGCGGCGTCCGCCGCATAGCCGGCGTTTTTCAGGTGGATATCGGTGATTTCCGAAAGATCCCTGTCATCCTCCACTATCAGAATTCGGCCTGTGCTTTGCATTGATTTTCCTTAATCATGTACCTTGCGTCATCGCGATATAAAAACTTTAACACAGGATCGAAACAATGTCAATGAACAGAAGATTTGAAAATGTGGTATGAATGCCCTCAAAATTTGTGTATAATAGCCATAAGATGCTTGTACGTTTGCCGCAGGCGTTTCCCGCTTGCGCGACGGCGCCGCGAGATTTTTCGCTTTTTTAAGGAGGTTTTGCATGTATACCGTACCGATTGACCAAAAAAACAAAGACGCTTTTTTGCCCCTGTTGGACCCGTTTTTCGCCGAGGCGCTCGGGGATCCCGACGTCGTGGCGCTGGGTGCGGCGGATGAGAACGACGAGGCGGCCGGCGCGCTGGTCTGCCGCCTGCGGGAGGATTGGGCGGACATCATCTGGCTCTACGCGGATCCGCGCTTCCGAGGCCGGGGCATCGGCCGGATGCTCTTGATCGAGCTGATTTCGGCGCTGCTCAAGGAGCCTGAGATACGCGGCGTGTTCGCGGAATACGAGGACACCAAGGAGAACATCAACCTGACGCGTCTCTTTTCCCAAAGCGCTTTCAACCTCGAAGACGAGAGCAAGGCCATCTACGCGGTCACCCTCGCGGACGTGGCGGAAAGTCCGCTGTGGAAGCGGGGCATGGACGATTCGCGCGTGGTTTCGCTGGAAGACGCGGATGAGACGCAATGGAAAGCCTTTCAAATCGAGCTCATGGAGAACGACCAGCCGGTGGCCGCGGACCTGCCCATCGACCGGAGTGCATTCCATCCGCGCCTTTCCGTCGTGTACGCGGACGAAGGCAAGATTCGCGGTCTCATTCTGATGCGCGAGAGCGAAGGCGCGCCGGAGCTTTCTTACGCGCACGTGCTGCCCGGAAACGAGAGCGCGCTCGGCGCGATGCTGCACAAGGTGGGGCGGCTCGCCTTGGATGCTTTCCCGCCCTCGACGCCGATTCGCTTCACGCCCGTGAACGAGGCCGGCGACAGGATTGCGGAGAAACTCTTCCCCGCGCTGGAGAAAACGCCCTTCCGCCGCGCCGTGCTGTTTACCTCGGCCATCGCCCACGCCTCCAAAGAATGAACTGTAACCGGGTTTTTAAAGAGTTTTCAAAGAATTCGAAAATCATATATACAAATGCGAAAACTTGTGTACAATAACCATAGAATAGCGGTTTTATGAAAGAATGGTTGCATCGCCGCGGCGTTCGCGGGGCGGCGGAATGGGGTAAAAAATGAACGGCACGAAAGATCTCTTGACGCAGCGGAACGCGCAGGAGCAGATCAGCGTCTCCGAACAACAGCTGGACGCATACAGACAGCACGGCGTTTCGGAATACAGCGACGAGCGGATGGCGGAGGGCGAGCAAAAAAAGGAAGAGGCCCGCGCGCGGCGCCAAGCGGAGCGACTGCGTTTGCGCTTTGCGGGGCTCGGCGAGACCGTCGAAGAACCCGAGGAAAGCGTCTCGAACGCGAACGCCGGCGAGCAAGCCGTGAGCGCGCCGCAGGAAATGTCCGAGCGCCAAAAGAAAAAGCGGGACAAACGAAGGGAAAAGACTCTGCGCCGGAGCAGAAAGCAATACGGACCCGGCGCCACGGAGAACACCCTGCCCATGGCGCGGCGCGTGGCGGAATACCACAAGGAACGCGAGAAGGCGGGGGAGGACGGGCCGGAAAACCTGGAGACCGTGCTGTACGAATCGAACACCACGTATCTCGAGGGCGCGTTCCGGAAGCTCATCGACGTCCCCGGCGGGAGCGAAGCGTTCATCTCCGAACTCAAGGAGCATATGGAAAAAAACCGCCGGCTGAAGCGCAGCCTTTCCTTGTACGACGCCCTGCCCGCGTCGACGCTGCACAATATTTCTCCGCTCCGGCGCGCCCGCATGGAGGAGGTTCGCTCCGCGCAGGTCAACTTTGAGGGGATGCTCAGGCTCTCTCTCGCGGCCAACGGCGTGGACTTCGACACCGGAGGCCCCATGTCGCAGGAGGTGACGAAATGGGCCAAGGAGCGACTGGTCGCCGAACACGAGAAATACAAAAAATCCTTCGAGCTCGCGCGGGAGGCGACGGCGGAGAATCTCGCCGGGGACATGGAGGAGATGGTGCGGGACAAGCTGCAAGCGCCCGCGTTTCAACAGGATATCGCAGAGGCCAAGGATGCCGTCTCGGAGAGTACGGGCATCGATTTCAACGCTTTTCCCGTGACCTACGGCCCCTACATCACGATCAAATACGGGGAATACCAAGGGCTTCGGAACGCCATCGACCGGAATCCGGACAAATACGGCGAAAACAAGGACCTTGTCGACCGGATGATGACGGAGTTGCTCGACGTATGGGACAGGATGTCAAAGGAGGATCTGTTCCTGACGGCCGCCGAAGACGTCAGGCAAGATCTGCGAGAGAATGAACCTTCCGCGTACGCCGCGAGTCGCCTCCTTTTGTTCATGGGCAAATGGCGGGAGGAGCGGGTGGAACCCTTGGAATACAGATTTGGGATTCTGCGGAAGGGAATGCACTTTCTGCTGGAAGGCAGGGACATCGATGGCGAAGATTCGAGCTTCGCGCACGCGCAGTTGGAAAGCGAGTTCGGCATCGTGACGGATCGGCGCCGCGCGGAGCGGGAGAAGCTGGCCGAGGCGAATGTCAGGCTCGTACCCATAGAGGAGTTGGGCGGCAAGGCCGAGATGGCCGACTTATACACCGCCGACACCATTCTGATCGCCCGGGAGCTCCAAGCGCATCAGCGCCGGCTGGACAATGCCGTGCAGGACTTCTGCCCGGAGGGTGTTTGGGTCGACCGGCGCGCGATGCGCGTCTTTTTCCGAGGCTACGAGGTGAACGAGAAGGGGGAACCCAAAACGGCGGAGGACGCGGCCAACAAGGAGGCGGACGAGGCTTTCGCGCGCGCGTTTGCATCCCGCGACCAAAAAAAGCCGGAAGACGAAGCGCCGATGGCGCCCTACCTCGACAGGATGGTGGACGAATTCTTAAGCGCGGAGCTCAACGCGGACATGATGGAAGCGGATTACGTACGCGAGCACGCCCTTCAAATGCGGATTTTCACCGACAGGGCGGGCTACATGGAAAACATGAGGAGAATGGTGCCGCAGTATTTCGCCAGGCTTCCCGAGGAGCGTTTGAAACGCTTGGACGCCGCCCAGAAGGCGTGGGTGTATTATTCCGCCGTGCTGCACGAGGCGCTGGTCGTCGAGGGCGTGCTGGGCAACACCGGCGAACTTGCGGACAGAGGGCTGATTGCGATTATGCGGGAGATGCAGCCGGAAAAACGCGCCGTTTTTGCCGAAATGATGGAGAACCGCAGGCGCGAGAGGATACGGAATCTGGGAGGAACGGAGGCGATGTCCGCGCTCTACAGCGACGAAAGTCTGCGGATCTGCGAGGATCTGACCGAGGAGAGGCAGCGGCGCAAAAATTCCATGAACGAACTCGCTCCCGATCGGGACGAGCTCAAGCGCTTGGGCAGGGACGATCGGACGATGGAGATCTACATACGCGGCTACGAGAAGGGCAAGGACGGGGAACCCCTCACCGAGGCGGACAGGCAAAACAAAGAGGCGGACGCGCTATTCGTGCGCGAGTACCTTTCCTCCGATTTGGACGCGCGGGCGCGGCAGCTGGATCGGATCACGGATGAGCTCGCGGCCATTGAATTGAACGAGGATATGTTGAGCGACGACTACATACTCGCGAACGCCGCGCAATTGAGATTGTGGGCGCTAAAGTTATGTTACCTGCAAAACCTCAGAACGGACAATCCCGCGTATTTTGCAAACCTTCCGGCCGACAAGGAGGCGCGTCTGCGCGTAGCCGTTCCGTATGTGCCCTACACCTCGTTTTTTATGGGCGTGCTGGCCTCTCACGGCATAAATTCGCATACAGGCAATCTGGTGAACAACGATATGCAGCTCGAAGTGGCTGAAATGGAGCGGAAAGTGGCACGTCCCATGTTCATGAAGCAGTTGAAAGAATATCGCGATTCGCTCGCGGGAAGCGGCGCGGGTTCTGCGGGAAACGCGTAACCGAAGGGAGAAAAAAATGGGAAAAGAAGAAAACGCTTTGATGCAGCAGAACGCGCAGGCGCAGATCAGCGTCTCCGAACAACCGCTTGAAGCGTACAAGCAGCGCGGCGCAGAGGAATACGGCGACGAGCGCATGGCGCGGGACAAGCAAAAAACGGAAGAAGCCCGCGCGCTGCGCCAAGCCGAGAGTCTGCGGCACTCTTTGGCGAGCGGACATATGAACAGGGACTTGAAAAGCCTGGCCCGGAGGAACGCGAGAGCCGAGGAACGGCCCGCGAGCGCGCCGCAGGAGATGTCCGAGCGCCAAAAGAAAAAGCGGGACAAGCGAAAGGAAAAGGGTCTGCGCCGGGTCAGAAAGCAATACGGACCCGGCGCCACGGAGGACACCCTGCCCATGGCGCAGCGCGTGGCGGAATACCGCAAGGAGCGCAGGGAGGCGGGCGAGGACGGGCCGGAGGATTTGGAGAGC
>JAISNR010000083.1 GCA_031276135.1 Eubacteriales Family XIII. Incertae Sedis bacterium | reverse complement strand
CGTTTCGGCGGTGTGTTTCTGTTGCACTTTCCTTAAAGTCGCCTTCACCGGACGTTATCCGGCGTCCTTGCCCTCTGGAGCCCGGACTTTCCTCATGCGCTCCCGCGCACGCGACTGCCCGGCTTGCTCATGGGAACAGTATACCATAAATCGCGGGGAAAGGGAAGCGTTTTTGCGATGCGGCGCGTCGTTTTAGACCACCGGCGTGCCGTCGTCCGGAACGGAGCGCCCGCACAGCAACACGATCAGAATGATGCTGCCGACGAGAGGAATGAAGCTGATAAAAATATAGGGCCAGGGTCTGCCCGCGTCCCGGAGACGCCGAACGGTGATGGCCAAACCCGGACAGATGACGGCAAAGCCGAACAGCACGAACAATACATATATGATACCGCCAAGCCCATACAGACCGAGGCCCATGGACACGCCCATGAGAACGGCCCAAATGACGCACACGATGGCATACACCAATATGGCCATCCAATACCCTCGCACGCTGGTTCGACCTGTAAAATTAACGTAATTCTTCCACATATTTATGAATGGCGTAAGAAATCCCGAATTCGCGGCGGGATCCGCGTAGGCGCGCTGCGGGCCTCCTCCCCCCTCACGATGAGGCGCCTGCGCGCTTTCATAAGAACGCGCGGGCCCGTATTGTACGTCCGACGAAGCGGCGGCGAATTCCCCCGTCTGCAACGGCTCGCCGCAGTGCGCGCAAACCCGCGCTCCATCTTGATTGTTTGTTCCGCAGTTCACACAGTACATCCTTGCCTCCATTCCGGCACCGCAACGGGACATTGCCGCCCGGCACCACTTCATTCGCGGCCCGTCAAAGGCCGCTTCCCTTGTCAGAGATAGATAAACGGACCCTTGCCGTGCTTCGACTCGTACACCTCCGCCACATCGCCCACGGCGGTTCGCAGCTTCTCGGCGAAATTCCGCACGAACAGCCATTCCGTGTCGAAATGTCCGGCGTCTATCAGGCAGATCCCCTTCTCTGCGGCCAGCAGCGCCTCGTGGTGCCGCACGTCGCCCGTGATGTAGAGCGAACAGCCGTTCGCGGCAAATGCCTCGATCTGCTCGCCGCCCCCGCCCGCGCAGAGCCCCACCTTCAGGATGCGGGCGGAGGGATCGCCGACGGCGGGCAGACGGCGGTCGATGCAGAGGCGTTCGCGCAACAGATCGCAGACCTCGGCGAGGCGCATCTCCCGCTTGAGATTGCCGATCTTGCCGATGATCTCGCCGGCGCCCTCCTCCTCGGGCAGGACGCGCCGGATCTTCTGCAGTTCGAGCACCTCGCACAGATAATCGTTGTTGCCGCCGTACACGACGTCGAAGCTCGTATGCGCCGCATACACCGAGATGCCTGCGCGGATCAACTCGATGATCTGCCGGCCCGCGACATTGCCGCCGTCGATCTTCTGCAGCCTGTGAAAGATCAACGGGTGGTGCGCGAGTATGAAGTCAACGTTCAGCGCGCGCGCCTCGCGGATGATCTCCTCCGTGATGTCGAGCGTCACGAGCACGCGCTTGATCTCCGCAGCGCCCACGTTGATCTGCACACCCGTGTTGTCCCAGTCGAGGGCCCGCTCCGGCGGCGCGATCCTTTCGATCTGCTGTATCAGCTTCGTCCGTTCAATCGACATGCTTCTGCCTCCGCCATCCGTATTCTCACGTGGATCGCTAATCGCCTTCCGGGTTTCCCGCGCGCTTTTCCCGCACTTCATGCGTCCGTGCGCGCAAGATCCCGCAGGGCATCGAGCAGGTCGCGCAGGAGCGCCGCGCGCGCGCGCGCTTTTTCGAGCAAGTCTTCCTTCCCCGCGCCGGCAGCCAAAAGGCATGCAAGCACGGCATCCGCCGTCCGCAGCTTCCGCTCGAGCCACGGCGCGAGCAGCGGATCGGCCTTGCGAAAGAGCAGGGGGCTGATCTCTGCCGCCGCCCCGCCCGCCGTCAGGAGCGCCTCCGCGCGGCGCAGGGCGCAGGGCGCGGCCGCGCCCTGCGCCGAAGGGAGCAAAGCCCGCGCAAAAGTCCCGGAAGAGCCCGAAACGGGCGACGCGCAGAGGATCTCCCAGACAAACGCCCCCTCTGCCGCGAGCATCTCGTCCGTCACGGCGAAGCCGAGCTCCGCGAGGCGCATGCGCAAGCTGTCCGCGGCATTGCGCGGTTGCAATATGTACCGCCCGAACGAGCGCGCCTTCTCCGCGTCGGCCGACAGGATATCCGCGATGCGCCGCCCGCCCATGCCCGCCATGACCGCGACATCGGCCTCCCCGCGCGCGTAGGGCGCGAGCCCGTCGCCGAGCCGCAGGTCGAAAACCGCGCCGGGAAACAGGCGGTCGAGGTTCGCGCGGGCCTTTTCGAGCGGCCCCGCCCGCGCGTCGCTCAGGATCAGGGCGCGCGAACGGCCCCGCGCATACAGGGCGGCCGGCAACAGCGCGTGGTCCGTGCCGATGTCCGCGACGCATTCCCCCGGTTCGATCAGGGCATATATCTTTTCCAGCCTGTCGGAAAGCTTGACCATGGGATGTTGCGCGGCCGGAGGCCGTCATTTGCAAATCATTCTAAATAATCCTTCAACTTCCTGCTGCGGCTCGGATGCCGCAGCTTGCGCAGCGCCTTGGCCTCGATCTGCCGGATGCGCTCGCGCGTGACGTCGAAGCGTTTTCCGACCTCCTCCAGCGTTCGGGCGCGCCCGTCGTCGAGCCCGAAGCGCAGAATCAGCACCTTCTGCTCGCGCTCGGTCAGCGTGTCCAATACCTCTATGAGCTGTTCCTTGAGCATGGAAAAGGCTGCGGCGTCGGCCGGCGCCAGAACCTCCTCGTCGGGTATGAAATCCCCGAGATGGCTGTCCTCCTCCTCGCCGATGGGCGTTTCGAGCGAAACGGGCTCCTGCGCGATCTTCAGGATCTCGCGCACCTTCTCCCCAGAGATGTCCATCTCCGCCGCGATCTCCTCGGGCAGAGGTTCCCTGCCGTATTCCTGCAAGAGCTGCCGCGAGATGCGGATCAGCTTGTTGATCGTTTCGACCATGTGCACGGGAATGCGAATCGTTCGCGCCTGATCGGCTATGGAGCGCGTGATCGCCTGCCTGATCCACCAGGTCGCGTAGGTGCTGAACTTGTAACCCTTGCGCCAGTCGAACTTGTCCACGGCCTTGATCAGGCCGAAATTTCCCTCTTGAATGAGATCGAGAAAGAGCATGCCGCGGCCCACGTAGCGCTTCGCGATGCTGACCACAAGCCGCAGGTTGGCCTCGCAGAGCCGCTTCTTCGCGTTGCCGTCGCCGTCCTCCATGCGCATGGCCAGGTCCACCTCCTCCTCGGCCGTAAGGAGCGGCACGGTTCCGATCTCCTTCAGGTACATGCGGACGGGATCGTCCACGGCGATGCCCTTCGGCAGGGTGGCTTCAAGGTCGATCTCGCCGTCCCCCGCCACGATTTCGGCGTCGATCTCGGGCTCCTCTTCCTCGAGCGCCAGAAGCTCGTAGGCTTCGGGTTCCTCCACCTCGGTCACAAGCTCGACGCCCGCGTTGAAGAGCTTGTCGTAAAAATCGTCTATCTGATCCTTGTCGATCTCCAGCGTTTCAAGCTCGTCCGCGATCTCGGTGTAGGTCATGCTGCCCTTGTGCTTGGCCCGCTCCAACAGGTCTTGTATCACCTCCATCTTTTTTTCTTCGTTTTCGTCCTCGTACACCATGGTGATCACCTGCCTTTAACCTCTTTTATCTCCCGTTGAATGCCGATCAGTTCCCTTGTCAATGTATCCACTCTTTCCTTGTTCTCCTCGTCGTTCGCCACCGTCAGCATGCGAACGATTTCGCGCTCCCGGTCCGTGAGCGCGGACAGGCGAAGGGTCTTGACGCATTCGGCGAATACCGCCTCATCCTTGTCCGCGAGCTGCACCTTTTCGCGAATATCAAAGAGCAAAGCCCGGTCCGGCCCGTCCAAAGCGTCCTCCAGCTTCCGCATGTCCACCTCGCCGTCATCGGCGCAGAGCGCCGTGAGAGCCGAATATATCTTAAAAGCCGACGGCGTGGAAAACGCCTTTTCGTAAGGCTTTATTCGGTCGATGTACGCGCCGCTCAGCAGCATCAGCCGTATGAAAATCCGTTCGAGCATGGTCCCGCCCGCGCTTTCGTCCCCGCCGTCCGCGCGCCGCCGGACCGCAGAAGGCGCGCGGACCGGTGCGGAGGCGCGCGCGCCGTCCGCGCCCCAGACCTCCCTGCGGATTGCACCCTCCGAAACGTGCGCCTCGTCCGCGAGCTTCCGTATGTACACATCCGCCTCCACGGGACTCAGATCCCGCAGCACGGCCGCGGCGCGCTTTAGGAACGCGAGGCTTCCGTCCGTCGTGGAGAGATCGCAGTGTTCGCGCGCGGCGGCGAGCTTGTATTCGGTCAGGGACGGCGCGCGCGCGGCGAGCTCCAAAAACGCCTCCCGCCCGTAGGCCTTCACGTATTCGTCGGGATCCTTCGCGCCCGTCATCCGCAAAACCCTGACCTTGCAGCCGGCGTCCCGCAGTATGTCCATGCCGCGCTCTGCGGCGGCCCGCCCGGCTTGGTCGGAATCGTAGGCGAGAACCGCGTTCTCCGTGTAGCGCTTCAGCATCGCGGCCTGCTCCGCCGTGAGCGCCGTGCCGAGCGAGGCCGTCACATTGCGCACGCCGTGCCTGTACAGGGAGATCACATCCATGTAGCCCTCGCAGAGGATGGCGCAGTCCTCCTTCGCGATCTCCTGCCTCGTCACATGCAGCGCGTAGAGGTTGTCCTTCTTCTTGAATATGCGGGAATCCGACGAATTCAGATATTTCGGCAGGGCGTCGTCGAGCACCCGCCCCCCGAAGCCGACGACCTTGCCGCGCGTGTTTATGATCGGGAACATGACGCGGTTTCTGTATTTGTCATAACATCTGCCCTTCGAGGAGGATACGAGTCCCAGCTCCAGCAGGAGCTTTTCGTCGACGCCCTTGTCCGTAAAATGCCTGTACAGGCTGTCCCATTCCCCGTCGGCATAGCCGACGCCGAATTTCTTCAACACCGCGTCATCGAGGCCGCGCCCGGCCATATAGCTCAGCGCGGGGTTCCTCGCCGACCGAAACGCCCTGTAGAAGAACGTTGCGGCCTCCCGGTTGATCTCGTAGTACGCGGAACGCTTCGACTCGGTGTCGAACGCGCCGCGATTCCATTCTATTCCGTATTCCTCGGCGAGCTTTTCCGCCGCCTCCAAAAAACTCAGGTTCTGCGTGCGCTGCACGAAGCTGATGACATCGCCCGCAGCGCCGCAGCCGTAACAGATGAAGCGCTGCTTCTCCTCGGAAACGGTGAAGGACGGCGTCTTTTCATTGTGAAAGGGACAGAGTCCCTTGTAATGGGCACCCGCCTTTTTCAGCGGCACCAGGCGCCCGATCACATCCACAATGTTGCACCTGCCCTTGATTTCGTCCGCGATGTTCATCATGGCGTTAAAATGCGAAAGCCCGTTTTTCCCCGGCGAATACGCGGTTGTAGCAGTTGACGGCGTAGCGCTCCGTCATGCTCGCGATGTGGTCCTTCACCATCTCCTCGAGGCCGTACTCGTCCACGAGCCGCGCGAATTCCGCGGGCAGCTCGTGCGGATGCTCCAGAAAATAGTCGTACAGCGAGAAGATCAGGTCGCGCACCCGGTCCAGCCTCTCGTTGCCCTTGACCACGCTGTTGTGGTAGACGTTCGCGAACATGAAATCCCGCAATTTATTCATGAAGAAAGCGCACATCTCCCCTTGGCAGATGAAGCTTTCGCCGTCGCTGTTTTCGACCAAATCCTTTATGAGCGCGTTGATCCGTTCCGTCGTCGTGGCGCCGAGCACGTCTACGCAGTCCTCCGGCAGATCCGCGTTTTTGATGACACCGCTCCTGAGCGCGTCGTCGATGTCATGGTTGATGTAGGCGACGCGGTCGCTGATGCGCACGATCTGCCCTTCCAGCGTGAAGGGCAGACGCTTGCCCGTGTGGTTCAGGATGCCGTCCCGGACTTCCTCCGTCAGGTTCATCCCCTGCCTCGTCTCGCTGTTCTCGAGCACATCCGCGACGCGCAGACTCTGCTCGTTGTGCCGGAAACCGCCCGCGTGCCTTTTCGCGAGAAAATCCTCGCCGTTGTGTCCGAAGGGCGTGTGTCCGAGATCGTGCCCCATCGCGATCGCCTCCGTGAGGTCCTCGTTCAGCCGCAGCGCGCGCGCGATGCTCCTCGATATCTGCGCGACCTCCAGCGTATGCGTGAGGCGCGTCCTGTAATGATCCCCCTCCGGCGCCAAAAACACCTGCGTCTTGTGCATGAGCCGCCGCAGGGCCTTGGAATAGATGATGCGATCGCGGTCGCGCTGAAAATCCGTGCGAAACGCGCATTGCTCTTCCGCGCGCCGCCTTCCCTTGGACGCCGCGGACTTGGCCGCGTATGCGGAAAGCATCTCGTATTCGCGCTTCTCCGAAGCTTCTCTGTTTAACATTGCCCCCATCCCCGATCTGCGCCTGCCGTAATATATATTTGACGTGTACCGTATATAATTCGCCGCAAAGGTTCAAGGCGGATCCCGCTTCTAAACGCCCGTATGACCGAAACCGCCCTCGCCTCTCTCCGTTTCCGGAAGCGCGGAAACCGGTGCCCACACGACGCGCTCGAAGCGCGCCACGATCATCTGCGCGACGCGGTCGCCGTGGCGGATCACGAAATCCCGGTCGCCCCAGTTGATCATGGGAAGCTTGATCTCGCCCCTGTAATCGCTGTCGATCGTGCCCGTTCCGTTCACGAGGCCGACGCCGTATTTGACCGCCAGACCGCTGCGCGCGCGCACCTGCGCCTCATAGCCCTGCGGCAGGGCAATGCACAGTCCCGTGGGCACGAGCGCGCGCGCCCCCGCGCGCAGGACGATCGGTTCCGCGAGGTTGGCGCGCAGGTCCATGCCGGCCGCGCCGGGGCTTTCGTAGGCGGGCAGGACGCCGCCGGCGGTCTTGATCTTGATCGTTATGCTTTCCAAATCTTCAAAATCCTATACCAATCGGTTCCAGTTTTGGCGTCTGCGGGAGATCGCCGCGGCCGAATAGCGCGCGGGGTCCGTGATCAGCTCCGCCGTTTCGTGAACATGCTCCCACGTGACGCCGTCGATCTTCGCGATGACTTCCTCCGGCGTGAACACCTTGTTCAGGAGCAGGTAATTCTTGCCGATCGAAAACATCCTGCCGTTGACGTTCTCTTGGCCGAATATGTAGTGACTCTTCATCTGCTCCTTGGCCGTGTCGAGTTCGTCCTTCGTGACGCCTTCCTTTTTCAGCTTCGAGAGTTCGTCCAGAATGGCGGCGACGGCCTCCTTCACCTTCTCGTGACCGACGGCGGCGTAGATGCTGTATACGCCGTCGCTCGTGAAGGAGCTCGCGGACGAGTAGACGGAGTACGCGAGGCCCTTCTGCTCCCGGATATTCTGAAAGAGCCGTGCGCTCATGCTGCCGCCCATGATGTTGTTCAGCAGCATCAGGCTGTAATAGCGCTCGTCCTCGAGCGCGAGGCCCCGCACACCCATGCAGATGTGGCTCTGTTCGATGTCCTTGACCTTGGCGCGATGGCGCGGCGCGTATGCGGCGGAATCGGGCGACGCCTCCTCCCGGCCCGCGGGCAGACCGGAAAAGAGATTTTCCAGCTCGCGTTCCACCTCGGCGGCGTCAAAATCGCCCGCCACGGCCAGAACGATGTTTCCGCCCGTATAGAGCCGCTTCATATAGGCGCGTATCGTGGCCGGCTTGATGCCGGCCAGCGTGGAGGGTGCGCCGATGACGCTCTTTGCCAGCGAGCCGCCGCGAAAGACTTGCTCGCAGATCAGGTCGTGGATGTCGTCCTCCGGGCTGTCCTCGATCATCTTGATCTCCTCGCAGATCACGCGGCGTTCCTTGTCCATCTCCGTCCTGTCGAACACGGAGCCAAGCAGCATGTCGCTCAGGATCTCCGCGCCCTTCGCGAAGTTGGCGCGCAGCGTCTTTAAATAGTAGCAGGTCGCCTCCTTGCCCGTGAACGCGTTGATCTGTCCGCCTATGCGGTCCACGTCCTCCGCGATCCGCTTGGCCGTCCGCTTGGCCGTGCCCTTGAACAGCATGTGTTCTATGAAATGAGAAATGCCCGCCTGCCGCGCGCTCTCGCGCACCGCGCCGGCGCGCACCCAAACCCCCACGGAAACGGATTTCACATAGGGGATTTCCTCCGTGACAAGGCGGACGCCGCAATTTAAGGTTTTCGTTTTAATCATACCATTCCCTTCGCACCGGACGCAAAAAACAGTCGTCCGGAACAATGATACCCTGCTATTTGCCGTTCAAACACATCAGCCCGACAATACACCCGTCCGCGGACCCGTCTTTTTTACAAGCGTCAATGTACGGGGACATCGCCAGGCGTTTCCGCCGCGCCGCTGCCCTCGGGCGCCGGCGTGTTCCGGCCGGCGTCGCCGTCCGTTCCTTGCCCGGCCGCGCCCTGCTGCGCGTCGCCCGCGCCCTGCTGTGTGCCCTGCTGCGCGTCACCCGCGCCCTGCTCCGTGCCCTGCCCGGCGTCGCCGCCCTCGGGCGGAAGCGGAGCGGGCTGCATATCCTTCATCTCGCAGAGCATGTACGCGACCTTGGCCGCCTGCGCGCGCGTCGCGCCCGCCTGCGGATCGAAACCGCCCGCAGGCATGCCGTTCATGATGCCCGCGCGCGCGATCCTGTCCACGGATTCGAAGGCCCACGGGCTGATCGCGGCGGCGTCCGTGAACGCGGGCGCCGCGCCTGCGTCCGGCAAGCCAAGACCCGAGGTCGCGGCGAAGTTCGCCAGCATGACGGTCATCTGCTCGCGCGTGATCGGAAGATCGGGCGCGAAATGCGTTTCGTCCACGCCCTTGACGATGCCTGCGGCATGGCCCCAGTTCACATAGCTGTAATACCAACCCTCCATGGGCACATCCTCGAAGCCCGACGGCGGCGAGGCGTTCAGATCGAGCCCGTCGACGGTCTTTGCGAGCATGGCCAGGAACTGCGCGCGCGTGAGCGCGAATTCCGGCCCGAACATATCGTCGCCGATGCCGTTTACGATTCCTTGGCTCGCAAGCGACTCGATAAAGGGCTTGGCCCAGTGGTCCGCGCCCGTCGCGGGATCGAAGAGGTCCGTAAAGGTGATCTTCGCGCCGACCTGCACCGGCACGGAAACGGACTTATCGCCGTAGGAAATCCTGATTTCTCCGCTGACGCCCGTCCTGTCGGTTGCCGTAAACACGCCGTTTTCGTCGATCGCGCCCACGGCCGCGTCGCATTCCCATGTGAAGAGGCTGTCCTTCTGCGCGACGGGCGCGTAGCCGTGCCGCGCCGTCACGTTCAAATCCAAAACCTGACGCGGGTCGGCGAACACGGCGTCCGAGCTCGGCGTCAGGGAGAGATCCCGCGTCACCACCTCGAGCTCCGCCGTCGTTTCGACGTTGCCGCTCAGGATCCGGATCCGCACCTTGCCCGGCGCTTCGCCGGCCGTATAGACGCCGTCCCCGCTGACGCTGCCGCCCCCTTCCGCCACCTCGTAGCGCAAATCCCGAACGGCGCCGCCGCCCGTCCGCTCGTACAGGCTGTTGCTCCTGTACGCGGTCAGTTTCACGTCCGCGCCGGGCAGGGCCAGGTAGTGATCCTGGTACGCGCTCAGCACGGACTCGCCCCCGGCCGGGAGATCCTTGTAGACGAGGAAGAATCCGTTTGCCACGGCCCGCTGCGCGCCGCCCGAGGGCGAATTCTTCAGCAGCGCTTTTGCGTCTATCCCCGGCTCCCGCACGAGCATCGACGACGAACCGCCGCCGTCGAGGTTCGCAACCGCGACGCAACCGAGCGCGACCATGTGCTTCGCCGCGTCCGTGAGGCCGAGTCCGCCCGAGATGCCGGGCTGTCTGCCGTCCAGAACGTAGAGCATGACCGAACCGTCGTTTTTCAGGCCCAAGAGGGTGCGCGGATTCGGATTCGTGCCCTCCGACACCCATTTGCCGTGATCGTAGAGCAGATAGTACATGCCGAGGCATTCCCGGCTCCGCGACAGCGCGCCCTTGTCGAGGTCGGTGGCGCCGATCTCGACGCGCATATCGACCGCCATGCGCGACAGAGCTTCCGCGGTCGCGGAGTCCGTTTTCGTGGACAGCACGAGCTGGTTGTCGCCGATGGGCGCGTTGCCGCCGGAATAGCGGATCGCGGCGACGGTCGCGACGACGGGCCGGCCGAAGCGCAGCCGCGCCGCCTCCGGCGAGGCCGCGTTCAGGATGACCTCGACGTTTTCCCCCTTCGTTCCCGTGCTCGCGCCGTAGGCTCTGTTGTACAGGTGAAGCGACTTCGATCCGCCGTGGGGCACGTTCACATAACCGATGTTGGCGCGGTACGGCGTCTGCGCGTAACTGCCGTCGGCCTGCGGAACGAAGATCTCCGTGCCCATGGCGTAGTTGACGTTCGGCCATACGAAATCGGCCTTGCCCGTTTCGTCGAAGGAGATCACGAATTTGGTATCGTAGCCCGATGTGAGAATCTCGCCGTCGTGGACGGTGAGCCCCCGCGGACAGCCCGTGTCCATGTCGAAGAGGTCGCCGTTGACGCCGGCGACGACCTTGTAGCCTTGGGCTTCCAGCGTGTTCACCATCGTGTCGGGCACGTAGCGCGCGCTGATGTCGCCCGCGAACACAAAGGGCCGCAGACCCGAGCGGGAGAGGTCTGCGGTGACGACGTAGGCGCGCTCCACGCCGTTCGCGTCGTTTCCCGCGTGTATCCTGGAAAAATCGGTGCCCTCAAAGATCTGCAAGTGCGAACTGTAATACACGTTGCCGATGCCGTCCGTGCGCGTGTAGCCCGGCAAGAAAGCGCCGGCAAGCAGGACAAAGACGAGAAGCAACGCCAATTTCTTTCTGTTTTGAACCATTCATGTACCTCGTGCGGGAACAAAAAAATAAAGTCATTTAATTGTACCAAAGGCTTGAAAGGGAAGCAAGTTACGGTTGTATGTCGGTTGTATGTCAAAACGGCGGAACAAGCGGGGATTCCTTTAGGCTGTTTTCGGTTTTTGCATAAACAGGTCGGTTTTGCCCGCTTGAACCATTCGCTTTCGCGTGTCGGAACAGGAAAAACGTGAAGGGAATTTTGCGGACGGGCAGGGAGATACAAGGGCCAAAATCGCCCGCCCCGTCAGATCCCGAACAAGCCCTTTATGTCCGCCCCCTCAAGCACGCGATTCGTCTTTTTTCCCGCGTTCTTCAGCATGCTTTCCATCTTGTCCTCGACGGATTTCTTGAGCAGCTCGGTAAAATCGATGTTGCGCAGCGTGAAGAACAGCAGCGGTTCCTCGTCCAGCCGCGCGCC
>JAISNR010000106.1 GCA_031276135.1 Eubacteriales Family XIII. Incertae Sedis bacterium | reverse complement strand
GCTTTTGCCTGTCGATTTCCATGTTGTTCTCCCTTCTCCCAATGAATACTGCGCGGCAACGGTCGCCTTTTCTATTATACTATAAAAAGCGAAGCGGTCACAGGATTTCTTCTCGTTGCGCGAGAAATCCAATAAATTGATAAAAAACAAAATTACTCCAAATAACGGGGTTGACATCCGCAGGCGGACGGAATACAATGGAGCTCGGAATATGGCCGAAACGGAAACGGATGCGGCGGAAGCGGGAAAACCGGCGGAGCGGGCATACGAAACGGCGATTTGGATATGCGGCAGGCTTTTCGAAACGGGAAGGGAGGCGGATATGCGGCGGAATGCGGAACCCGATCAAAGAAAAAAACATTTTATGCCTATTAAAGCAACTCAGATTATACATTCCAAGGGTGGCGGGTCGGAATTGGCCGGAGGCGGGGTTGCGGGCATACGAGCGGTAAACTCCAACCGGCCGGAGGCCGGGGAGTTCTCCTTCACGTTCGTTCAGGACGCGTCGCATGGGGCCTTCCAACCGTTTGCAAAGAACGCAAACGGGGATAGGCCCGCAGCGGAAGGAGCGAAGCGAGTGAAGCGCCCGCACGAGCGTCAGCGACCCGTCCGGAGGGCAATACCGGCCCACCGCCCGGCGAAACTGAGCAAACTTGATCATCATAAAACATTTTTTGAACGCGTGTATGCCGTGATCGCGCGCGTACCCTGCGGCAGGGTTGTTTCTTACGGGCAGATCGCGCGCGTTTTGGGCAATCCGCGCGCGGCGCGTCAAGTCGGATGGGCCTGCGCCGCCTGTCCCGCGCATCTGCCCTGGCAACGCGTCGTGATGGCCGACGGCACCGTGACGGGCGGGGCTTTCGCCGATATGCGGCGGGCCCTGCTCGAATCCGAGGGCGTTTCCTTCCTGCCGGACGGCCGCGTGGATATGGACGCCTGTCAAATCCCGGACAGCGCGTTGCTCTGCTGATTTTGTTGTAACGATGGGATAATCGTGGTACAATAAAGCCATTGAAAGGAGGTGATACTGTGCCGCAGATTATTCCGATTAAAGATTTGAAAAATACGAGCGAGATATCCGAACTCTGCCGGAGGGCCGGGGAGCCGGTATTTGTCACAAAAAACGGCTACGGCGATATGGTGATCATGAGCATGGAAACCTATGAAAAAGAGATGCTTTTGCAGGATGTGTTTGCAAAGCTGGACACCGCCGAGCGTGACATTGCCGAAGGCAGGACAAAAGACGCGCGGGAGTCTTTGCGCGCGTTGAGGGAAAAGCATGGCGCATAAAGTAAAGGTATCCGAGTCCGCAGATCGTGATTTGGACGAGATTCTCGCATATATCGCGGAAAACTTAGCGAACCCGCAGGCAGCCTTTGATTTTGCCGATGCGCTTGATAAAAAATACGAGGAATTGAAAATCCGTTCATGTTTGAGCTGTCATGCAACGAACGACTTGCGCAAAGAGGATATCGGCGTTTCGCAGTGGGCAATTGCGTCGCATTGTATTCGGCGGACGAAAAACGGGCGGAAGTAACCATCGCCCGTATCTTTTACGGCAGACGGAACTACGACAAATATATCTGAATTGTTTCGTGCCGCAGACGGCAATTTTTTTAATCGCAAAGCGGCATCACGGCACGTTGAGCGCTTCTTTGATCAGCCGGCCCTGCTTCAGCTTCTCGCGCAGCCCCTCTTCGTCGCCCTCCGCGATGTATTTGCGGAAATCCTCGAGGTTTTTGAGGATGACGTCGATCTGTTTTATAAGGAAATCCCCGTTCGAGAGGAAGAGCTCCGTCCACATGTCCTCGTTGAGCTTCGCGACGCGCGTCATGTCCCCGAAACTGCCCGCCGAGAAGCCCGAGAAGTCGCGGGCCAGCGGATTTTGCGCGTAGGCGCTCGAAACGACGTGCGCGAGCTGGGAGGTGAGGGCGATCATCTCGTCGTGACGCGCGGGCGTCGTGAGCGTTATGCGGCCGAAGCCCAGACTGAGAAAGAAGCCGCCGGCCGCCCGCACGGTTTCTGCGGGCAGGTCGCCCTGCGGCGTGAGGATCATGGAGGCGTTGTCGAACAGCGTCGGGAGGGAATGCGCGAAGCCGCCGGATTCGCGTCCGGCCATCGGATGCCCTCCGATGAACGCGACGCCGCTGCCGGAAAGCAGGGGCGCGACGCGGTCGCAGACGCGGCGTTTGACGCCGCAGAGGTCTATGACCAAGGCCCCGCGCTTGAAAGCGCTCGCGTGCGCGCGGATGAATTCCACGCTCGCGTGCGGGTACAGCGCGACGAGCACGATGTCCGCCTCCGCGAAGCCCGCCTCGCCGAAACTGTCTATGGCGCCCGCCGCAAGCGCCGCGCACCCCACCGCCTCCGAGCTGTCAAAGCCCGTCACGCCGTGCGCCGTGCGCGCCTTGATGGTTTTGGCGAAGGAACCGCCGATCAGTCCCAGCCCCGCGATCGCGACCTTCATTCGCTCACCCCGTCGCGCAGCAGCTTCTTCAGCTTCCGCCGCACGGCCGTGAGGTCGTCTGCGGTGAGCAGGGGGATCAGCCGGTTGATCTCCGCGACGGGCCTGTCCCACCATTTGAATTCGAGCAGCAGCGAGATCAACTCGTCGTCGAAGCGTTTTCGCAGCAGCCGGGCCGGATTCCCCGCCACGACGGAATAGGGCTCGACATCGCTGCCGACCGTGCTGTCCGCGCCGATGATGGCACCGCTGCCGATGCGCACGCCGGGCAATATGGTCGAGTACTGCCCGATCCACACGTCGTTTTCTATGACCGTATCCCCCTTGAACGGCATCTTTGAAAGGGACGGGATGGGTTCGATGAATCCTTCGAAGATGTAGAAGGGGAACGTGGAAACCGCGTTCATTTGGTGGTTGGCGCCGTTCATCATGAATTCGACGCCCTTTGCAATTTGGCAAAATTTTCCTATAATGAGCCGATCTCCGTAGAAGTCATAGTGATGCGTCACATGACGCTCGAAGTCGGTGTCGCTGAAATACGTGAAATCACCGATTATGATTTGCTTGTTCTTGATCGTGGGCTTGATATATGTGACCGTATCCACGCCGGGCACGGGAAAAACCGCATTCGGGTCGGGCATTCTTACCGCCATCTCTTCAAACTCCTGTTCCGTCGTCCGTTCGGTTTCGCGCCGAACGGCGTTTCCGAATTGTTTTTGCGTATGCATTCTATTCTAACATAAATCGCCGCGGTTTTCACGATTATTTGCGGGCGCGGCGCAGGTTGTCGCCGGGAAATACGCGCTTTTTTTCATAAACCGCAAACAAAAAATCGCTTGACAAGTCCGGAGGGATACCGTAATATATATATGAACAAGTGCTCATATGTTTATATATTCATATGAAAGGAGCGGAATGCGATGACAACCTTAAAGATCGAAGAGATCGAAGGCGGCGGGGCGCTCGCCGAACAGGGCGCCGAGGGCGACAGCTGCGAATGCCGCGTGGTCCATGTGGATACGGTGCGAAAGGTGCGCGCGTCGATGCCGGCGGAGCCCGCCATGGACGCGATGGCGGAGCTGTTCAAGAGCTTTGGCGACGGAACGCGCCTGAATATATTGTTCGCGCTGACGCAGGAGCGGATGTGCGTATGCGACATCGCGGCGCTCGTGAACATGAGCCGATCGGCCGTTTCGCACCAGCTGCGCGTGTTGCGGGGCGCACGGCTCGTGAAGTACGAGAAGAAGGGGAAATCCGTGTACTATTCCCTCGACGACGATCACGTGAAGAAGATCTTTGAGATCGGGCTTGCGCATGTGAAGCACACGAGATGACGTTTCACGGAATATGTAGGGCGATCGGCGGTTGAAATGGAGGCAAATCATGTACGGCTTGGAATCAAAAGGGACAAACGAGGGGCGTGAACAGGGGATGCGCCCGGCCGCATGCGAGGCGGCGGCGGGCGGCTGCGCCTGTTGCCGTGCGCACGGCGGAGAGAACGAAGAACCTGCGGGCGGCGGCCTCAAATCGCCGCTGTTCATAGCGGGCGCGGTCCTGTTCGTTGCAGGACTCGTCCTGACCTACGGCGGCCTCGCCCCGAACAGATACGTCGAGTTTGCGGTGTTCGCGGCGGCCTATCTCGCGGTCGCCAAGGACGTGCTGCTCTGTGCCGCGAAGAACATCGCGCGCGGAAAAATCTTTGACGAGAATTTCCTGATGACCATCGCGAGCCTCGGCGCCTTCGCCATAGGCGAGTACCCGGAGGCCGTGGCCGTCATCCTGTTCTACAACGTGGGAGAATACATGCAGGAGAGGGTGGTCCGCAGATCCAGAAAATCCATAGAGAGCCTGATGGACATCCGCCCCGACGTCGC
>JAISNR010000094.1 GCA_031276135.1 Eubacteriales Family XIII. Incertae Sedis bacterium | reverse complement strand
CGTCGCGCCCGTGTTCGGCGAGGATGCGGAGATCAGCGTCACGCAGATCGGCGAAACCGTCGCCCGCGTGGACTTCACGCAGGCGCACATCCCCGCGAACGGGCATCCGGACGACGTCGTGCATTCCTATAAGTACGACTTCGTGAACAAGTCCACGGGTCTGACGGACGTGACCTTCAAGACCTTCTCCGAATATTACTTCCTGCCGATGTCCGAAACGATGGGTTACAACGTATCCGGCCTGCAGCCGGGCACGGAGTACGAGGTGCGCATCTGCGCCTACGACGCCTTCGGCGCGCCGCAGGGCTATCAGGGCGGCTGGGAAGCCGGCGGCAAGGAGAGCGAGCCCCTGACGGCGACCTTCACGACGCAGGGCACGGCGCCCGAAACGACCGACAACTTCGACGCGTACAGGCAGGGCGTCGCCCCGGCGGATCTGCTCGATGTGGACTTCGCGGGCGGTGTCATCTCCGACCGCGCGATGAACCGCACACTTGCGGGCGGCGCGAACAACATCGCGTTCGATGACGTGCTCGGCAAGTACGTCGCGAATTTCGCCGGCGATCCCGCGCAAGCCTGGCAGACCGCTTGGAGCGCAGGGGATTACGAAAAGACATTGGACGGCCTGACTCTGGAAGCCGCGTTCAAGGCCGATCCGATCACAGGCTTTGTGGATGTCGTCGGAAACATGCAGAGCGCCGGCTACGGCTTCGAGATCACCCCCGAAGGCTCAGGGTTCTACCTTGAATTCTGGTGCCACGTCGGCACTTACAAAAGGCCCAAGGTCACGGGGCTCGAATACGGCAAATGGTACCACGCTGCGGGTGTCTACGACGGCGAAGCGGTGAAGCTCTACATAAACGGCAATCTCGCCGCACAGGTTCCCGCGAGCGGCAAGATAACAAAACCGGGATCTGCGGCGCAGAACTTTGTCGTCGGCGGAGATTCCAAAAATAACAATGGCATTGAGGCGACGATGGTGGGCAGCATCTCTGCGGCTCGCATCTACAGCGAGCCTCTGAACATGGCGCAGGTGGAGGTGCTCGCCAACCGCGAGCTGCCGTCCATAGACAAAACCAAGCCCATCATCCGCATAGAGGCCGATTTGCCCGAATACATCGTCATCTCCGAGGGCGCCGAGCTGCCGGCCATCAAGGCGGCGGACAACAGCTCCGTCGTGAAGCTCACGATGCGGGTGGACGGCGTCGTGGAAGGAGGCGCACAACAGCCGAGGATGATGCAGGCGCAGTCCGCGCTCGTCACTCTGATAGAGGAAACGGAGATTCCGAATGCCGAAGCCCTTGCCCTGACGTTCGGCGCCACGGAGCTTGAGGCGGCGGCGGCCCTGGGCGTCACGCAGATCGTCTTGACGCTGCGGGCCACCGATCCCGCCGGCAATGTGGAGGAAGTGACCCACACGGCGGCGCTCTTTTCCGAAGCGCCCTCGCCCGACACGACGAAGCCGGTCATCAGCTTCGATTCCCCCTTGCCCGCGTACATACTCTACGGAGAAGCCGCGACGCTCCCCGAGATTACGGCTTCCGACGACAGCGGCGCGGCCACCCTGACGGTGGGCATAGACGGCATCACGCTCTACGACTACACGCTTGAGAACCTGCTGCCCGAAGCCGTCTACACGGACGGCGTGTCGCCTGCCATGACGGTGGACGCCGGCACGGTGAATCTCGCCTACAATTCCGATGTGCGCACGGTCGTGCTCAGACTCGTCGCCGAGGACGCCGCGGGCAACAAGACCGAGGAAAACCACAGCGTGAGCATTCTGCTCGAAGCACCCGATCCGGAAGAGCCCGAGGATCCGGATGGATTCGACGGCATTTCCGCCATCACGGGCAGCGAGAGCGTCGCGCTCGGAGAAAATGTGGAGTACAGCTTCTCGGTGGACGGGGACGACAACAGGTTCAGCCTTCTGGACATCGAGTTCAAGTACGACAGCACAAAGCTGAAGTTCGAATCGGCAAACTCCGCCGCGGGCTTCGAAACGATGATCGAGGACGGCAAGAACAAGCAGGATGAGGAGGAAGCCGGCGCTCTGACCATCCTTTTGCTTAAAAATGACCCCACCGGCACCGGCATCAGCGTGCCGGATCTCAAGGAGGTTTTGAACCTGAACTTCACGGCCACAGCGGCCGGAACGGCGAGCGTGGAGGTCCGTTTCATCGGAGCGAGCGGCTACAACAATGAAAAGCCAAGAGGCGCGAACTTCAAGCTGACTCTTCCGGCCGCGCCTGCGCAAACCGTGATCTCCGTCTACCACATCTACGACTTAAACACGGACGGCGAGGTGGATTACGCCGACATCGCTTTCATGCAGTTGCACTACGGCAAGACAGCCACAAGCGACGATTGGGACGACATCCGGCACATGGACATCGCCGGCGACGACGGCGTCATAGACATCGTTGACATCATGCAGATTCTCCGGCACGTAAGGGCGAACATCGCCTAAAGGCACAACGAGAACCGAGACAACCGAATATCGAATCGGTACAACACCCGGATGATCCGGAGCGCCGGGCCCAAGGGCTTCGGCGTTCCGGCGATCGAACGGCGACGCCCGCGCATGTACGCGGGATTTCGCCTATGAAAGGAAGATACCTCCATGACGAAAATCGGAAATACTCCGTTGCGCGCCCTGTTCGGCGCCATCCTCCTTTTCGCCGGCCTCGCGGCGGCCTCCGTTCCCGCTTTCGCGGCATCGTCGAGCAGTCTGACGGTCCCTGCGGGCGCGAAGGAATTCACGGTCGAGATTCTCTTGAATGAGAACGCGTCCTTCGGGGGCGCGGAGTTCGGCTTCACCGTGGACGGGGGCGCGGGCGTGAAGCCTGTCAAATATGAAAAAAGCACGGCGCTCAGCGGCGCGATGAGCGTCGCGCCCGGCGACGGCGGATTGGTATTCGAGGGCGGGCGATACCTGTTCGGCTTCGCGAGCACTTCCAACGGGTACTCCGGCCGCGTGAACGCCGGAACGCTGACCTTCTCTTACGAGGGCGACGCGCCGCACAGGATCTCGTTTGCCCATCTGAAGCTGGGACGCTTTGAGGGCGAAAATGCCGTGGGTGAGCTGCGCGACGGCGAATATCTCGTGATTGACGTGACCCGCGAGGGCGCCGGCGAAGAACCGGACAATCCAAGCAATCTGGACAACCCGAATACCCCCGACATCCCAAGCAATCCGAACATCCCAAGCAATCCGAGCAGCTCCCGCGGAGGCGGAGGCGGAGGCGCGCCGAGCACGGCCGTTACGGTTGAGATCGGCGAGGACGCCACGCCCTTGGCGACGGGCGACGCGGGCCGTTCCAAGTATTTTGACGATGTGGCGGCGGGCTACGCGTGGGCCGGCAAGGAGATCGACGCGCTGTACGAACGCGGCGTCGTCAAGGGGGTGTCCGCGCGCGCCTTCAACCCGGCAGGCAACGTCACGCGGGGTGATTTCACACTGATGTTTGTGCGCGCCTTTGGCCTCGAGGCGGAGTTCACGGACAATGTCCCCGATGTGCCCAAGGGAAAATACTATTATGAGGCGATCGGGACCGCGAAGGCGCTCGGCGTCGCGGAGGGCTACGGCACGGCGGAATTCAGGCCCGGCGCGCAGATTTCGAGACAGGATATGGCGACGCTTGTGTATCGCGCGATGCGCGCGGTCGGGAAGCCCTTCGACGAGGGAACGGCGGCGGATACGGCGGCGTTCGCGGACAGCGGAGATGTGGCCGGCTACGCGGAGGCGGCGGTGCGCACGCTGGTCAAGGCGGGCGTGCTGCGGGGCGCGGACGGCAACCTCAACCCCAAGGGATACGCGACGCGTGCGGAAACCGCGATGATCGTGTATCGCCTGCTCGACGAGAACTG
>JAISNR010000199.1 GCA_031276135.1 Eubacteriales Family XIII. Incertae Sedis bacterium | reverse complement strand
CGGAAGAATCTGCCGTCGCAGCTGTCCGGCGGCCAGCAGCAGCGCGTGTCGATCGCGCGGGCCTTGGTGGGCAATCCGTCGGTCATCCTGGCGGACGAGCCGACGGGCGCGCTGGATTCCAAGACGGGCAGGGAGGTTTTGGAGTTCTTGCGCCGGCTGAACGAGGAAGGCAGCACGGTCGTCCTGATCACGCACGATATGCGCGTTGCGGAGATGGCGAGGCGGATCGTGAGCTTGTCCGACGGGCGGATCACGGAGGACAGGGCGGTATGAACATAGAACAATCTTTCAGGATGGCCGTGAAGAGTCTGCGGGCGAGCAAGATGCGATCCTTTTTGACGATGCTCGGCATCATCATAGGCGTCGCTTCCGTGATCCTCCTCGTGAGCCTCGTGAACGGTCTGTCGGGCGAGATCACTTCCGAGCTCGAGGCGGCCGGAACGAACACGGTTTTGGTCAACGTCATGGGCAGGGGCAGCAACAAGAGCTTCGGCCCGGACGACATGGAGCGCTTCGTCGCGGAAAACGAGGAGCGCTTCAAGTCGCACAGCCCCGTGGTCAACGCGCAGGCGACGGTCAAGAACGGCACGGTTTCCGTCGAAACCTCCGTCACGGGCATCAACGAGTTCTACGCGGACATGCAGGGCGTGAAGCTCGCGGCGGGGCGGCCCATCCGATTCATCGATGTGGAGCGATTGCAGAAGGTGTGCCTCATCGGCACATACATCGCGAACGAACTCTTCGACGGCGCGGTGTACGCGGATTCGACCGTGAAGATCAACGGCTCGTCCTATGCGGTGGTCGGCGTGCTGGAGGAAAAGGCGGATTCGACGGAGGGCACGGGCGACGACATCATCTACGTCCCCTACACAACGGCCTCGCGGCTCGCGGGGAACGCGAACGTGGGCAGCTACATCCTCGCGGTTCGGGATGTGGCGAACATCGACGAAGCGGTCGATCTGATCCGAAACGAGCTGTACGCCGCGTTCGGGAACGAGAGCGCCTATCGCGTGTTCAGCATGTCGCAGATGATCGATATGATGAATGAAATCACGGGCGCCATCGCCGCCGTCCTCGTCGGCATCGCGGGCATCTCGCTCGTTGTGGGCGGCATCGGCATCATGAACATCATGCTCGTTTCGGTTACCGAGCGGACGCGGGAGATCGGCATCCGCAAGGCGCTCGGCGCGCGCCGCGCCGCGATCATGAGCCAGTTCATCATAGAGGCCGCGACGACGAGCGCGGCGGGCGGCGTGATCGGCATCGCCCTCGGCGTCGCGCTGTCCTATCTCGCGGGAAGCCTGTTCGACATGTCCGTCGCGCCCTCTGCGGCCGCCGTGCTGATCGCCTTCGGCGTGTCCGCCGCCATAGGTGTGCTCTTCGGATATTTCCCGGCGGGAAAGGCCGCGAAGCTGCATCCCATCGACGCCCTGCGCCACGAGTGAGCCATGAAGAATGAGGAATGAGGAAAAAGATATGAAGTTGAAGAAATGCATTTGTGCGCTGCTCGCGGCCGGTTTGATTCTCTGCGGCGGCGCGGCGCAAAGCTTCGCCGTGAGCGACGGCGTGGTCAACCTTTTGTCCGCCCTCGGCGTCATCGCCGCCGGTGAGGGCGGAGCTTTCGACGCGAACGCGCCCGTCACGCGCGCGGCGTTCGCGCGCATGGCCGTGACGGTGTCGCCGTATCGGGATGCCGTTTCGGCCGGTTCGTCGGTGTTCAAGGATGTGCCCGCGTCGCACGCGGACGCCCCCTACATCAAAACCGCGGTTTCAAACGGGCTGATGTCGGGCTACAGCGACGGCAGCTTCCGGCCCGAAAGCGGCATCACGCTCGAACAGGCGGCCAATGTCGTCCTCAAGCTGCTCGGCTATACGGCGGCGGATTTTCGCGGCGGATTTCCCGAGGCCCAGATGCGCGCGTTCCGCGCGAACGGCCTTTCCGCCGGGGTGGGCGGCGGCGTGGGCGCCTCGGTGGCGCAGGGCGACGCCGCGCAGATCCTCTACAATCTGCTGAACGCGAAGATAAAGGACGGCGAGCAAAAATACGCGGAGACGATCGGCTTTAGGCTGAACGCGAGCGGCGAGCCGGATTACGCGGCCGCCTTGGGCGAGAACATGAACGGGCCGTTCACGGTGCAGAGCTTTTCCTCCCTGATGGCCGAGCTCGGCATCGCCGGCGACGGCCTCACCGTGTACAAAAACGGAAAAGCCGCCGCGCTCTCGGACGTGAAGCGCTACGACATCGCGTATTTCAATCCATCAAAGACGGTGGCCTGGATCTACGACAAGAAGATCACGGGCATCTACGACAGGGCGACGCCGAGCCAAAACGATCCCGCCTCGGTCACCGTGTCGGGCAGGGAATACGAGCCGGAATCGGCGGCGGCCTTCTCCGCGCTCTCGTCGGGCGGCCCGTTGCGCGTGGGCACGACGGTCACGCTGCTCATGGGCCGGGACGGCAGGGTGGCGGACGCGGTCGCGAGCACGGCGGTCAAGGTCGATACCGTCCTGTACGTGACGGAAACGGGGAGCAAGACCTACGAGAACGCGAACGGGCGGACATACGTTTCGGGCTACGTCGGCGGCGTTTCGCCGGGCGGCGAAGCCTTGGAATATCCCGTGCGGGAAACGTGGATCAAGGTGGGCGACGTCGTGAAGCTGCGATTCGCGGACGGCGCCATGAATGTCACGAAGCTCTTCGGCGGCGGCGTTTCGGGCACTGTGGACGCGGATCTCCGGACGATGGGCAATTTGCGCCTGTCGGAGGACATCCGGATTCTGGATACCTATGAAGGCGCGCATGTCTCCGTGTCCGTGCAGCGGCTCGGCGGCGCGGCGATCTCCGCCGACGAGGTCCTCTACCACGAGGCGGCGGGCGGCGCGGTGACGGCGCTGATCCTGAAGGATGCCACGGGCGACTGCGGAATCTACGGCGTCATCACGTCGGTCACATCGGCCTCGTCCGCGTCGAACCAAGAAGACGAAGCCTCGAATTCGGCCGCGGTGACGCAAAGGACGTACAGCTACATCACGGAGGGCCTTTCCCGCAGCGCATCGGGCAGCTTCGGCGCGGCGCCCGGTCCCGCGCAATTCGTGTTCTCGGGTGAAAAGCTCACGTCCGTGCGCAATCTGCGCGGGCTCTCCGGCAAGGTGAAAAGCTTCGACGGCGCGACGCTCACGATCGCCGGGGGCACGGCGGAGGATTGGGCCGTCGCGGAGAACGCCGAGGTTTACCGCAGACCGCAGGCTTCGACCGATTACGTTCACGCGACGCTCGACGACGCGACGGAGGCTTTCGCCGCCGGAAAGACCCTCGATTTTTATTATGACGACACGCCCGACGGCGGCGGCCGGATCCGCGTGATCCTCATCAGGGAGTGAAAGACAAGGAATTTTTGTCATTTCACGCAACGAAAATGCGCGATCGCTTGCAGGTTCCGCACATCCACCTCGGCGTAATGCCGTTTCAAAATCTCGATCAAGCCGCGCTTCGTTTGGAAGGGCGGCGTGAACCAGCCGCGCGGCTGAAGGATGCGTTTTACGACGAAATCGGAGCGGCCGCGCTCTCCGCAGATGTATGTGCAGCCGATGAAGAGGCCGCCCGGCGCGAGCACCCGCGCGGTTTCCGAAAACGCCGCGTCCTTGTCGGGGAATGCGTGCAGACCGTTCATGGACAGCACGATGTCGAAGGCCGCATCGCCGTAAGGCAATGCGCCGACGTCGCCCTGCTCGCACGACACGTTGGCGAGGCCGTTTCCCGCGAAGCGCGCCTTGGCCTGCGCGAGCATGTCCTCGGAATAATCGAGCGCCGTGACCCGTGCGTGCGGCAGACGTTTGTAGGTTTCACACGTGAACACGCCCGTTCCCACCGGCACGTCCAAAAGCTTTCCCGAAAAATCGGAGGGTATGGCGTCGAGGACGCGCCGCGAAACATCGAGGTCGTCCATGCCCCAGAAAAATCGAATATAGAACTTGGACCAAAGCTTTTTCTGCGTCAGCGCATCGTCGTAGACGTTCTTTGACGCCTTGTAGGCGTCGCGAATTTTCGTTTCGCGTTTCATCGGATTCCGTCCTTTCATATACCGATTCGCTTCGCACTGCACTGCGGGATAAACGGTCAAAACGCTCGCGTGAGAAGCAATATCGCAGGGCCGCTGCGGACAGGCCGCGCGGGTATGCGGATTGATGTTAGCACTTTCTAATCACCAATATAATGCAGGATGTCTCTTTTGTCAATGCAATGAAACAGGTCTTTTTTCACGTCGCGCGGGATCGATTGTGCGCAAAAGCAAGGGGAGGTGCGGTCCAATGCCACTGAGCATCATACAAAACGATATTACAAAGCTGCGCGTCGATGCGATCGTCAACGCCGCGAACACGGAGCTCCGGATGGGCGGCGGCGTGTGCGGCGCCATATTCAAGGCGGCGGGAGTGCGGGCGCTGCAGGCTGTCTGCGACGGGCTCGCGCCGATCGGGACGGGCGAGGCGGTCATCACGCCCGGCTTCGCCCTGCCCGCCAAGTACGTGATCCACACGGCCGGGCCCGTCTACAGGGGCGGCGCGCACGGCGAAGAGCGGCTGCTCCTCAGCTGCTACGTGAATTCGCTGAAGCTCGCGGTTGAGAACGCCTGCGGAAGCATGGCGTTTCCGCTGATTTCAAGCGGGATTTACGGCTATCCGAAAGAAGAAGCCCTGCGCGTGGCGACAGCCGCAATTCGGGATTTTCTGCTCGAAAGCGGGGACGGCATCGACGTGTCGCTCATCGTCCTCGACAAGGAACTGTTCGCATTGGCGCAGGAACTGCACGGGTAAATGTGTTTGGGGATATGCCCGGAGAGAAGGCTTCCGAAAAAAGTCAAAGGCGGATATAGGCTTTTTGTGCCGGAAGTTCCGAGGTTGTGGAATGCCGGAACGCGCACCGGCGACGCGATAAGAAAGCATAAAATCCATGAAAACATTCGGAAGGCAGAAAGGGTCCGCCGCCGCATTTGAGACGCGCGCACTGGCACGGGTATCGAACGGGCGTGGGAAGGCAAAGCATCGAATTCAAATGGTGTCGCCGATTGCCGTTGCCGTGGGTGACGACGAGGATGCGTGAAGCAAAGATTCGATCAATGCAAAATATTCCAAAACACCTTTAAAACAACAATGTTGCAAAGTCGTGCTTGACAATAAAATACGTGAATGGTATTGTATATTAATGAATCACCGTCTTTTTTGACATCAAAAAAAGGTGGATGTCCTCGCCCGGGAGCGAACAAGCGCGATTTTGGAGGATTCGGAATGAAGAAGTCGGGAAAAATCGCGGCGCTCATGGCGGGAGGGATACTGATGGTCAATCTGTTCGCGGGCTGCGGCAAGGCGGCCGAGGAGGCGTTCGTGAGCGTGAGCGAGGGCGTGAACAAGCTCAGAAGCGCCCTCCTCGTGGCGGAGACGCGAAACGACAATCTGGAAGACGAAAGGCTGGCGCGGGCGATCTTTTGGGGGAACGTCGAGGCGGCGCTCGAGGCCGTCGCCGCGGGCGCGCACGTGAACGAGCTCGACGTGAGCGACGCCTTCATGAACGCGACCTTCTTCGAGAAGACGGACAAGAGCATACGAAACGCCGTCCATCTCGCCATGGCCACGGATCAGTACGCCTTGGCGGAGAAGCTCGTGCGGCTCGAAGAGGTGGATGTGAACCACGCGAACGAATACGGCGGAACCTTGCTGATGCGCGCCGTCAGCACGAACGAAACGGCGTTCGACGACCATGCGGCGAGGATGCGCA
>JAISNR010000155.1 GCA_031276135.1 Eubacteriales Family XIII. Incertae Sedis bacterium | reverse complement strand
CTGCCCGTTTTCTGCGACGACTTCATGCTGGAGCCCGGGGATGATCTGGAGGACAGGATCCGAAACGGCATCACGCAATACAAATTCGGCATCGTGATCCTCTCCCGCGCCTTTGTGCGCATCGGGTGGCAGGCCGCCGGCATCCGTTGCCTGTACGAAGAATTGAGCTCCGAATACAAGGATCTCTATCCGGTATGGCACAACATCACGAGAAACGATCTGGCGAACTTCCTGCCGGTGTTGGAGCGTTTCATCCCGGAGAAGCACGACGCGGGCGGCATTCCCGCGATCGTTCGGGACGTCGTGCGCCTGTTGTGGCCGAATCCGCCGTCCGATCCCGAGGGGAAAAAGGATGTTGAGGCGAGATTTTGAATGCGTGTGAGATGTAACCGGCAAACTCCGAAAACGCTCGCATGGCCGAGTCAACTATGGACAATCCCCTGCCGATGCGGTATAATATAGTCATGGAAAGCAACGAAAAGACGAATGCCAACATTCGCATAGAATTGTATCACGACGGTCTGCTGGCCGCCGCCTTGGGCAACTACATGTCGAACATCCCGCGCATCGAGGTCGAGAAGGTGCTGTTCGCGCCGTCCATCGCCGCGATCACAAAATGCAACAAGACCTTCGTGCGCGGCGTCATAGACTCCCGCGAAACGGGCGTTCCCATGTTCACGGCCGAAACGCCGATCGAAAATTCTGCCGATATCCGGTCCGCCATAGGCAATATGACGGTACGGGTCAACGTGGAGGCGGAACGGCTCAAGATGCAGAGAAGCATCCGCACCGTCATCGAATAGCGCGCACGCGGTTTCGCGATTTGTGCGGTGTGTTTGTTTTGTCCCGATACAATACCGGAGATCAGTCGTATGAAAATGATTGCAAGATTGCTGTTCATTGCCGCCCTCCTGCTCGCCTCCGTGCCGGCCGTCCTTCTTTGGTCCGCAGTGCCCGTCTGCGGCGCCTCCAATTTCGTGGATACGATGGGGCATTGGGCCGACGAGGAAATCCGCAGCGCCGTCGATCACGGCTACATCAGCGGATACGCCGACGGCAGATTCCTGCCCGACGCGGCCATCAAGCGTTCCGAGTTCGTCAAGGTCGTCAACGCGGCGATGCGCTATACGGCGTTCGGCAACATCGCTTTTTCGGACGTGTCCCCCGGCGAATGGTATTACGACGAGGTGCGCAAGGCTGCGGCCGCAGGCTACATCTCGGGCTATGACGACGGCACGTGGTTCGCCCCGGACAGCCCCATCACGCGCGAGGAAGTCGCGGCGGTGCTCTTTCGCATATCGCCGGGCGAAAGCACGGGCAAGACGCCCAAGGGACTTTCGGACGCAAAGGAAATAGGCGATTGGGCGATAGAGGCCGTCAATTCCGCCTATACAAAGGGCTACCTGACCGGCTATCCGGACGGCAACTTCTACCCCAAGCGCAATCTGACGCGGGCGGAAACCGTCAAGGTCATCAACAAGGTGCTGGGCATAGATCAGGATGCCAGGGCCATCACGGAGTTCGCGATCTCGGATTACAACAACGTGCGGGCGCTCGTAAACGCCACCTCGCGGACCGGCGGCACCCTGTACTGGGTCCTGCTCGAAAAACCCCGTTCCGCTCCGACGGCGCTGCAGATTTCACAGGGCAAGGACGCCTCCGGCGCGGCCGCTTCCAGGAAGGGCAGCGCGAAGGTGAAAGCCTACGAGCAGACCTCCGTCACCGTGGAAGGACTCACATCCGCAAAGCCCTATACGATGTATGCGACCGTGAAGGGCAGCGACGGCAAGTTCTCCAACGTGTACAGCCTGTATTTCAACACCGAGGACGAAGCCGATATCGGCGAAAACTGGATCAGCACATTCAGCGTCGGAACGATCACCGAAACCACCGCTCTCCTGACCGTCAACTCCACCGAAAAGGGTACCTTCTACTGGGCGGTCGTCGAGAACAGCGACGGCAAGCCCTCGCAGACGAACATCGCCGCCGGCAACGACCGGGGCGGCGACAAGGCTCTGAAATCCGGCAATGTGCCGATCGGGCGGAACAAGAGCCTGAACGTCGAAATAACGGGGCTGAAGGTCGGGACGCGCTACGACGTTTACGGCTATGTTTCCAAGAGCGCGACGGAATTCTCCAAGGTCGAAGCGCGCTCCTTCACGACCGCCGGCGTGGGCACGCCGACCATCCGCAGCCTGAACGCGGTCATCAACAACGACAACATACTCGAAATAACGGTCAGCGTCAACGCGAAGGGAACCTTCCACTGGCTGACCGTGGCGGAGAGCGGCAACGCGTTGCCGCCCACGCCCGAAAAGATCAAAGCGGGAACCGCCAACGAAAATCAGAATATCGCAGACAAGGGCAGCGTTCCGAACGTGGAGAACACGTACACGGCGACGAGCGCCGCGATCTCGGAGAACACGAAATACCGCGTATACGCCTGCCTGGAGGGTCCGTCCGGGGCGCTCTCCTCCGTTTCCTATACGGGACTTGTGGAGAAAACGACGCAATCCGGCGGATTGACGGGCCTTTCCCTCAGCGCAGAGGGCGGCCGCGTCACCGGCGGCTTCGCTTTTGACGCGAACGCGCGCGATTATCCGAACGTCGCCGTGAGCAACGGCAGCTCGCACATCGTCGTGCGGCCCTCGGCGTCGTCCGCAACGGACATCATCGTGAACGGGCGCATCGTGGCGAGCGGCGCGAACTCGGAGCGCATCGAGCTGCCCGCGACACCGGGCGTTCCGCTCACCATCGTTGTCGAAACCTCCGAATCCGGCAAGAGCAAGCAGAAATACACGATCACCGTGCGCGAAAACGCGCCTCTGCCGGACAGCGTGTACGTGTCGGGCGCGACGCCCGAAAACCCGGCGCGCGGCGGCGCCGACGCCGACGGCAAGACCTATACATGCACCGTACCCGCCAATTACAAGAGCGTGAACGTGTCCATCGGCTTCGGCTCGGAATTCACGGCCGCGCTCGCGCAGGACGGACAGAGCGCCGCCATACGCAACGGCGAGAAGCGAACCGTAAGCTTGGCCGAGGGCGATGGCTCGACGACCGTGCTCATCATAAGCATCAAAGGCCCCGCGAACGGCGGCGACGAGGCAAGCTTCACGTTGGAGATCAAAAAACAGCCGTAGCGGCCCTGCGGCGGGCTGCGGACGGGCCCGCGGTCGCACGCCGGTCGCCCGAGGGCGGGCCGCCTGCCCGCTCGCAGTCCGGGCGGGCGGCCCGCAGACTGCCGGCGGCCCGACTTTTGCCGGGCGGCGGCCTTCCCGCAGCCCGCGCTCAGTCCGGCGGCGGCCCGCCGGCGGTTCGCGCCTTCTTGCGCCGCTTCACTCATTCCGTCAGCAGATACTCGATCTGTCCGTTCACGTAGCGAAAGTCGTCCTGCGCCCAGGAGGCGTTCTCCGCGTAGAGCCGGCCGGCCAGCCGCA
>JAISNR010000098.1 GCA_031276135.1 Eubacteriales Family XIII. Incertae Sedis bacterium | reverse complement strand
TTTCGCGCTGCCGGGGCGTCCGGCTGCTGTCGCTGTCCGGCAACCCCTTTGCGTCCGCCGCGAGTCTGGAGCTTTTGGCCCGGCCCCTGCTCGCGGCCATGACGGGCGACAGGACCCTGCGGCTCGCGCGCGTTTCCGCCGAATTGGCGGACGATTTTGGCAAAGCGGGCGGCACGCGGCGCTTTGTCAGGGGGCGCTTTGACGGCACGGCCGTGCATCTGCCGGAGGGCCATTCCAACGGGCAGCTTCGCTCCCTGATCGGCTGCAACTGCCTCGTCGACGTGCCTGCGGGAAGCGGCCCGCTGAAGGCGGGGGAGCGCGTTTCGGCCTTGCTGTTCCCGGGCGCGTCCGTGTTTTGACGGCGGCATGAGAAAGATTCTCGTCAGCCAATGCCTGTACGGCGGGCGCGCCGTGCGATACGACGGCGCCGACATTCCCGCGACCGACCCCCGTTTCCTGCGCTGGAAGGAGGAAGGCCGAATGGTGCCCATCTGCCCCGAGGTGTCCGGCGGCCTGCCGACGCCGAGGCCCGAAGCGCAGCGCGTCGGCGAACGCGTACTGACGAAAGACGGGAAGGACGTGACGCGCGCATACGCGGCGGGCGCGGCGGAGGCCCGCAGGCTCGCGCGGGAGCACGCCGTCGCTTTCGCGATCCTGAAACAGGGCAGCCCCTCCTGCGGCAGCAAATACATCCACGACGGCACCTTCGGCGGCGCGAAGAAGGAAGGGCGCGGCCTGACTGCGGAATACCTGCAGGAAGCCGGTTTCATCGTGTTCGGGGAGGAGGACATGGACGAAGCCGAACGCTTGCTCGCCGCTTTGGACTGACCCCATGCGAACCGTTTCGCGGGAAGAAAGCATGCCGCCGGCGGCAGAATCTGTCTTGACGAATTTTGAAGATGCGATCGTCCTCTTCAACCCCGGGACTTTCCTTCCGGGTGGCATTGAAGAGGTGTTGAAACCGGGCTGTACAGCCCCATATTGTCGAAACCGGCTTCTTGCTGACGCAATGGCCGAGAAAAGTGAAGGGATTCGGATGAAAAATCGCGAGATGGAGGATCTGTACGAAAACATTATCAAAAACAGTCCCAACGGCATCATTGCGGTGGATGACTCCGGCCTCATCAAGCTCATGAACAGGGCGGTCGAAAAATTCTTCGGCATTTCCTTTGCGAATGCGGTGAACAAAAAACCGGAGGAAATCATCCCCGAATTCTCCTCTGACATGGAAGAGGGTGTCATCCGGCTTGTAAAAGCGCGCGGACAAACCCTTCATGTGGTCGTGTTCCCCTTGAAAACCGGCAAAAACAAATCGAACGGCATCGTTCGGGTCTTTTTTTTGATGAACGTGAGCGAGAGCCTCCTGCTGAAGGACGCCCTGAACAGGCAAAAGCTCATGCTGGAAGAAACGAAGGAAATTCTGGAGGGCTCTCACGACGGCATCCTCGTGACGGACGGGAGCGGCGAGGTGATCTTCGTCAACAGTTCCTACGAACGAATCGCGGAAATCAAAAAAGAGGATCTGCAAGGCAAGAACATGCGGGACCTGATCAATCCCGTCTGGATGCCGAACTCCGTGGCCTTCGTGGTCATCGAGCGGCGATGCACGGTTTCGAAAAAACAGGTCACAAAATCGGGGAAGAACATCATCGTCACCGGCAGGCCGATCTTCGACAAGCGCGGCAACATAAAGATGATCGTGATCAATGCGCGGGACATATCCGAAATCTACGGCCTTCGCGAAGAGCTGCTCAAATCCCTGAAAATGGAAGAGTTCTATATGAAGAACCACGAGGAATTCACCGCAAGAATCCGTCGGGGCGAAGGCGGTTTGTTGGCCGCCAGCAAGAAGATGCAGGACGTGCTTTCGCTCGCGGAGCGCGTGGCCAATTTTCAAACCACCGTCCTGATACTCGGCGAATCCGGCGTCGGGAAAGAGGAAGTGGCGAAGTACATTCACGTAAACAGCATCAGAAGGGACAAGCCCTTTGTCGCCATAGACTGCGGCGCCATCCCGTCGAATCTGCTGGAATCCGAATTGTTCGGCTATGAGAAGGGCGCATTCACGGGCGCCGTGCAGACGGGCAAGGCCGGCCTGCTCGAAGCCGCCGCCGGCGGCGTGGCCTTTCTCGACGAGATCGGCGAAACGTCGTTGGAATTCCAGGTAAAGCTTCTGCGGGTGCTCGAAACGAAGGAATTGCGCAGGGTCGGCAGCACCAAGGGCAGTTTTGTGGATGTGCGCATCTTGGCTGCAACCAACCGAAATTTGGAACAAATGGTTGTAGAAGGGACATTCCGGGAGGATCTGTTCTACCGCCTGAATGTCGTGCAGATCCATATCCCGCCGCTCAGAAACAGGAGAGAGGACATCGCGCCGCTCAGTATGCTGTTTCTTGCGATGTTCAACAACAAATACAACCAGAGCAAGACACTCACATACGATGTCCTGTGCGAGATGGAAAAACACCCTTGGCACGGCAATGTCCGAGAATTGAAGAACGTCGTCGAGCGCATGGTCATCATGAGCAACAACGATTACCTGCAGCCGGATGATCTCCCTTGGAGCATGCATGAGGACGCCAACAGAAAAATGATCAACATCATCGCGGAAAACAGCGAGATGAGCTTGCAGGAAGCCTTGGAGTCCCTTGAAAAAAGCATTCTGGAACGCACCGCGAACACATACCGCAGTACGCGGGAGATCGCCGAAAAGCTGCGGGTCAACCAATCGACCATCGTGCGGAAGCTCCATAAGTACAAGTTGGCAAGAAATCAAACGGACTGATTGTGCGATGTGCACTGCGCCGGGCGATGCTCTTGAGCATCGCCCGACGTTCGTTTTTGCGTTGCGCAGACGCCGCATGCCTTGCGCATGCGCTGCAATCCGTGCCCCGCAGTACCGCACATCGGCCATTTTTGCCGCCGGCACAAGAATTGCTCTTTAAAATGCAAAGCATCTATCTTCGACGGGGCCAGACGGATCCGGCCGCTTTTTTGAGGTCAATGCGAAACGAGAATCCAAGCGCTGTGCGAGGCGGCGGAACGCAACAGGGAAACTGTAAAGGGGAAACGTTATGGACTGGAAACGGATATACAAAGAAAGAGTCGTAAGCGCAGAAGAAGCCGTGTCGAGGATCAAATCGCACGATGCGATCGTACCCTCGCACGCTGCGGGCGAACCCAAATACCTGATCAACAAATTGACGGAGCGCGCGGCGGAGCTCGAAGGCGTGGAGATATGGCAAGGTCTGAACGTCGGAAACGCCCCCTACGCACAGGAGGAATTCGTCGGCCGCTTTATCAACATGTCGTTTTTTCTGGGCAAGAACAACAGAAAGGCCATCCAATCGGGCAGAGGGGAATTCATTCCCATTCACTTCTACGCGCAGCCCAGAGCCATACGCGAAGGCAGGATACGCTGCGATGTCGCGCTGATACAATGCACGCCTCCGAACGGGGCCGGCTATGTGAACATGAGCCTTTCCTGCGATCAGACCAGGGTCGCCGTGGAAAATGCGGGATTGAGCATAGCGCAGGTGAACAGCCGTTTGCCTTGGGTCTGCGGCGACACCTCGCTCCACGTTTCGGAAATCGATTGCTTTGTGGAATACGACGAAGACCCCTACGAGATCGCGCCGATCGACGGGGACGATCCCCTTGCGGAACGCATCGGCGTCCATATCGCAAATCTGATCGAGGACGGGGATTGCTTGCAGATGGGGCAGGGCAAGATTCCGAACGCCATATTGAAGCTCCTGTCAGGCAAGAAAGATCTGGGGATACACACGGAGGTCTTTTCGGACAATCTCATTCCTCTCATCGAAAGCGGCGTGGTAAACGGCGCAAGAAAATCCATCAACAGGCACAAGATCATCGCGACCTTTGTGCAGGGCTCGAAGCAATTGTACAGATACATCGACAAAAACGATATGATCTGCATGAAGCCGGTGGAATACACCAACGATGTCGCCGTCATCGCGCAGAACGATCACATGGTCGCCATCAACTCGGCCCTGGAAGTGGACCTGATGGGGCAGGTGGTGGCGGATTCCATCGGGCCCAAGACCTTCAGCGGCGTCGGCGGACAACTTGATTTTCTGCGGGGCGCGGAGCAGTCGAAGGGAGGAAAGCCGATCATCGCACTCCCCTCGACGGCAAAGAACGGTGCCGTTTCCAGAATCGTCGCCTGCTTGGCGCCGGGAACCCCCGTGACGACCACGCGCCAGGATGTACACTTCGTCGTGACGGAATACGGCGCCGCAAACCTCTTCGGTTTGCCCGTGCGCGAAAGGGGCAAGCAACTCGTGAACATCGCAGCGCCGCAGTTCAGAGAGCAGTTGGAAAGGGATTTTTTCGAATACTACAAAAAGATAGACGCGTAAATGCGAGAAAAGGACATCCGTTTGATGCTGCGGTGCATCAAATTGTAAATTTGCATCGACGCGGGGACTTTTCAAAAACGGTATCATTAATGTATTTGGTTGTGTTTTAATAGGATGGGAGGATTTGGAAATGAAAAAACTACTCGTACTGCTCATGATTTTCACAATGGTTCTTATGACCGCCTGTCAGGGCGGCGGAGAGGAGCAAGAGAACGCAGACGCGGCGGACGCGACGGACGCGGCGGACACGGCGGACACATCCTCGGCATCGGCGGATGAAGAGGTCTATACGCTGAAAATCGGCGGCACGGTGCCGGATACGCATCCGATCACCATAGCCCTGTATAAGTTTGCCGAGGATATCAACGCAAAATCGGAGGGAAGGATCCAAGCGAGCTTTTTCCCGAACAATCAGGTCGGATCCGGGCGTGAGTTGTTTGAAGCCGTGCAGGTAAACAATCTTCAAATGTGCGAGAACTCCATCGCGGCAATCGCGGCGTTTACGGATAAGTACATGGTGCTGAGCCTTCCGTTCCTTTTCCCGAGCCGCGATGTCGCCTATGCGTTTGCCGACAGCTCGCACGGAACGGAATTGAGCGACGAGGTCGCCGCGGAAACGGGGATCAAGGTGGTCGGGTATTATGAAAACGGCATCCGTCAGCTTACGAACAGCAAACGTCCCATCTCCGCGCCGGCGGATCTGAAAGGGATAAAGGTCCGCGTCATGGATTCCCCGATGTTCATCAAAATGTTTGAAGCAATGGGCGCCAGCCCGACGCCGATGGCCTTTGCCGAGTTGTTTACCGCCTTGCAGCAAAAAACGATCGACGGGCAGGACAACCCCTATACCATCGTCGTAACCAATAAGTTCTACGAAGCGCAGACGTACATAACCAACCTGGAGCATTGCTTTGACTATACGGTGGTTGCCGTCAATGTGGATTTTTATAACAGTTTGCCCGAAGATTTGAAGGCGATTTTCGACGAATGCATGGCGGATTCTGTAAAATACCAGCGCGAACTGTCGATAGAAGCCGAAAAGGAAAATCTGGCCACCATCAAAGAGTACCTGGAATTCACGGAATTGACGCCGGAACAGCGCGAGGTGTTCCGCAAAGCCTGCGAGCCGGTATACGACTGGTTCAAGGACACATATGACAAAGACGGGAGATTGGACAAATATCTCACGGCAATCGAAGAACTTTCATGATTTTGCGGCCTTGCATCTGTCGTTTTATCTTCGGAACCGGCTTTTGAAGCCGGTTCCGAACAGGTTCCGGAGGAGGCAAAGGATCATGGGCTTTCTGAAAAAATTGGATAAGCATCTGGAAGAATACCTTTGTGCTTTATTGATGGGTATCATGTGCCTTGTCACCGGCTGGCAGATTTTCTGCCGGACTTTTGGATTCGGGGTGTCTTGGCAGGAGGAATTGGCGCGGTATATTTTTATATGGCTGATATATCTCGGCTGTTCCTACGCTGTCAGAGAGCGGAAGCATATCAAAGTGGACGCCACAATATTGTTGTTCAAGACCAAAGGCCGTTTCGTGTTGAGCATAATCTCGAATGTTTGTTTTTTTGTGTTCTGCATGTTCATAATTTACGGCGGCAGCCTCATGCTTCAAACAGCCGTCAACAAGCAACAGCTTTCGACCGCCATGGGCCTTCCCATGTGGATCGCGCAAAGCTCCTATGTCATCGGGTTTATATTGATGGCGATCCGCTTGGTGCAGGATGTTGTCAAGCAGGTTGGCGAGCATCGAAGAGGGGAGGATGTTGTCGAATGATTATGGGCGTTATTTTCGGGACATTTGCGCTTTTTCTGATCCTGAATGTGCCGATCGGCATCGCGATCGGACTGTCGGTGTTGGCATACATATTGATCATCGGGGACACGCAGCTGACGTTTTTGGCCGCAAATATGTTTTCTTCCTGCGATTCGTTCCCGCTGATGGCGATCCCTTTTTTCATCCTGGCCGGCGGTCTGATGGAGAGCGGCGGGCTCTCAAAGCGGCTCGTCGATTTTGCGAACGCCTGCGTCGGCCATCTGAAGGGCGGGCTTGCGATGGTCACGGTCATGACCTGCCTGTTTTTCGGTGCGATATCGGGTTCCGGTCCGGCGACCGTTGCCGCGATCGGCGCGATCATGGTGCCGTTTATGGTGGAATCCGGCTATTCCAAAAGGTTTTCCGTCGCGCTGGTGGCCGCGTCCGGCTGTCTTGGCGTCATCATTCCGCCGAGCATTCCGATGGTCATGTACGGCGTTGCGACCGGTGCCTCCATCGGCACGATGTTCATGGGCGGCTTCATCCCCGGCATACTCTGCGCCGTGGCCTTGATGATCGTCGCAAAGCGGATTGTCGCAAAGGAAGGTTTCGGCGGAAACGAACAGGCCTTTTCGTGGATGCGCGTTTGGAAGGAATTCAAAAATGCGATATGGGCGCTGATGGTTCCCGTGATCATTCTCGGCGGTATTTACGGCGGCATCTTTACGCCGACCGAGGCTGCCGTCGTTTCCGTGTTCTACGGGTTGATCGCGGGTTTGTTTATATACAAGGAATTGAATTTCAGGAAAATATTTTTAAAATTGGCCGATTCGGCTATGACGACGGCGGCGATATTGATCATTGTCGGAACCGGCACCACGCTCGGCAGGATCCTCGCGATGGCCGGCGTTCCCGGCATGGTGACGGACCTGATGCTCGGGCTGACGGACAATGTTTATGTGCTTTTGCTGATGCTGAACGTATTCCTTTTGATCGTCGGTTGCGTGATGGATACGACGGCGGCCATTCTGATCTTGTCGCCGATCTTATATCCGATCGTGGAGATCTTCGGTGTCAATATCATTCACTTCGGCGTCATGATGATCATCAATCTGGCAATCGGTTTTATCACGCCGCCCGTCGGCATAAATCTGTTCACCGCCGTGCGCATATCGGATGTCGGCTTCAGCGAGGTGGTAAAACGGATCATTCCGCTGTTGCTCGCATTGATCTGCGCGTTGCTCGTAATCACATATATCCCGATGACGGTTACGCTGCTGCCGAAAATATTCGGAAAAATACCTTGGTGAGAAACGAATCCAAAGGAGGCGCGCGATGAAAGCATTTGTTTATGTCGGTCCCAAGACAGTGGAGTTGCGGAATGTTCCCGTTCCGGACGTCAAGGCGGGTTATGCGCTGATCAAGGTTTCGCACGCGGGGGTTTGCGGCAGCGATTTGACCATTTACGCCGGAGCGCACCCCCGGGCCAAAGCGCCGCTGGTGCTCGGGCACGAATTGTCCGGCACGCTTGAAAGCGATCATCCCGAAATCCGCAAAGGCACCGAGGTAACATGCTATCCGTTGCTGTCCTGCGGGGAATGCAATCCGTGCAAGACCGGCAACGCGCATATCTGCGATACGCTGGGGCTTATCGGCATAAACTGCGACGGCGGGCTGGCGGAATACGTCCTTGTGCCCTCGCATCTGCTTGTTCCGATACCCGAGGGGGTCGGTTTGAAATTGGGCGCGTTCATCGAGCCGCTTGCCGTCGGGGTGCATGCGGTGCGAAAGGGCGGCTACGTGCCGGGCGACAGCGCCGCCGTGTTTGGTTGCGGCGCCATAGGTCTTGTCTGCGCCTTGATGCTGCGCCAATCCGGCTGCGAAAACCTGACGATTGTGGATAACAACGCACACAGGCTTTCCGTTGCCGAAGACATGGGCTTCTCCGTACTGAACGCGGACGAATCGGATGTGCCGGATGCAATCCGGCGACGCACCGGGCAGGTCGGCGCGGACTGCGTGTTTGACTGCGCGGGCCACCCTTCTGTCGCCGGGAATCTGGTTCGGACGGTGAAAGCGGCGGGCAGGATCGTGGGCGTCGCGAGTTATAAGGCAAAACCCGAGATCGATATGACGATGTGCATGTTTAAGGAGTTGACCTTTCAATTTGTGCGCGTTTACACAAGGAAAGATTTTGAAATCGCCGCGGACAGAATTCAAAAAAACAGCATCGATTTTGAGCGAATCATCACGCATGTATTGCCGCCGGAAGATGTACAAAAAGGCTTTGAACTGCTGACGACAAAGTCGGATGCGATCAAAGTGATGTTTTCGTTTCATACGGATCCCCTTTAAGGAGCGGACGCACATGAATTTATTTCGATTGGACGGCGAAACGGCGCTTGTCACGGGCGGCGTCAGAGGACTTGGCAAAGGGATGGCGATGGGGCTTGCCCAAGCGGGGGCAAACATTGTGCTTGCGGCGAGGCATGACAACCCGGACACCGTCCGTGAAATCCGCCGCTTCGGGGTTCGATGCACCTATGTGCCGGTTGATTTGTCCGATGTGGACAAGCTTGATGCCTTTGCCGACGCGGTGTTCCGTGCGGAATCGCGCATCGATATTTTGGTCAATTGCGCGGGTGTGAATCTGCGGCATCCGAGCATCGATTTCCCTAAGCGAGATTGGGACACCGTGCTGAATGTCAACCTCAACGCGGTTTTCTGTTTGTGCCGGATATTTGGCGGGCCGATGATCGAACGAAAACACGGCAAGATAATCAATGTCGGTTCTTTGTTGTCCTATCAGGGCGGTTATACCGCCGCCGCTTATGCGGCGAGCAAAGGGGCGCTCATGCAGCTCACCAAAGCCTTTTCAAACGAATGGGCGAAGGAAGGCGTCAATGTCAATTGTTTGGTGCCCGGCTATTTCGATACGGATCTCAACGAGGCATTGATCAAGGATGAAGCGCGCAGCGAGCGGATATTGGAACGCATTCCGCAAGGGCGATGGGGGAAGCCGGAGGACCTTGCGGGTGCAGCCGTATTTATGGCGTCCGCCGCGTCGGATTACATGAACGGAGCGGCCGTATTGATCGACGGCGGCTGGTTGGGCCGCTGAGAGGGCCGGAGGGTTCTTACGCTTCTGCGGCCCTCTCTGCGGCCCTCTCTGATTTTTCATATGCGAAGACGGCCGCTCCGATGGCGCCCACCGCCTGGGGATAAGGCGCCGCGATCACGGGCTGTCCCAATTCGATTCCCATGAGTTTTACCATATTCCGATTCAAAGCCACGCCTCCCGTCATTGCAAGGAGCGGTTCATACCCCACTCTGCTGCACATGCCCATGATGCGCTTTGCGATGGCGTTATGCGCGCCCTTTGCCACATCCTCCCGAGCGGCGCCCGACGCCAGCCGGGAAATGACTTCACTTTCGGCAAAGACGGTGCAGACGCTGCTGATGGGGATATCGTGGACGGACCTTTCCGCAAGATCGGACAGCTCCTCAATCCTGCACCCCAGAACTCTTGCCATAACCTCAAGGAAGCGCCCGGTTCCCGCCGCGCATTTCTCATTCATGACAAAGTTTTTCACTTTTCCGTCCTTGCCTATCTTGATCACTTTCGCATCCTGACCGCCGATATCGATCACCGTCTCCACATCCTTCATGAGATGGGAAACCCCTTTTGCATGACAGCTGATCTCCGTGATCTGCTGATCGGCTTCTCCGAAGTTGATGCGCCCGTATCCGGTGGCCACGATGTATTTGATGTCTTCTCTGGCCGCTCCCGCCGCCCGCAGTGCGTTCTCCAGCGCAGCTTTTGGCCCGGCCGTTCCGGTCCCCATATTTACGACATCGGTAGCCGCCAGCTCTTTCCGGGCGTTTAGGATGGCAACTTTGGACGAGGAGGATCCAATATCAATTCCCAAATACATTTTACTGCCTCTCTCTTTCAAACGCGCTTGCCGCAACCCAAAAACCCGTATGCGTCAGATGACGTCCTCGTTCAGCATTTCAACAAAGCTCTGGACCCTCGTCCGGATCTGCTCAAAGGAATCCATCTGCTGATCGATCTCAAGACAGAGGATCGGAATCCTCGCAGCCTCCAGCTCTTCTTTGATCACAGGGAAATCAAATTCCTCCGGATCGCAGAACTTCATCATGCAGACGATCACAGCCTTCGCGCCCGTTTCTTCCGTCATTCGGATCAGCATGCGCCCCTTTGGTTTTTCCTCGTCGAACAAAAAGGTGCAGCCTTCCTGGTCCACGGTGCGGTAAGCCATCTTCTCCCATACGGAACCTTCTTCCCGGCCCTTGACGCGGAACTGTCTGGATTCCTGCGCAAAGTCGTCGGCGGCGATGCAAATCCCGTTTTCTCCGAATATTTCCGGCAGTTCTGCGGGCTCTCCGATCAATCCGGTGGCCACGGCCTTAACGCCCCGGCATTTTTCTTCGGGCAACGCCTGCAAGCCCTCGACGATCCCCCGCACAAGGGCGGTGTACTTCGCCTTGTCCATAAAGAAGCCCGCCTTGATGATGAGGTGTCTTGCAACGGGTGAAACGGTAAGGGGATGGACTGCCGACGCCTTCACAAAATCCCGCATGACAGCTCTGTATTCCTCATAGATCCGAAATGCTTTTTCAAGTTCCGCTTCCGAAATTTCAGCCCCTTTTATCCCTTCGATTTCTTTTTTTACCCGCTTCAGCTCCGCAATGAGATACCGAAAACCCGTTTCCAACTTGCGGTTCTGCGGGTACACCATGGGAATGGCCGGAATTTGAGGAACCGCCACCTTCCAATTCTCACAAATGCACTTCAGGGTATCGCAGAATGCGGGAATGATGACCGCTTTGAGAAAATCATAGGTCCCCTGCAATCCGAACTCCATATTGGCTCGCATGATGGAACAGCAGAAACCCTGGAGGTATTTGTCCGCCAGCCGGATCTGTGTTTTGCCTCCCCACATGCCCACCGGAAGATAGCCCGCCGCATAGACGATTTCATCGGGGGTGTAGATCGGAAAGCATCCGATGGCCTCTCTCCCCGTTTCCCGCATCGACAGCCGCACCGTTTTTCCGGGATGCAGTGCCGCCGCCTGAAGCGCCTTCATGCTCTCTTTGAATTCTTGCATTGCTCCTGCCTCTCTGCTTTGTTGTTTTCCATCATCTCCAGAAGAGCCTGTATTCTCGTTTCATACTGTGCTTCCGAGAATACCCGCGGGTCCGTCTGGTCGCCGTCAAAGATCACCGATGGTACGCCGGTGGCCGCTTCGATCCTCCTCTGCACCTCGTACTGCCTGAAATCCATCAGCTTGCAACTGCGGTTGGAGTGATAGATGATGCCGTCCAGCCGGAAATCCCTTACGAGTTTGATCACATTGCCCGTGCCGTAATCCAGATTCCGGTTGGCATAATTGGCGCTGTATGCTGCGGCCATGCCGTTCCGATCGTTCTTTTCATACAGGATGTTCCAGGATTCCGGGTAGGTCGAGGTCACCATATTGATCCCGTATTTTTTCAGCGTTTTGTATGTAACGGACAGGTGGGGCCAGCAGGCGATGCCGTCCCACATGACGCGATATTTTTCCTCTCGGTCCTTCCAGGGCCCGATCCCCAGGTCTGCCTTTTCCTTCAGTTCGTCGTGCCAGAGCCGGAAAACCTCCCGGCCTTCTTTTTTGCCTCTCATACAGACGATGATCGCCATATAGTTGAACATGTCGAAGCCGTTCAGAGGGGAGGGCTCGGCTTTTGCAAGATCGGTGGCTTTCTTCCACCATTCGCAGGTTTGGTTGGACAGTTCCATGACCTCGCCGAATTTATCGTAATCGAAGCGCTTCTTTGTGATCTCTTCCAGTTTGCAGATGGCGTGATCGATCTGACCCCGCATATACGCGACGCTGTGCTCCGGTATCTCAAAGGTATGGTTGAAGGGCATGTCAAACAGGATCAGCGGAATCTTCAGCGTTTTTGCCAGGTTTTCATACCATTTGATTACGGTATTGCAGATATTGCTGCAACAAAAGATGAGGTCCGGCATCGGGATATCTCCCGCTTCCGAGTGCCGGATATCGGCATATCCCAGGTTGACTCTCGCGTAGGAGCAAATATCCGAAGAGTAACCCGTTCCCTCGGCTTGTTCGATAAATTCCGAAGCGTGTTTTCTCGCCCCGATGGCCGCCGCGTGATTTTCCGGATATACGACGTCGATGTCCAGCGTTTCCAACAGCTCCTGGGGACAGATGGACGTGGCCCAAGCTACGATTTTACCGGCGGCCTTCGCCTCCAGCGCGCTGCGGTAATGGCTGTCCAGCAGGTCCGCCAGCATTTGTTTCGATGTTATTTTGTTTTCCATTTTGTCGCCTCCTTGCCGACGGGGATGGATGGATTGGAAGACGCGGGCTTTCTCCGACGCGCTGCGGTGGATATCGCGGCACACGGCCGGCTTGCAGCCACCGATGGCGCAACCGTTCACCGCCGCGAGGGATTGCTTGCAAAGACGGCACCCTCCTCGCAAGACGCAATCGGGCTTGGCGCAGATGCTTTTTTATAACGCAAATACCGTGCCATAAAAAACTTTTTTTTCGCTTCATCGAAATGCGGTCGCGGCGACCCTTCCGCCTTCCCGGAATCGTTGGTTTTTAAATGGCATCGGCCCATGTCTCTGTTTCTTCCGTCTTTCGGATGCGCAATCGGATCGATTCCGACGGCCTGATTTTGATGCGTTTCTATTTTTGATGTTGTTTTGCATCGATCGGGGCTCTTCGTCTTTGCGGATCGGAAAGTTTATTCCCCCTCAAAGTCGATCAATGGCTGTTTGCTGTCCGTTTCGCCCAATTCTTCGACATTTCGCAGAGCCTTGTTTATAGCCCGTGTTCGCGTTCCGACGATTTTCTCAATCGTGTTGTCCACGGTTTGCAGTTGCTTATGGGCTTGGGAGAGGACCGTTTCAAACTCGCCGAAGGTCTTTTTCACGGCTCGAAGTGTGTCCCAAACCTCTTGCGAGCGCTGTTCTATGGCAAGCGTCTTGAAGCCCATTTGCAGCGACGCCAAAAACGCCGACAGCGTGGTCGCGCCGATTGCCGTTACTTTATAGCGGTCGCGCAATTCCTCAAACAGCGCGGCGTTTTGCAGCACTTCGGCGTACAGCCCCTCCGTCGGCAGAAACATCAGCGCGAAGTCCGTCGTCTTGGGCGGCGCGATGTACTTGTCGCGGATGTCTTTCGCGAAAGCGCGAATCTTTGCCGCCAGCGAGCGCCGCGCCTCATCGATTGCGGGCTTGTCCTGCGCGTCCAGCAGGCGGTTGTAGTCCTCGATCGGGAACTTGCTGTCGATGGGCAGCAGCAGCGGAATATCGCCGTTGCCCGGGAGCTTGATGACAAATTCCACCCGTTTTCCGCTTGCAATTTCCACGTTTGTATCATACTGGCTCGGAACGAGAATGTCTGACAACAGCTTCTCAAGCCGCACCTCACCGTATGTGCCGCGCTCCTTGACGTTCATCAGCGCGTTTTTCAGGCTCTTTGCGTCGGCGGCGAGGTTCTTCATCTCGCCCAAGCCCTGCTGGACGCTGTCGAGCTGCTTGCCGACAAGCTCAAAAGACTGCGCAAGCCGCGTTTCAAGCGTCTTTTGGAGTTTCTCGTCCACCACGTTTTGCATCTGCGCCAAGCGCTGCTCGTTGCTGTCTTGGAGAGACTTTATCTTGGCTTCGAGCGTGGCGTTCAGTTTTTCTATGTTCTCGGCGTTGCCGCGTTGGATCCCGGACAGGCGCGAATCCATCTGTTCGCCGAACTCGCGAAGCCGTTTGCTCTGTTCCTCGCGGCTCGTCTGCAAGGTCTTTTGCGTCTGTTCCCCGGTCGCGGTCAGGCGGGCGTCCAACTGCGCGGAGAACTTGCCGAGCTGCTCGTTCGTTTCTGCGCGGCTCGTTTGGAGCGTCGCCGTCACATCGGCGTTCATTTTGTCGATCTGCGCCCCGAACTCCCGCATTTGCTTGGCCTGTTCCTCGCGGCTGGCGGTCAGGGCCCGCTGCACGCTCTCCTGAATCACGTCGAACCTCCGGAATTGCTCCGTCGCGCCGCTTGCGATTTGGCGCGACACCGACTCGCGCTGTTCGTCCGCCGCGCATCGCAAAAGGGAGGCGATTTCGCCTGTGCCGGACTTCTTTCGCCCGACGATTTGCAGGACAATCACAGCCAGCAGCAGCACGATTGCCACGATTGTCAAAACCGGTTGCATACCCATTCACGCACCTCCAAATATACTGTCGGTATCCGCACGGCGCACCTCCCGTTGCGGTCATTCTGTTGTAGTATACCGCGCCGCAACCCGAATTTCAATAATAATTCGCCGCCGCCCCGAAAAGCGACGCCAACAAGGAAATTCAAATTTTTCGTCAAAACAATTGCATGCGCGCTCGAATTGGTATACAATAGAGGGTGTTCCGAATCGATTGCGGGGCGGAACCGTTGGATCGGTGTTTGACTTGTGCGCGGGCGATCGGGCCAAGCAGTGGCGGAGGTGTGATATGGGCAAGTTTTATCAATGTGAGATTTGCGGAAATTTATTTGAAGTGATCGAGGATGTGGGTGTTGTTCCGATCTGTTGCGGCGTGGACATGGTCGAGCTCAGCGCCAATTCGTCCGACGGCGCGGGCGAGAAGCATGTGCCCGTCTTGGAACGCGACGGAAAGGCCCTCAAGGTGAAGGTCGGCTCCGTGAGCCATCCCATGGAGGAGAAGCATTACATCAACTGGATCGTCGTCGAACAGGGCGCGCGCACACAGCGCTTCGCTCTGAAGCCCGGCGCGGCACCGGAAGCGGTTTTCTCCTTGGACAGCGCCGATGCGCCCGTGACGGCATACGAATATTGCAACCTGCACGGCCTGTGGAAGGCCGAGGGCTGACGAATACCGAGATCTCATCAACACACTCCCCGCGCGCCCTTGCGGGGAGTTTTTCGTTCTTGCGGAGGCCGCGCCGCCCTGCCGCGCCGCCGAATCGGTGCGGAAGGACGCGCTGCGGAAGGAAAGCATGAAAAGGATTTTTTTTATCGCATTGGCCGTCGTATGCTGCTTCGCCGGATACGGCATCTATTCGTATACCGTCGCCGATTGGCGCCTCGCGCCCGATCCGCAGACGGCCGTCATGGAAACGCGCCTTGAGCCGGCGGAGGCGGAATGGCATGCGCCTCTGCTGAAGGGGCTTTTCCGCAAGGCGCTTTCCCGGCGCGACGCCGCTTCGGAGGCGGCGCTCGGGCCGATCGGCACGGCGCCCCTGCCCCTGTCGCTCGCGCTGCCGCAGGGCTTTGAACACCGCGTGCGCCTCTTGCGAGAAGGCGAACCCGTTTTCGACGGGCAAGCCGCCGCGTGGGAACCCATCGCGCTCGAGGCCGGCGCCTACGCGCTCGAAATCGATTGCTCCGTGCCCGAAACGAACGGGACGGCGGGCTACGGCAGCTTCCGCTACCGCTGCACCTTCACGGTCGAGCCCGCGCCCGAACCGGCGCTCCTGACGGGGCGCACGGAGCTCAGGCAGGGGGACGTCGCCGCCCTGCGGCTCGTTCACATCCCGCCCGGGCTTGCGCCGCACGCGGAAACGGAGCTCGGCATGGCGATCTTCACGCCCGACGGCCCGGGCGCATGGTACGTCGCGATCCCGGTGGGCAATGCGCAAAACCCCGGGCAATACGGCATCCGCGTGCAGGCGGGCGACCGGAGCTTCGAAACGACGATCACCGTGCTTCCCTTTGACTTCGTCGAACAGAACCTGATCGTGGACACGAGCTCCGCCGCCATCAGCGAGGCGAACAGCCCGGCCGCGTACCGCGAATACCGCGAGAAGATCCCGCCCCTGTTCGACACCTACGACGCGGAGCGCCATTGGCACGGGGTCTTCGCGGTCCCCGCAGACGGCCGGGTCAGCACGGAATTCGGAACCATACGCTACACGAACGGCGATTATTCGCGCCCCCGCCGGCACAACGGCATGGACATCGCCGCCCCCGAAGGCACGCCCGTGTTCGCGCCGAACGCCGGCCGCGTGGTCATGGCCGAACGGCTGCTGAACACGGGCAACACCGTCGTCATCGAGCACGGCGGCGGACTGAAGAGCTACTTTTTCCACCTGAGCCGCATAGACGCGGCGCCGGGCGGCATGGCGGAGAAGGGCGCGCAGATCGGCGCGGTGGGCAGCACGGGCTATTCCACGGGGCCGCACCTGCATTACGAAGTGCGCATAGGCAACCGCCCGATCAACCCGTCCATGCTCTTCGAAGCGGACGCGGGCCTCTACTGCGCGGAGGGCGGGGAGGAAGACGCACAGCTGCGGGAGGCATTCCGCCGCCGCGAGGAATGAAAACGATCCGGAAGCGCGGGGCCGGCGCTCAAATGAGCGCCGGCCCCGCAGTCGATTCGACCGGCCCGGCGGCCGCCGAAAATCAGTAGTCCCATTTAATCAGCTTCTTTTTCAAAACGGTTATGAATACCTGCAACACCGTGATCACGACCGCGATGAAGAATATGCCCGCGAACGCCTGCGTGTAGTTGGCGTAGTCCAGGGAGCGCCGCACAAAATACCCTATGCCGCGGTCCGCGCCGATCATTTCGGCGAACGTGAGCGTCATCATCGAGATGGACAGCGCCACGGACATATCATTGATGATGCGCGGGAGGGTATACGGCATGATGATGTGAAACAGCATCGTGCGCGTGTTGACGTTCAGCACCTTGGCCGTGTTGATGATGCGCGCGTCGATCGTGCCCACGCGGTTGATCATATTCATGAATGTGGACCAAAATGTGCCGAAGAATATGACCAGGATCGACGCGGCGGTGAAGGTCGGCATGATCACGACGATGTACGGGCCGTAGACGATGGCCGGCACGGTGCTGATCGCCTTCGCGATCGGAAACACCGCCTGCCGCAGTCGGGGAAGCCAACCCACGGCAATCCCCAGCGAAACGCCTATCACCAGCGAAGCGATAAATCCGGTCAGCAGCAAATACAGCGAACGCGCAAGCCCTGAGAGCATGTAGTCCCATAATTGGATATAAGAGTAAAATACATTTTCAGGTGCGGGGACAAAGATATAGGGCAGCCAATCCAATTTCGTCGTGATCGCTTCCCACAGCAGAAAAAAGACGAATATGACCGTGGCGATGTCCTTCGCCTGCTGTGTGCCGCCTTTCTTGCCGAGCTTGATCCAAAAGAAAACGAGGGTAAACGTAAGCACGAAGATGAAAGCGATCGGATTGCTCATGGTTACGCGCTCCGCCATGCGGCTCGGCAGAAAGACCAGGACCACGGAGGCGATGTACAGCGCGACCGGAAGGTTGATCAATCTTCCGCGCAGACCGACCTTGACGTCCTTGTTTGCGGCGCTCACAGCATCACCTCCTCTCCGCCGATCTGTTCCTTGATATCCTTGTAAAACAAGATCACGAGATTGTTGCGCAAATCGCGGAATTCCTTGTCGTCGTACATGGAATCCCTGTCGCGCGGCCGCGGCATCGTCACGGGGATTTCCCGGCTGATGCGCTTGGGCTCCATGAAGAGAATTTTGTCGGACAGCAGGATGGCCTCGTCGATATCGTGCGTTACGAACACGACGGTCTTTTTCTCGGCATCCTCCGCCCACAGGTTGAGCAGCATTTCCTGCAGGGTCAGCCGCGTTTTCGCGTCGATCGCGCCGAAGGGCTCGTCCATCAGCAGAATTTGGGGGTTTACGGCCAGTGCGCGCGCGATCGCCACCCGTTGCTGCATGCCGCCGGACAGTTCGCCGGGCCGCTTGTGCAGAAAATCCTTCAGGCCGACCTTTTGCAGAAATTCGACGCCGATCTCCTCCAGCTGTTTGGCGGACAGCTCGCGCCGCACCTGCTTCACCCCGAAAACGACGTTTTGTATCGCGCTCATCCACGGAAACAGCGTGTATTGCTGGAAAACGACGGCGCGCTCCGGACCGGTGCCGTGAATCGGTTTTCCGTCGATCAAAACCCTGCCGCCGGTCGGCGTCAGCAAGCCCTCCAACACGCCCAGCAAGGTGCTTTTGCCGCAACCCGACGAGCCGACGATGCAGACGAACTCGCCGTCGTCGATCTTCGTGTTGATGTTGTCCAGAGCCAGAAACTTCTCTCTGCCCGACCTGTAGACCAAGCTCAGATCCTGTATTTCAATTCTGCCCATGCCGGGAAATCCTTTCGTGCTTTTTTATGCGTTGTTGTTGGCCTCGTAGAGCGCCTTTAATTCCAAATAAATCGGATCGTCCGGGTATTCCGCCAAAATTTCCTCCAATGCGTCGTTGAATATGCCGATGTCGACGATATCCTCGACTTCAATGCCCTTGTCCTCTATATAGTTCCAATCGCGCAAGGTCGTGTATACATTGCGCACGCCGTTCAGATTCGGTTCGGGATTGAAGGAGCGGTTGGCGTTCGTTTCCATATTGTAAACCACGTTGCGGACAAACTCTTCCGTTTGATCCGAAGCATCGGACAGCAGGGCGACGACCTCGTCGGGGCTCTCCTTGTAGAACTTATAGGCGCGAATTTGCGTTTTGACAAACTTGACAAAGGCGTCGCGGTTCGCGGCCAAGGTCTTGCCGGAGGCCGAAACGCGGCAGCACACATAATTCTCCACGAGGTTCGTCAAGGGGAAGATGACCTCGAGGCCCAAATCCTTGATCGACTGTCCGTACTCGGAAGCGATGTAACCGATATCCACTTGATCCTTGCGCACGGCTTCGATGATGTTCGGATAGCTGTCGATCTCCACAAACGTGACGTCCTCGGTGAGATTATAGCCCAATTCTTCCAAGGCATAGCGCGTGATCATCTCCGAGGTGCTCAGGCGCACGAGACCCAGTCTTTTGCCCTTCCAATTGTCAAAATCCCGCAGGCTTTCGACGTTTTCCGGCCTGGCGATCAAAAAATTGCCTCCCGACGCCATGCCTGCCACGATCTTGACATCCGACCCCTGCGCGGCATAGCTCAGGGCGGGGATGATGCCGTTGAGCATGGCGTCCGCTTTGCCGGCTTCCAGCGCTTCCATCGTGCCGGTCGTCATCGTGACGCCGTCGACCTCCAGTCCTTCGTCTTCGAAGTAGCCGTTTTCCTGCGCGATCACCCACAGCGGTACGCCGACGATGTTGTCGGGCACGATCACGGTCAGGGAACCGACGGACGCGGGCGCCGCCGCTTCGCCCTCGTTTGCGCTTTCGTTCGCGTTCCCGCCGCTTCCGCAGGCCGCCGTCGATACCAGCAGCAGCGCCGACAGGAGAAACGCGAGGGCATGCTTGCTTTTCAATGCTGTTCTTTTCATGGTTTTACATCTCCTTTCCAAAGTTTCAATCAAGACTGTTCAATCAAGACTATTCAATGCTGACTTTAATGCTCTTCGCCAAGGCGTAGTCCGACAGCTCATTGCCGATACCCGGAAGATCCGGCACTTTTATGAAGCTGTTCACGGGCTGATAATCGTGAATCGCCAGCTTGCGCCCGATTTGGCCGGGGAAATGCTGTTCGTGAATGATGAAGTTGGGCAGCGCCGCCTCGAATTGCAGGGTGGCCGCGATGATGATCGGGCTGCCGGCGATATGGGGCTGCACGCTGACGTCATAGGCATAAGCGGTATCGGCGATTTTTTTGCCCTCCGTGATGCCGCCCGTATTGGCCAGATCGGGTTGGATGACCTGCAGCGAGCTGTTTTCAAAATACGGATAGTATTGCCACCGCGAATAGATGCGTTCGCCGCTCGCAAGCGGTATGTCAACCTTGTCCTTGATGTAGGCGAACAGCTTGGGATTGGGAGTCGTTGGTTCCTCATAATAGTAAATGTTGTACGGCTCTATGCGCTGTCCGACCTGAACGGCGCCCTGCGCATCGGTTTTGGAGTGGTTTTCCACGATTATGTCCACGTTGGGGCCGACCGCTTCCCGCGTGGCCGCGACGCGCGAAACGAACATGTCCGCAAATTCCGGCGTCAACAGCCGCGTCTGATATTCCGTTTCAAGCCAAGGAATGCCCTCTCCGAAATCCGTGCCGCTTTTGGCGTCTGTGCCGAAGGCGATGAAATCGACCTTGACCGAGTCGTAACCCTGCGCCACGGCTTCCTTGGCGACCAGAGCGTACTCCTCCACCGTTCTCAGCGGTCCGCGGGTTTCACTCCACCCGAATTGGAGTTGGCTGGCATAGGTGCGCACGGAATCCCTGTATTTCCCTCCCAAGAGTTGGTATACGGGTTTTTGGAAATATTTGCCCTTGATGTCCCACAGCGCGATGTCGATCGCGGAGATGCCGGAGAACACGACCGGGCCGCCGTTTTGCCCCCAGAAGGTGTTTCGGTACAGCTTGTGCCATATGACCTCGTTTGCCAGAGGATCCTCGCCCAGGATCAGCGGCGCCAAATCCTTGACCATGCCGAACGCGGCCGAGCCGCCCACGCCGTAGGCCATGCCCGCCTCTCCGTCGCCGTAAATGCCTTCATCCGTATAAATCCGGCACCAAATCGGATGCTGTTTTTTGACCTGCGGATCGTTGAACTGCAAAACATCTACCTTCGTAATCTTCACACCGACCTCCCCTGCGGATGTTCATCCGCCGCAAAACAAAACGAGAACCTTTTGGGCCCGGGCTTTCGTTGCCCGAGCAATAACATATTAAACATATATGCAATGCACGAAAGGATTCTACCATGCACGCAATGCCCTGTCAAGAGGTTTTTTGATTATTTGGAATATTTTTTGACAAGCTTTGCTAAAATGTCTTTACAAAAATCCTTGGTTTATATATAATGTAAATCACAGCATGCAGAAACCGCCGCGTGTTTGCGCGGCGCGTTTCGGGTTTCACGGCCTTTGCGAAATCAGGCCGAGAAATTCAACGCGAGATAGACCGCGTTTTGGTCGTCCTGCGTGACGCCGAGGTAGCGGCGCGTGACAGCGAGAGAACTGTGGTTGTATATCTCCATGATGACCGCAGGCGAAACGCCGTTCTTCCACGCATGGTAGCCAAAGGTCTTGCGCAGGGAGTGGCAGGACACGCGACACGGGAGCCGCAGTGCCTTTGCGGCGGCACGGATGATGCGGTACGCTTGCACGCGGCTGATAGCCTTGCCCGTTCGTTTGTTTTCTATGAGAAAACCGTTGCGCACGGCCACCTTTGACGCATACCGCGCCAGCGCGCGCACGGCGTCCTTGTTCAAAGCGACGATCTTCGTTTTGCCGGTCTTTTTTTCGGTGAGGACGATGCTCTCGCGGACGCGGCCGCGTTCGAAGTCATACACGTCGTCCCAGCGCAGGCGCAGGAGATCGCTTATGCGCAGTGCGGTGCAGACGCTCATGACGACCAAACAATGGTTGCGAAAGCGGCCGAGCTTTAGATAATACTCGATGAGCGTGCGAACTTGATGCTTGTTCCTGACAGGTTCGGTTGCGGACATGGCGGTGACCTCCTTAAATTATTCGTCTATGTAACACAATTTCACAAGTGTTACATAGGCGTTATTTTATTGCATTTCCAACGAAATTTAAAGCTGTAAAACATTATTTTTTCGCATTTTGCGAAGATTCGCGGCGCTTTTCCCGTCTAAATTTCAAAAGCAAACAAGCGCATGTAACACTTGTGAAAATGTGTTACATGCGCTTGTTTGCTTTGACGGATACGGAAGGAAAAGGTCCCTGATGATGAAAATCAAACTTGCGATCCTCGATTCGGATCAAGGCTATATCAGCCGGGTTGTGTCGGCGTTTCAATCAAAATACGCGGACAAGGTCGAGGTGTATGCGTTCACCGATGAGAGCAAGGCGTTGGCGGCAATCAAGGCATCCAAAATAAATGTCTTGTTCGCCGCAGATTCATTCAAATCCGTTTCGGAATCCGTTCCGAGCAATTGCGGATTCGCATATTTGGTGGAAACACGGGACATCGAGCAATACGCCGGGCAACGCGCCGTATGCAAATTTCAAAAGGTTGAACAACTTTATAACGCGATCGCGGATTTGTTTGCCGACAGCGCTGCCGACGAAGTGATTGTAGGCGGCGGCCGTTCCGCAGCAATGCCGCTGTATGTATTCGCGTCGGCAAGCGGAGGCGTTGGCACGTCCACGGTCGCGGTGGCCGTGGCAAAATCGCTGGTCGCGTTCGGGAGAACACCGCTGTACATAAATTTCGAAAACTTCGGCAGTTCGGATTTGTATTTTTCGGGAGACGGTCAAACGAATTTCGGAGATGTCATCTACGCGATAAAAAGCCGCAAGCCGAATCTCGCGTTCAAATTGGAGGCAACGGCCAAACGCGATGTTTCCGGCGTATATTATTACGCGTCGAACACAAACGCTCTGGATACGGAAGAACTCTCGAACGAGGAAATCAACTCGCTGATCCGGTCGCTGAAACAGACGGGATTTTGCGACTGCATGGTGATCGATGTGAACTTGTCGGTCGGCGACAGGATACTCGCCCTGTTCAAACTCGCTTCGAAGATTGTTTTTGTGTCCGACGGAACGGATGTTTCCAATACAAAGTTGACCCGCGCATACGATGCGTTGCAGATATTGGAAAGCAGCAGAGGCGTGGACGCAGTGGGCAAAGCCGCCCTGTTCTTCAACAAATTCAGCAATAAGACCGGCAAGCGGCCGGAGATCGCCGCGTTGCCGGACATCGGCGGAACGACGAAATTCGAGCATATGACGACCGATCAAATCATACGGAAAATGTTGGCGGAGCATACCGCGACACCGATCATCCGATATCTTACAGAAAGTGAAAAAATATGAACTTCGCGCGAGAACAAGAAATCATTGCGGCATCGCGAAAGTACATAACGGAATATCTGCCGCTCAGCGATATGTCGGACGAACAGCTCGAAGAAAAAGCAGAGGAGGTGGTTCGCCAACAAGTCGGCGGAGAATACTGCACCATCGAACAGTTGGTGTCGATCGTGCAACAGGTGTTCAGTTCCATCCGCGGATTCGGACTCTTGGACACGATTATGAAGGACGACAGCATTACGGAGGTAATGATCAACGGCCATGAAAACATATTCATAGAAAAAGACGGCAGATTGCAGAGATTGGACCGGCAATTTGAAAGCCAACGGCGGCTGGACGACATAATCCAGCGCATAGTCGGACTCGCCGGACGTGAGGTCAATCAGGCGAATCCGATCGTGGACACCCGGTTGCCCGACGGCTCACGCGTGAACGTCGTGTTGCCTCCGATCGCGCTTTGCGGCCCGACGGTGACGATCCGCAAGTTCTCCAAAACGCCGATGACGATCGAACGCTTGATCAAATACGGTTCCGTAACGCAGGAGATCGCCGACAAACTCGAACTTCTGGTGAAGGCCAAATACAATATATTCATCAGTGGAGGTACCGGCAGCGGCAAGACCACGTTTCTCAACGCGCTGTCGAACTTCATTCCGAAGGAAGAGCGCATCATCACGATCGAAGATTCCGCGGAACTGCAAATCAAAGGCGTGGACAACCTCGTGTCGCTGGAGACGCGCAACGCGAACGCCGCCGGCGCGGGGCAGATAACGATTCGCGACCTGATCAAATCGTCGCTGCGCATGCGGCCCGAGCGCATCGTGGTCGGCGAGGTGCGCGGCGGTGAAGCGCTCGACATGCTCCAGGCGATGAACACCGGCCACGACGGCTCGCTTTCGACCGGTCACGCCAACTCCACGGAGGATATGCTGAGTCGCCTTGAAACGATGGTATTGCAAGGTGCGGCGGGATTGCCGCTCGAAGCGATACGCCGGCAAATCGCTTCCGCCGTGGACATCATCATCCATCTGTCGCGGTTGCGCGACCACAGCCGCAAAACCATGGCCATCACGGAAGTGCTCGGTTACGAGAACGGGGAAGTGCAACTGAATCCATTGTATCTGTTTGAGGAGGATGAGCGCAGCACGCTTGAAAAAGTGTCAGGCTCTCTGAACCGCACCGACAACCCGATGGTGAACGACTTCAAGTTGCAGCTTTCGGGGATTCGGACGCGAATTTGACAAGTGAGGCGATAAGGCATGAAAAAAGAAAAGGGAATACGGGAATTGAAGAATCCGCTCAACAAGCCCATGCCGAATTACAGGGTTTACGTGATGTCGGCGGCGGAAAGAACGCTTGTGCACATTGTTTCGTTTGCGATCGGCGGATTGGTCGGACAGGTGTTTTACGGCGGATTGTTCAAAGACGAATACGGAGAAGCGACGTTCGCCACAACGATTTCAAACGCCGTGTTCTTCGTGCTTGTCGGATTTGTCGCCATGCGCTTCCTCGTCCGGATGTACAAGAGGAACCGTCTCGACAAGCAGCACGACAAACTCAAACAGCAATTCATTGCATTGCTCGATTCGCTCGCGACCTCGCTCGCTTCGGGAAGCAATGTGCAAAAATCCTTTGAGAACGCGCACAACGACCTGCGCATGCAGTATTCGGAAAGCGATTTCATCGTCTGCGAAACGAAGCAGGTGCTAGACGGAATCGCGCAGAACATCGGGATCGATCTCATATTGAAGGATTTTGGCGAACGAAGCGGCGACGAAAACATCGTCAACTTCGCGGAGGTGTTCAACACCTGCCACAGCAAGGGCGGCAATATGCAGACGGTGATCATTCGCACACATGACAGCATCCGGGAAAAAATCGCGATATACGATGAAATACAGACAAAACTCACATCCAACAAGATGCAGCTGAACATCATGAGTCTCATGCCGATCGGGATCGTGGCCCTGCTTCGCATGACAAATCCGTCGTTTGCGGAGGCTTTTGCGACGGGCATCGGCGTGTTCGTCAATACCGTGGCGATCGCGATCTTCATCGGCGCGTACACCTTCGGCACAAAGGTCGTTTCAATGGGAGAATAGGAATATGATGGTATTGCTCATACTCGCAAGCATATTTGTCGGTCTGCTGACCTACGGCGTTTTAAGCGGCGAAAAGTACGCCGACCTGTGCGCGCCGCTCGACAGCGGCGATTATCCGCTCAAGAGCTTCTACATCGTCGGTTTTGCCCTGAGCCTGAACCTGCCGTTTCTGAAAGCGCCCAAGAAACTGACGGGCGATCTCCGCAAGAATGCGACGCTCCTGTTCAGCGAGGTGTATGCGGACTATTACGCATCCGTCGCTTGGGCGCAGTTTCTGTCCCTCTCCTTGCTCTTGGGCAGCGTCATTCTGCTCATCGGCGCGTTTTTCGGCAGCGCGCAACTGTTCTTCTTTCTAGTGTGCGCTGTCGTCGTGTTCGTCGTTTGGAACATGTCGGTCATGAAGATGGGCGAGACCGTGAAAAACCGCGCCGCCGAATGCAACGACGCGTTCCCGAACGCGGTGAGCAAACTCGCGTTGCTGATCAACTCCGGCATGGTGTTGCGCGAGGCCTGGAAATTGACCGCGCAGACGCCGGGAGGTCAGCTGTACGAATTGATGCGGCGCGTCGTGGACATGATGGACAACGGTGCGTCCGATATCGAAGCACTGTATAAGTTCGGCGTGTTCAGCGACTCGCAGGAGATCAAGAAATTCTCCGGCGCCGTAATACAGAGCCTTGAAAAGGGCGGCGGCAATCTCGCGGATTATCTGCTCGAGCAGGCGAGCGCACTCTTGGAAGCCAAACGGCAGGAAATGCTGCGAAAAGGCGAAATCGCGGCGGGCAAGCTGATCGCGCCCATCGGCATCATGTTCGCAGGAGTGATGCTCATCATCTTGGCTGCGGCCCTGCAGAGTATGTCCTTTTGACGGCGAAAGCCGCAAAATGCAATTTATTTATCATATTTTTGAGTAGGAGGTTCACAAAATGAAGAAACTGCAAGAGAAGCTGTTGGATCTGGAAGTGCGGTCCTATTGCGCCGCCCGGTCCGCCAAGGATCGGGCGCTCGCCTTCGCAGCAGATGAACGCGGCGATACGAACTTCATCTCGATCATCGTGGTGTTGGGCATCGCGTTGGTTGTCGCGGGGGTGTTTATGGGCTTTAAGGATCAAATAATCGGAAAAGCAAAAGAAATAATAGACAGTTTCATTATCAAATAATGGCGTTATGCGTATCCGCCTTTGTCGTAATATCCTTTGCCATCGCGTGGATTGCGGCGAAGGCGTATGCGGACCGCAGGGTCCGCGCCGCGCTTGCGGCTTTGATCGCGGCGGGCGGCGGCGCGGCGGCCTATGCGGCGTTTGCCGGCGCATACGACGGGATCGCGATCGCCTCGTTGTTGGCCTCGTATCTCGCGCTGAGCACCGCCGTTGTTTATGACCTCCGTCTGAAGCTGATACCGAACGCGGTTCCGCTCGCGCTGGCCGCCGTCCGCGCGGTCCTGCTGGTCCTTGCGTTCTTCGTCACAAGCGACGGGATCGCGCATCTGCTCGGCGCGGCGGGAGGCTTTGCCGTCGCGTTCGCCTTGCTCGCGATATCGGCAAAGCTGTCCAAGGGCGGTGTCGGTGCGGGGGACGTAAAACTGCTGTCCGCGCTCGGATTTGCGTGCGGCTTTGCCTTCGTGCTGTCCGCGCTGATCTTGGCCTTGCTTTTGTGCGCGCTTACGGGCATAGCCTTGCTCTTGCTTCGCAAGGCGGGCAGGAAGGACTCGTTGCCCTTTGCCCCCTTTGTCTGGGGCGGTTTTGAGATTCTGATGATCTTTTCGGCGATTTAGGATTTTTCCGGCGGAGGTGATGGCATGAGAGCGGTAAAGTTGATTGTATGCGCGGTTTTGCTAGTGGGTTTGGCGGGCGCTTGGTACGGGACCGTAAACGCGCGGCTGAAAACGGACGCCGCATACAAGCGCTACGTGGCCGCCGCCGAAGAGAGCCGTGAGAAGGGCTTGTACGAGCAGGCCGTGGAGAATTTCAAACACGCGCTCAGCATCAAGGGCGGACGCGATCTCTGGTTGAAGATCCGCGACACATACGAAGAGTACAGCGCGGCCATCCCCACCGCCGAGGTAAAAAACGCCTACGCGAAGGATATGCTCGCGGCGGCCGGCGAATACACAAAGGACACGGAATTTTACCTGTCCGCACTCCTGCGGCAAATGGAGGACGAGCGATACCGCGACGCGAAGCGCACATCGGATTTGGCACTGAAAAACGGCGCGGTCAATGACGAGATTCGCGACATCGCATCCCGGTTGACCTATATGACCAAACTCGATTACAAGCTGTGGACCTCGTTTTCGTCGGCGCTGAACGGCTATTACGCCGTGTCGGACGGTGCTTCGGGCGTCGTGATCGACAACAAGGGCGATGAAATCAGCGATCGCTACGAGGATGTCGGGCCGGTCAGCGCGGACGGTTGGACGGCCGTCAAGACCGCGCGCGGCTTTCGTCTGATCGACGGCAACGGCGTGGAACGCGCCGTACTGCCGAAGGATATCTCCGCTTCGGGTGTGTACGACGCGGACACAGGTCTTCTGCCACTGTCGCTGGACGGCAAATGGCAGTATTTCAGCATCGGCGAAGACAGTCTGCTTCCGGCAAAATACGACAGCGCAAGCGCCTATGCCGAAGGCAGGGCCGCCGTAGCGACGGGCGGCAAATGGCGGCTGATCGACGCGGCGGGAGAGACTGTGACAGAACTGCCCTTTGACGAAGTCCGGCCGGCGTTGGACGGCGGCTATACGCATTCCGGCATATGCATCGCCAAGCAGGGCGGGAAATGGCATCTGTTCGACGAGAAACACAAACAGCGCGGTGATTTGTCCGCCGAGGACATCGATGTGTTCAACGGGGGATACATCGCGTTCAAGGACAAGGGCAAATGGGGCTTTGCCGACGCGGAGGGTTCGGTTGTCAAAAAACCCGAATACAGCGAGGCCAAGAGCTTCGCGAACGGCCTCGCGGCCGTAAAGAACGAAGAAGGGCTGTGGGGTTTTGTCGATGAGGCCTTTGCGCTTGTGATACCGTATCAATATCGCGACGCGGACTATTTCAACGCGGACAGGGCCTGCTTTGTCAGCGAGGGAGAGGGCATGTATCAGCGTCTGGGCTTCTTGCTCGATTAGGTGGATTCGATGAAGAAACGCATTTTGGAGGCAAGGTACAGCCGCGGAGAGGTGATGATAGAGGGCATGCTCGTGATGATCATCACGATCTTCATGCTTCTCTTTCTCATTGCTATGTTCAGCTTTCTGTTCTTTCGCTGGAGCTTGCAGACGGCCGCAAACGACATAGCGGCCAGATTTGCGCAGTCCTATTCCTACCTCGCCTACGGCGGCGACGTTTCCTTGGACAGCGGAAAGCCCGCGTCAACCAATGCGCTGGATATTGATCCGTATCGTTACTTTTTTAACAAGCCGCCTGAACTGGAAGAGGCGGAAACCTACGCGAATGAACGCCTGAAGAAATCTGCGGCAGGATTCGCGCTGGGCGATCCGAACGTAGAAATCGAACCGGTTTCGGATTTCCTCGGCAGACGACACATCGAAGTGCGGATCAGCGGCAGATTTCGCGTCCTCATGCAGGATGTATTCGCCGTGGAGATCCTCAATCTGGAACGCACCTTTGACTATGAGGTGTGCGGCTACGCCGACTGCGTGGATTTGTTGGATTACTTGAATACGGTCGCATATGCGGAATGGGCGGCTGACGGCGCGGGTTTGGAAAGCGGCGTCATGGATCTTCTTAATAACGTGCTCGAACTGATCAACGAATTTCTGTGACACAGTGCCGAAAGCCGCCTTGATTGTGGCAGAGAGCATTGTCGGGGTTATGAAAATGAGAAAAATTGCGAAGTCGATTCCTTGGCGCAAGGTACGGCGTTTTTCACGGGGTGCCATTACGATCTTTCTAGCCGTCTTGCTGACGCCCTTCATCACGGTCGCGCTCATGCTCGTGCAGACCGCGAATTACAACACCGCGCTCTCCGCCTTCGACGAGGCGATGGGCCTGTCCGCGAACGCGACCTTGGCGCACTACGACGACTACCTGCAAAAGCGTTTCGGGCTGTACGCGATGGATCAGAGCGTGAGCATGCAGGGCCGGTACCTTACATATTTTGAAACCAATGCGCAGATCCTCGCAAACTCCGTCGCCGCGCAGAACACCGCCGCGAGCGGACAATATCCCCTGAGCGATGCGGAAACCCTGCGGCGTCAGTTGATGGAATTCAATAAATTTGCGGCGCCGACGGAGTTGGCGGTGGAAACCTTAAACATTCAAGAACTTATTGACAAATTGGAAAGTCTGGGGAACCTCGATGATATTTTGGGCATGCTCAACAGCGGTTTGAGTACGGCAAACACCATGAAGGCCGCATACGACCATCTTGAATCGGCGAAAACGCATTCGCAGAATCTCGAGGCGAGCGGCGGCGACAGTTTGAAGGGCAAATACAACACGGCCTACAATGATTTGAAAACCGCAGTTTCAAAACTTTCCGATGCGCTTCCCGAACCGGAAGCGGAACCGAGTCCGGGCGACTATGCGGACGAAGAGAGTTATCAAGCGGCACGGACGGAATACGATGAGAAGATGGACGAGATCAAAAATCTGCGCCAAGCCGTAAAAGATGCGAAACTCACTTGTCTGGCAGCCAATCAAAATTTGCAGAATGAAATCAGTGCGCACAGCCAAGACGCAAACCAATTCCGTTCTGATATCGCAGACTTATATGACAGCGCCACTGGTTTGGCGGGAGGTCCGCCTTTGTATGATGCCGTCCAATCCGCCTACAGCGAAACGATCAAAGGCATGTCAACCGCGATGAACAATTACAATACGAACACCGCGCAGCCGTACATAAACGGATTGACGATGGAATACGGAAAAATTTTGGCGATTGACGCGTCTGCGGACTCGATTTCCGCGTTGGATGATGCTGCGTATCATGGCGCGACTGTGAGCGGGTATTTGAGTTCTTCTGAAATCGATCATTATTTTGAAGAGCAAAAAAAGCAGTTTGAAAACGATTCTGTAAAGTCTTTGATTGACGGGATCGTAAATTTGTATAACTCTGTTTTCAACATGAATACAATCTTTGACCCTGCATATTCCGCAAACATAGATTCGGCATATTATGAAAGCATCGGAGGAATGCCGGGAAGCGTTGTTGCCGAAAGCGGCATTCTTGATCTTTTTAATAGCATAGGCAGAATAATAGATTCCGCATCCGGATTTGCGGGGAGTATTTTAACGCTTAATATTTTTGGAGCAATTGTCAAGATCATTGAACTGATCAATAGCATATTAGATTTTTTCAATGCGCTGGCGAGCTTTGTTGCCGATATTATAACAAATATCAACGAATTGGTAAGCAGCTATTACAAATTGTACCTATCGACTTACAGTGCTTACAACATGCCCTGTCGTTTAGAAAAAAAAGCAAAAATGACGAATTTTGCTCCGGATTTGCCTGCAGCGCCGGCGATAACCGCAATCACGGGGATCGGAGGATTAGCGGCCTTGGCCGATGCTGTCAACGCTGCTTTTAACGAAAGCGGCAACGATTTGGCGTTTAACGGCGCCGAAGTTGAATATATGCTGCTTGGCAGCAACAGCGAAGTGACAAATCAGACCTTTGTTTTTGCGGAGATATACCTGCTCAGGTTGTTGCTCGACATTATACCGGTTGTATCAAATCCGGAGGTGCACGGGATGGCGGCAGCCACCGGACCGCTCGCACCGATTGTTTATGCGGCGGAAATCCTCGGTGAACCACTTGCGGACACTTTGTTGCTCGTAAGCGGACAGACGGCGCCTTTGATCAAAACGAGAGTGCATTTGACCCCTTCCGGATTGGCTTCGTTTGCAGGCAAATTTCTGAACGAGGGCTTGCTCGGCATTGCGAGTTTGGACACAGGCAGCGACGGTCTTCTTCCAATGAATTACCGAGATCATTGTTTTGTCTTGCTTTTGCTTACGGTTACAAACGCCCAGCAAGTAGCGAGAATCGCCAACATTGCGCAAATGGAAGGCTCCTATCATTATCGCAACCACGCATTTACGTTCAAGCTGAGCGAGGCGTATACCTTCGTTCACGCGACTTCCGACGCGAAAATCAAGCAGTTCATGCCATCGCTTATGCCGGAATCGCTGTTCACCGGCACCCGCACGCAATATCGGGGATATTGACATGAAAAAACACCTGTCGAAGGGCATGATCACCGTTGAAGCCTGCGTTTCAGTAACGCTGTTCATGCTGGTGATGTTCATATTTCTCGGCATATTCATGATGTTCATGGCGCACGGGATGGTGGCGCACGTGACCATGCAGACTGCGGAGAGCCTCGCTTTGGATGCGTGGCAAATCAAGAAGTTGCAGTTGAATGACGGCAATGCGTCCGTGGGTAGGCTGATCGCCAACGGGATTCTCGAACTGAGCGGACAGACGGAGGAAAACAATCCCGGATTTGTTTCCGAATCGGAATGGTGGAATGACGGCATGGCTTTGGAGAACGCCGTCAACCTTCGCTTTCTCGGATATCTTACGGGCGGCGACGACGGCCGCGCGTCGAAATACGTGAAGGCGGTAAAGATACACAGTCCTTCTTCGGATTGGCATGACGCTTTCGACTTTTCGGAAAGCAAGGTCGTAAACGGGGATCTGTACGTTACGGTCAAGTACAAGCTGGATTACATGTTCCAAATTTGGGGTTTGGAAAACGGTGTCGATGTCACACAGACGGCGGTTTCACATCTGTGGATGGATGATGCGGACAGTGCAAACGTCACCATCGACGCGTCCGCAGGCACCGGCTTTTCTGCGGACAGCTTGCTGCCCGCAGACGCGGCCAGTTGGGATTATTGGGAAATGCAGAAGGCTTTTAATGCCGCGAGCGCTGTGGGGAAAGGCGATATTATGAGCGGCATGTGGTTGACGAGCGGAGAATATAAGGGTAATTATGTGAAACTGTCTGGCGGAATTGAGTATTTTGAAGGATTGAGAACGGATGATCATGGGAATCGTGAATTGGTGGTGACCGTTCAGGGAACGGATATTACTTGGGGTGACCTACACAGCAATCTCAATGATCCTTGGCTCGGTCGCAAAGAAGACGAGGAAGACGGAATACACGATGGATATCATGATCGCGCAAAGACCATACTGGATGATTTGGAGAATCAAACGGGCATTTCGCAGAGCGACATGATTGAAAGCGCGAAACGCGGGGAGTTCAGCTTCAATTTTTCGGGACACAGCATGGGCGGAGCGGTCGTGCAGGTATTGGCGATCCTGTTGATCGAAAAAGGCGTTCCCGAAAGCGCGATCAAGGGCTATACCTTTAACAGCGCGTACCCCTTTTCAAAAGACGCCCGCTTCGATTACCCCGATCTGCAATGGTTCAATGTCATGAACGAATCCGACAATGTTTCGCGAGGAACGGTTACCGGGGCCATCGAAAACGGTGCAAGGATCGGACAGGACATTATAGTACCGGACGACTATTCGGGGGATGGCATAAACGGGAACTTCCCCAACGGTGCCCATGGATTGGATTATCTGAGAGAGCAAATCGACAAGGATAAATGGAGGCTGGGCGTCTATTATGATTGATAATGAACAACGTTTTTGCGTATTGGAGGTATAAAACAATGCGGTGGAGTTACGAAACGCTCGGCGCGAACACATACTTGGTATACGAGCTCGACCCTTCAGAAACAATTGACGGCACGACGCTGGGGATGCTGACCAACAATCGCATCGGCGGCCTTGCGCCCGTGCTGTTCACGCAATCCGACGACCTGCGATATTTGAAGTACAACGTAACGGCCAAGGTGGCGGCAAGCCAGGTGTTCGGCGGAATCGTGAACAGAAACAGACTGCTGGGCGTGTTCGCATCCATCGTGTCCGCGCTGAACACGGCCGAAGAGTACATGATCGATGCGTCTTCGCTGATCATAGACCTCAATTCCGTGTTCATCGACATCTCGACGAACGCGGCGGAGTTGATCTGTCTGCCGGTGGTTTCTGCGGGCAATCCCGATTTGGACCTGCGCGCGTTCTTCAAAGGCATCCTTGTCAACACCCAATTCGACAAAAGCGAGAACGGCGATTATGTGATGAAATTGATCAGCCAATTGAACGCAAGCGGCCATTTTTCGCCTTCCGAATTCGGCAAGTTCGTCGCCGAGCTGTCAAACGAAAAGAAACGAGCGCCGATTCCCGAAGCGCGAAAGCCCGTCCCCGTTCCGCCCGCGCCGCCTCCGTCGGCTTACCAAGCGCCTCCGCCTCATCCTTCGACTGATCAGGCGCCGCCGCCTCCGGTGCAACCCGTTGCCGCGAAAGCGCCCGTCCCCGCGCCGCAGGCGAAGGCCGCGCCGCAGCCCGTTGCGAGTCCGCACTCGGCCGCTCCCGGCGCGGACGAAAAAGAGATTTCGCTGTTCTATCTGCTGCAACACTACAACGCGGAAAACAAGGCGCTGTACGACGTGCAGAAACGGAGAAAAAAAGAGCAGGGAGGCCAACGGGCGGCCAAGCAACAATCCAAAGAGCCGAAGGCGAAGAAGGCGAAAAAATCAAAGCAACCGCCGGATGGCGCTTTTGCGGTACCCGGCCGGGAGATTTCGCCCGTAAACGTCCCCGGTACGCCGCCGCAGACATTCGACGCACAACCGGCCGTCGCTCCGCAGTTTGTTGCGCCGGCCCCGCAGTATGCGCCGCCGCAATCTGCCGCACCGCCGCGACCCGAAGCCGCCGCGTATATTCCTCCTGCACCGCAGACCGGTTTTGGCGACACTGTCATGTTTGACAACGAAACGCAATCGGACGCCACGGTGATGCTCGGCTATGAAAACGCACAGAAGGAGAACCGCGCGCGCCCGCATTTGATCAGACAGAGCAACAACGAGCGGATCGCGATCGACAAGCCGATCTTCCGCATAGGCAGAGACAGAAGCTTTGTCGATTATTGCATAAGCGAAAACAACGCCATCGGTCGCAGCCACGCCAACATCATCACCGATGGCAATCGGTATTGTGTACTGGACACGAATTCCAAAAATCACACCTACGTGAACGGTGCGATGATCACGGGCAGTACAGAGGTCGAGATCACGCACGGCACAAAGCTCAGGCTGGCGAATGAAGAATTCGAATTCAGGCTGTATTGATCGCGGTTGTTGATTTCGAAAGGCGGCGGATGTGGATTTTCTCATCTCGGCAAGCACCGACGCGGGAACGCGGAAGGCGACAAATCAGGACAGCCTGTTCGTGAGCAGACTGCTGACGTGTCGGGGAAAGATGGTTTTCGCCGTTCTGTGCGACGGAATGGGCGGAATGGAAAAGGGCGAGCTCGCCAGCGCGACGCTCGTCAAGGCTTTCTGCACGTGGGCAAAAGAGCGCTTGCAGACATTGCAGGAGAGGGAAATTGCGGACGCGGACATTCGGGCGCAATGGGAGGACATCATTTTCAGGCAAAACGAGAAGATCATCGCATACGGTGTGCAAAACGGCATTCTGCTCGGGACGACCGTCACGGCGATGCTTCTCACCGAGAAAAGATACTATATTTTGAATGTCGGGGATTCGCGCGCCTATGAGATCACGGATGCGCTCGCGCAGTTGACGCAGGACCAGACGGTCGTCGCGCGCGAGGTCGCCCTTGGAAATTTGACATCCGAAGAGGCGGAGAAGGATTCGAGGCGCAATGTGCTTTTGCAGTGCGTCGGCATCAAAGAGGATGTTTGCCCAGAGATGTATTTTGGGGATACGAAGCCGGACGCGGTGTACATGCTGTGCTCGGACGGCTTCAGACACGAGATATCGCCGCAGGAGTTTGTCGCGTATTACGAACCCGCGTGCATGACCGGCGAGGATGTCCTGCGGGCGCAGTCGGAACATCTGATCGCTTTGAACAAACAGAGAAACGAAAAGGACAATATATCCGTGATCACCGTCAAGGTCTGTTGCTAAGAGGAAAGTTGATCGATGGGAATTCTGCCTGGTGAGCATCAAGTGGACGAGCAAATTATGGAGGCATTGAAGCTTTTTGAAATTTTCGTGATCTGCGCGCTTATTGCACTTGTTGCGGTTGCGGTGATTTGCTTGTTGCTTTGGAGGCGAAAGCGCAGGCGCGGAGCCAGAAAATCCCGCGAAGATCAAGGGGCCGCCAAAACCGCCGTGTGCGAAAACACCGAGGAACTTTCCGCTCCGGACAACGATTTTGGCACGATCGTCGTCGAGAAAGAAATCGTCTTTGTGCATACCGATGAGGTCATAGAATAGAGGGCAGTGATTTGCGAAAGAGAACAATTTTCATCCTGATCATACCTTTTCTGATTATAATTGGATTTTTTATTTTTAAAGCTAATATTATCCAATACGCAGCGGACATGGTATCCGACGAAGGCTTCCCCAGCCCTCTTGATTAGGGGCATTCTGAAAGCCTTGAACTTTGCACAGGCGAGAACGGGGCGCGTTGCGGAATGCCTGATATTTGCGGGTTCAAACAACAAATCACGGCGAAAGAAGGAGAGAATCCATGGAATGGACAGACGGCACGATGCTCTTCTACGGCGGGCTGTGCGGCTTGGGGCTGACCCTGGCCGCGACGTTGGCCGTTGCGGTTGTTTTGGGCATGGGCGGCGCGCGTCTGCGCGCGCGTCTGGATGAAGAATATGGAAAGAGAAAGAAGTAGAAAGGATGCGACATGTCGCGGATCATAGCCTCAACCTACGAAATCGTGCGGGAGATCGGCTCGGGCGGCGGCGGTGTCGTCTACCTCGGCCGGCATCTGCGCCTGAACAAAGACGTCGTTCTCAAGGCCGACAAGCGGACGCTGACGACGGACCCAGAGATCCTGCGCCGAGAGGTTGACGCGCTCAAAAACCTGAGCCATACCTACATCCCGCAGGTGTACGATTTCATCTCGGACGGCGAAACGGTCTATACCGTGATGGACTACATCGAGGGGGAGAGTTTCGACAGAAAGCTGAAGTGCGGCGAACGCTTCACGCAGCCGCAGGTGATCGAATGGGCGCGGCAGTTGCTCGAAGCCGTTTGCTATCTGCACAGCCGGCCGCCGCACGGGATCTTGCACAGCGACATCAAGCCCGCC
>JAISNR010000138.1 GCA_031276135.1 Eubacteriales Family XIII. Incertae Sedis bacterium | reverse complement strand
GATCCGGAGCTGGATTCCACGGGGCTCGAACCCGCGCGCGTCGCCGTCACGACGAACGCCGGGGAATCCCACAGCGCCCACGTCGAGATCGCCACGGGTTCGCCCGGAAACATGCTGTCCTACGACGACGTCGAAAGGAAATTCCGGGACTGCGTGAACCGGACGGAGCGGCGCATATCGGACGCGAACGCGGACGCGGTCGTCGCCTTCGTGAAGGAGATCGACCAAAGCGCGGACGTGCGCGAGCTTTTGAAGTTGCTCGTTTGGGCGTCGTAAAAGATGCGCCGGGCGGTGGGTCGGTATTGTCCTCCGGTCGGGTCGCTGACGCTCGTGCGGGCGCTTCATTCACTGCGTTCATTCCGCTCGTATGCCCGCAACCCCGCCTACGGTCAATCCCGACCCGCCACCCTTGGAATGTACGATCAGTAGGTATAACGAACAATATGCATGCGAAAGCTTCCTGACAGTCAGCCCAAAAGAAAAGGTGTGCCGCAAAATGGAACAAATACTTAACATCCGAGGCATGACCTGCGCGGCCTGCGCGCAGCGCATAGAGCGGACGGTGAGGAAGCTGCCCGGCATCGGCCGGGCCGACGTGAACCTCGCCGGCGAGAAGCTGTATGTGGAATACGACGCGGAGGGTCTGCAACTCTCCGCGATCAAGGAAGCCGTCCGCCGGATCGGCTACGAAGCGGAAGAGCGGACGGCCGACGCGCGCGCCGTCATCCTGATCGGCGGCATGAGTTGCGCGGCCTGCGCGCAGCGCGTCGAAAAGGCGATCCGGAAGCTGGACGGCGTGCGCGACGCGTCGGTGAACCTCGCCTCGGAGAAGGCGACCGTCGCCTACGATCCGCAGCGATTGCGCGCGGCGGCGATCAAGGCCGCCGTCGAAAAGGCCGGCTACGAGGCGCGGGAGCTCGCGCGGGGCGACGACGCCGACGCGGACGGGGTGCGCAGGCAAAAGGAACTGCGGATGCTGCGGACGAAGCTCGCGTTCTCCGCGGCCTTCAGTCTGCCGCTCCTGTACATCGCGATGGCGCCCATGCTCGGCTTCGTCCGCCTGCCCTTCCCCGCTGCGCTCGACCCGATGATGCATCCGCTCGCCTACGCGCTCGCGGAGCTGCTGCTCGTCCTGCCGGTCGTCGGCGTGGGCTACAGATTCTACACCGTCGGTTTCGCCTCCCTGTTTCGGCGGAGCCCGAACATGGATTCGCTCATCGCGATCGGCACGGCCGCCGCCGTGCTCTACAGCATCGGAAGCCTGTGGCGAATCGCGGCCGGGGAGCACGGCGCGGTGGATTCGCTCTATTTCGAAACGGCGGGCGTCATCATCACGCTGATCCTTCTCGGCAAATCGCTGGAGGCCGTATCGAAGGGGCGCACGGGCGAAGCGATCAAGAAGCTGATGGGGCTCGCGCCCAAAACGGCCATCGTCCTGCAGGACGGCGAGGAAAGGGACATCCCGATCGAGGATGTGGAGATCGGCGATGTCGTCGTGGTGAAGCCCGGCGCGAAGATCCCCGTGGACGGAACGGTGCTGGAGGGCCACAGCGCCGTCGACGAATCCATGCTGACGGGAGAGAGCATGCCCGCGGACAAGAGCGCCGGCGACGCCGTCTGCGCCGCCACGCTGAACACGACGGGCACGCTGCGCTTCCGCGCGGACAAGATCGGCGCCGACACCGCGCTCGCGCAGATCATCCGGCTGGTGGAGGACGCGCAGGGCGCCAAGGCGCCCATCGCGAAGCTGGCCGACGTCGTATCCGGCTACTTCGTGCCCGTCGTGTGCGCGATCGCGCTTCTCGCGGGCGCGGCATGGCTCTTCGCGACGCGCGACGCCGAATTCGCGCTGACGATCTTCATCTCGGTGCTGGTGATCGCCTGCCCCTGCGCGCTCGGTCTGGCGACGCCGACGGCGATCATGGTCGGCACGGGCAAGGGCGCGGAGAACGGCATCCTCATCAAGAGCGGCGAAGCGCTCGAAACCGCGCACAAGATCGACACCGTCGTGCTCGACAAGACCGGCACCCTCACGGAGGGCAAGCCGGTCGTGACCGACGTGCTGGCCTTCGCGGACGGCATGTCGAAGGACGCGCTCCTGCGGATCGCGGCCTCGGCCGAAAAGGGTTCCGAACATCCGCTCGGACGCGCGATCGTCGCGGATGCGCAGAACAAAAAAATGGAGTTGAAGGAACCGGATTCCTTTCTCTCTTTCACGGGGCGCGGCATCGAAGCGCGCATCGGCGGGCGGGTCGTCCTGGCGGGGAACCGCGGTCTCATGGACGAGCGCGCCGTTTCCTTCGCCGCGCGGGAGGCCGAGGCCGACCGGCTCGCCGAAGCGGGCAAAACGCCGATGTATGTGGCGATCGACGGGCAGGCGGCCGGCATCGTCGCCGTGGCCGACGTCATGAAAGCCTCCGGCAGGGCGGCCGTCGAGCGTCTGCGCGCGATGGGCATCGAGGTCGCCATGCTCACGGGCGACAACAAAAAAACCGCCGCCGCGATCGCGCGGCAGGCCGGCATCGACCGCGTTCTCGCCGAGGTGCTGCCCGGGGACAAGTCGAGGGAGGTGCAACGCCTGCAGGAGGCGGGCCGCAGGGTGGCGATGGTCGGCGACGGCATCAACGACGCGCCCGCGCTCGCGCAGGCCGACATCGGCATCGCCATCGGCTCCGGCGCCGACGTGGCGATGGAATCGGCGGACATCGTGCTGATGCGAAACGATCCGGCGGACGTGGCCGCGGCCGTCAACCTGAGCAAGCGGACGATCCGCAACATCAAGCAGAACCTGTTTTGGGCCTTCGGCTACAACATCGTCGGCATCCCCGTCGCGGCCGGCGCGTTGCACCTGTTCGGCGGACCGCTTCTGAACCCGATGTTCGCGGCGGCGGCGATGAGCCTGAGCTCGGTTTCCGTCCTGATGAACGCCTTGCGCCTGAAACGCTTCAGAGCGGCGCCGTAAAGCGGCGCCGGGGCGGACGTCGGACACAATTTGTAAAAATAGATATGGAGGAACAAAATGGACAATACGATTTTGCATGTGGACGGAATGTCCTGCGAGCACTGCGTGAAGGCCGTCACGGACGCCGCAAGCGCGCTTGACGGCGTGCACGGGGTCGATGTGGATTTGGCTGCGGGGACCGTGACCGTCGCGCACGATGCGGCGAAGGCCCCGCTCGACAAGATCAAGCTCGCGATCGAGGACCAAGGCTATGAGGTCGTTGCCTAACGCGGGCATATAAACACGGCAAAGACGACCGGCAAACCGCCTTCGCGACGATCGGCGGTTTTGCTGTTTTTGCCCCCGGACCGCCGCGCCCGAACCGGGGGATTGTCAAAAAAATATCAAAAAACCGCCAAAACCGAAAAAATCCTTTACAATTCCATAGGAATGCGGTATAGTATATCCAGAATCACAGCTGCGACAGGTCCATGTAACATTTTTTATAAA
>JAISNR010000137.1 GCA_031276135.1 Eubacteriales Family XIII. Incertae Sedis bacterium | reverse complement strand
CACGAAACGCTGGCCACGATGATCACGTCGCGCCGCTCCGACAGGGCGGCCGTCGCCGAGTGGCGCAGCTTGTCGATCTCGTCGTTGATGTCGGAATCCTTTTCGATGTAGGTGTCCGTGGACGGCACATAGGCTTCGGGTTGGTAGTAATCGTAATAGCTTACGAAGTATTCCACGGCGTTCTCGGGAAAGAATTCCTTGAATTCTCCGTGGAGCTGCGCCGCGAGCGTCTTGTTGTGGGAGATGACGAGCGTGGGCTTCTGCACCCGTTCGATCACGTTTGCCATCGTGAAGGTCTTGCCGGAGCCCGTGACGCCGAGCAGGGTCTGGTGCTTCTGCCCGCGCGCGAGGCCGCTCGCGAGCCGTTCGACCGCCTGTGGCTGGTCGCCCGTCATGTTGTAGTCGGATATGATTTTGAATTCGCCCATGCGCGCCTCCGCCGTCCGCCGCTCTTTGTTCCCGTTGATCGGACACCGCTCCGGTTGCCCGGGATCGAATGCGGTGTCCGCCCGCCGTTCCCCCGTTCGTTCCGACCGGCCGCCGCCGGCGCGAGAAACGCTTCCCGCGCCGGCATACCGCAGGAACTCTTTATATGGTACCGGAACATGTGTTCTTTTGCAAACACTTTCGCAAAAAGAATGCGAAAATCTCCGCATATCGCCGTGCGCTCCGCGTTTGGTTGTACCGATTCCCGGCCGGCGATTATGCTTTCACTGAACAGTCGTCTGTTAGAATCACACCGTCATAAATAATTTATGTCGATGCGTTAAAATTTTATGACGGTGTGAAAAATAGCGCTTGGCTTTTCGACTCGACTGTGTTATAGTGTCAGAAAGTCGAATTCCGGCGTTAGGAGAAAGTATATGGGGATGTCCTACAATAAGCTTTGGAAACTGTTGATAGACAAGAATATGCGGAAGGGCGACCTTATGAAGCTATCGGGAGTCAGCCCCGCCTCAATGTCAAAGTTGGCGAAAGGGGAGAACGTGACCACCGAAGTTTTGGCAAAGATATGTTTCGCATTGTTGGTTGAACCCGGCGATATTATGGAAATGGCTTCGGCGGAAACGCCGTACAAGGAGACAGCCAATGAAACAACTTAAATCTATTGACCTGTTCGCCGGTATCGGCGGCATTCGGCTGGGCTTTGAGCAAGCATTCGGCAAAAAGTTGGCTACGGTCTTTGCCAGCGAATGGGACGAGAACGCTCAACGTACATACCGTGAAAATTTCGGTGATGCGTTTAAAATATCGGGCGACATTACGAAAATATCCGAAACCGATGTGCCGAAGTTCGACATCTGCCTCGCAGGGTTTCCGTGTCAGGCGTTCAGCCTTGCAGGACAGCGCAAAGGCTTTGCCGACAACTTCAAGGGAATGGCTCGCGGAACCCTGTTTTTCGATGTTGCCCGAATCTGCGCAGAGCACAACCCGAAGGTCATTTTCTGTGAGAATGTAAAAGGATTAACCATTCACGACAAAGGACGTACTTTCGACATCATCAAAGGGACGCTCACAGAGCTTGGATATACAGTCTACGAAAAGATTCTGAACAGTAAAGACTTCGGCGTTCCGCAAAATCGTGAGCGCATCTACATCGCTGCATTTCGGAACGACATCAACAGTTCGGAGTTTAAGTTTCCCGAAGTTGCCGATGACACAAAGAGGATTCGCGACATCGTCGAAGCTGCTCCTATTCCGACTCGCTACTATTTGTCCGAAACCTATGTTGCAACTCTGCGCCGCCATCGGGCAAGGCACGAAGCAAAGGGGCACGGATTTGGTTATGAAATCCGCGATTGGGACGACATCGCCGGCGCGATTGTATGCGGCGGCATGGGGCGCGAGCGCAACCTGCTTATAGATAATCGTCCCCACAGTATGACTCCGGAGACTCACATAAAAGGTGAGATTAACAACGAGGGAATACGCAAGATGACGCCGCGTGAATGGGCGCGATTGCAAGGCTATCCGGACACATTCAAACTTCCGATTGCCGATGTTCATCTGTATAAGCAACTCGGCAATTCGGTCTCCGTGCCGGTTATAAAAGCCATAGCGGAAAGAGTTAAAATGATACTCGAGAAGAACGGCGAGGAGGCAAAGACGTAATGGCGATCAAAGGCAATAAAGGCGAATGGTCCGAGGTTTACGCACTCCTCCGTTTGTTGGCTGACGGCAAACTGTTTGCGGCAGACGAACGCCCGGGCAGAATCAGCAATATGTTTTTCCCGATTCTGAAAATCTTGCGGGAAGAGGTCGCAGGAAGCAAATATGAATATCATCCGGATCCAAAAACGGCAGAGGTACGAGTATATCTGAATGACGACGAAATTCTCAAGGTTCCCATGCGGGATTTCGACAGCGAGGCAACACGCCTGTTCAACGACATCAACAACCGAGCTTCAAGCCGCGGCTCGTTTGAGTTGCCGCAGTCCGAAGCCTTTATCAAACGCATCTGCGTGAATAAGCTCAAAGCGCCATCCTCGGATAAAGCGGACATCAGCATACAGGTTCACGATGTCAGCACAAGCTATGAGCACATCGTCGGCTTCAGCATCAAAAGCGAACTCGGAATGCCGCCCACCCTGCTCAATGCGGGCAAAACGACAAACTTTATCTTTGCAGTCAAAGGGCTTGACCCTAAGCAGATCAAGCCGATTAACGCCATCGACACAGACAGCAAAATCAAGGACAGAATGAGGGCAATAGCCGCAAACGGAAGCAAGTTGCAGTTCCGCTCTTTGGAGAATCAGACCTTTAATGACAACCTCGTCATGATAGACAGTCAAATGCCTGTGGTTGTATCGCAAATGCTCATTGGGTATTACTCCGAAACCGCGAACGATTGTGCCAAATTAGCTGATTACGTCACGCAAATCGACCCGCTGTCTTGCAGTGCGGAATTCTATCGGCACAAGGTGAAAGAACTGCTGTGTGCTATTGCATTGGGGCTGAAACCCGCGACGCAATGGGACGGAACCGACGAAGCCACAGGCGGATACATAATCGTAAAAACTGACGGCGATGTGCTTGCCTATCACATTTATAACCGCGATGCGTTCAGAGGCTATTTGCTGAACAATACAAAGTTCGAAACCGGGAGCAGTACCCGTCACGGTTTCGGTGTTTTGTACCGAGAAGGCGGCGAAATTCGGATTAAACTGAACCTTCAAATCAGGTTTGTATAAATGGACAGACACGCTCCGGAACAACGCCGTAAAACTATGCAGACGGTGCGGAACAATGTTAGAAAAACGGTAAAATCGGGGACATGCGCCCGAAATACAAAACCCCCGAAACCATTGCAGTTTCAAGGGTTTTCTTGGTACGCCCGACACGATTCGAACGTGCGGCCTTCAGAGTCGGAGTCTGACGCTCTATCCAACTGAGCTACGGGCGCGCATCCTTCGGGGCGCCTTCGCGACAGGGACTTCGCGAACCCCACATACTATATTAGTGTCTTGCGGGCCGCGCGTCAAGGATTTTTTCGGGGAAAAGCGGGGAAAAGCGCGGCCCGAATCAAAAACCGCCCCAAAATCTGAAAATTACAAATTCGTAACAAAGGGTTTCGCCGCATTGCGGGGCGCATTCTCCAATGATATAATAACCGCGAAGGGCGCGCGGAAACGGCGATGCGCGGATTGTACCACAGACGCTTCGCTTTCTATGGTACAATGACCAAAAGGAAACGGCCGGCATGCGAAGCCGGGAACAAAAACAACGGCCGATCACGAGGAGGCACGCCATGTCCGACAGACTTGCGGAACACCGCAGAATGCTGCACCGCATACCGGAGCTCGATTTTGACCTGCCCAAGACCCGCGCCTACGTCGCGTCGGTCCTTTCGAAGCTCCCCTGCGAGATCATCCCGGCGGGACGGACCGGCCTGTGCGCGTATTTCGACGCGGGCAAGCCGGATACGATGGCCTTTCGCAGCGATATGGATGCCCTGCCCATCACCGAGGCGAACGAATGCGACTACGTTTCGGAGCACCCCGGCCGGATGCACGCCTGCGGCCACGACGGGCATATGGCCATCCTGCTCGGCTTCGCCGAAGAGCTGGCCCGGCGCGCGGATGCGCTGCCGCGCAACGTGTTGCTCATATTTCAGGCGGCGGAAGAAACCACGGGCGGCGCGCGGGAGATCTGTGACGCCGGCGTGTTCGAAACATACAAGGTTTCCAAGGTCTTCGGCCTGCACCTCTGGCCGGGGCACGAAAAGGGTGCCGTCGTCTGCCGCAAAGGGCCTCTTATGGCCGAAGCCTGCGTTCTGCGAATCGACATATTCGGCAAGAGCGTGCACGCGGCCGCGGCGGACAAGGGCGTGGACGCGCTGCTCGCCGGCGCGCGCTTCGTGGAAGAAGCCTACGGGATGGAGCGCGACGCCTTTCCGGACGATGTGCTCCGCCTGCTCAAATTCGGCATATTCGAGAGCGGAACCGCGACGAACATCCTCTCGGGCCACACCGTCCTGCACGGCACGATGCGCTGCTTCGAGGAGGACGTGCGCGCGCGGCTCGAGGAAGGTCTGCGGGCCGTCGCCGCAAATGTCGAACGCGCGTTCTCCTGCCGCGTCGAGATCGGCTTCCTCGAGGGCTGCCCGGCCGTGCGCAACGACCCCGCGCTGTTCGAGAGATTCCGGGACGTGCTGTGCGGACGCGCGTGCGAACGCCTGCCGGACGGGGACGACGGCGCGGCCTTTTCCTTCACGGAAGCGGAAAGGCCGACGATGACCTCGGAGGACTTTTCGGTTTATCAGCGGATGGCGCCCGGCGTATTCTTTCACCTCGGGCTCGGGCGCAACGCGCCGTTGCACAGCGTGCGTTTCGATTTTGACGAATCGGTGCTGCATTTCGGCGTCAGGGCGTTCCTGCGTCTGCTGTACGGCATTTAACGCGGAGAGGTAACCACTCAAAACAGCACGCGATTTTGAGCGGTAAATTGGAGAGAATGAAACGCATTTCGGCGTATTTTCGCAAAAGAACAGAAGCCGTTTTGAACAGGTTGGGCCTTGGCATGCGCGCCAAGCTCATCATCATCTTCCTCGTCATCAAAATCATTCCCCTGATCATCCTGGCCCTGATCGCCTGGCGGCATTTCGTCACCCTGGGCGACGTTCTGAAGGAGATCGCCGTCAGCGACTCGTCCTCCGCCCTGAACAGAAGCGCGACCGAGAACATCGAGCGCATGACGACGGACGCGGCGCGCAGAGTGGCGGATTTTCTCTACGGCCGCGACGCCGACATCCTGTATCTCGCGAACATCGCACCGAGCGACGAGAATTACCGCAGCTTTGCCGAAAACAAGAAGGGACGGCTGATCAAGGGCGGCGAATGGACGCTCGCACCGGACGGGGAATCGTGGATTGCCGCAGCACCGCCCGCGGCGGCGCGGACGGGCGGCATTTCCACCAACAGCGAAAACAACGACATGGACGGGTTTCGCTATCGCGAGCCCAAATCCTTCGCATACGAATACGTGCCCCTCTACAAGGAGATCACCTTCGTCGATCCGAACGGCATCGAGCGGTACAAGGCCGTCACGTCGGATCGCATGGACCCGCACAAGAAGGATGTTTCGGACAGGCTGAACACCTACGTCAAGGCCGAAACCTATTTCGAGGAACTCAAGAAGCTGAAGCCGGGCGAGATCTACGTGTCGGATGTCATCGGCGCGTATGTCGGCTCGAATCACATCGGCATGTATACGCCCAAAGCCGTTGCGGAAGCGGCGGAAACGCGCGGCTACGAGATCGAATACGCGCCCGAGGCGCAGGCTTATGCCGGCAGGGAAAACCCGAACGGCAAACGCTTCGAGGGCATCGTGCGCTGGGCGACGCCCGTGACGGACAGGGACGGGAAGATCATCGGCTATGTGACCCTCGCGCTGAACCACGACCACATCATGGAATTCGTGGACCATCTGACGCCGATGAACGAGCGCTATACGGAGCTGCCGAGCGCCTTCGAGGGGAATTACGCCTTTATATGGGATTACAAGTGCCGCAGCATCTGCCATCCGAGGCACCATTCCATCGTCGGCTTCGATCCCGACACCGGGGAGCCGCAGATCCCGTGGCTTGAATCGTCGATTTACGATGCGTGGCGGGCGAGCGGCACGGAGAAGTGGACGGACTTCGTCCGGGACGTGCCGCAGTTCGACGCGCAGTCGAGGGAAAAAACGCCCGCGCCCGCGCTCACACGGGCGGGACTCGTCGGCCTGGACGGGCGTTATCTCAACAACGCGCCGCAGTGCACGGGCTGGATGGACCTCACGCAGGACGGCGGCTCGGGTTCGTTTTACATCCTGTGGAGCGGCCTCTACAAGCTGACCACGGCGGCCGCGATCCCCTATTACACGGGGCATTACGCCCCCTCCGAGGACAACGGCTATTCCGAGCGGGGCTTCGGCTTCGTCGCCATCGGCGCGGGGCTCGAGGATTTCACGCGCCCCGCCGCGGAAACGGAGGCGCGGCTCGGTTCGGCCATAGAGGCCAGCCTCGCGAGCACGCTCATGCAGCTCATCCTGACCACGGGCATCATCATCGTTCTGGTCGTGTTCGTCGCCATCTGGATCGCGTCTTCCCTGACGAACAGCATCCAGCGATTGATCAAGGGCATCTCGCGCTTCAGGGCCGGGGAACGGCAGTTCCGCTTCCGCTCGACCACAAAGGACGAATTCGGCGCGCTGGCGGATTCCTTCGACGACATGGCGGACAACATCGTAAACAGCGTGAACGGCCCGCTCTGCATCACGGATTTGGATCTTCGGATCATCTACATGAACGAGCACGGCCTGCGCCTGAACGGAAAGACCCTCGCCGACGTCGTCGGCAAACCCTATTTCGAACACAGCATCTATCCCGTCGAGTCCCCGTTCTGTCCGATCAAAGCGCTGCGGGAGGGCCGGGAGGCCGAAACCTACCGTCCGGAGGGCGGCGGACTGTACTTCAAGGGCGCCGCGAACTATTTTCTGGGCAAGGACGGCGAGAAGATCGGCTACATCATCGTCACCTCTGACGTCACGGAGATGGTTCGCGAACGCCTGAAGATAGAGGAGCAAAAGCTGCTGCTCGACACGATCTTCGCCGGTTCGCCCGATTTGATCTGGTACCAAGACGCGAAGGGCAGGTACCTGACGGTCAATCCCCGCTTTTCGGGCATCGCCGGCAGACCCGCGGACGATTTCGTCGGGAAAACGGCGAAGGACACGCTGCCGCCGGACCTCGCGGAGGCGTTCGGAAAGAATGACGGCGCGGCGTTCGCATCGCTCAAGCCGGTCTATACGGAGGAACGCATCGCGTTCGCCGACGGGCATGAGGAGGTTCTGGACGCGGTGCGCACGGTCATATTCGATGCGAACGGAACGCCGGTCGGGCTGATCGGCTTCGCGCGCGACGTCACGGTGCGCGTCACGATGGAAAACGAGCTGCGCGAAACGCAGATCGAGCTGGAACAGGCCGTGGACGACGCGAACCGGGCGAACCGCCACAAGAACGAATTTCTGGCGCGCATGAGCCACGAGATCCGCACGCCGATGAACGCGATCATAGGCATGACGAGCATCGTGCAGCGGAAGCTCGACGAGGAAAGCGGCGCTTCGGACGCGGCGGATCTCAAGGAAAACATGTTGCAGATCGAGGCTTCGTCGCAGCATCTGCTGGGCCTCCTGAACGACATTCTGGACATCTCCAAGCTGGACGCCGGCAAGATAGAGCTCTCGAAGGAAACGGTGGACCTGCCGAAGCTCGTGCACACCCTGACCGGCATCATCAAGCCGCGCTGCGACGAGAAAGACATACGGTTCGAGGTTTTCCTCGAGGATTTCTCGCCCTCCGCGTTCATCAGCGATTCCATGCGCCTGCGGCAGGTGCTGGTAAACCTGCTCGGCAACGCCGTGAAATTCACGCCGGCGCACGGAAGGGTCGCATTCCGCATCGAGAAAAAGGATCGCAGGCCGGGCGAAACGCTGGTGGCGTTTTCCGTTGCCGATACGGGAATCGGCATCTCGGAGGAATTTCTGCCGCGCATCTTCCGCCCCTTCGAACAGGGCGACGGCGGGCTGTCGCGCGAATACGGAGGCACGGGGCTGGGTCTTGCCATCAGCCGGCGCATCGTGCAGCTCTTCGGCGGAGAGGTTTCCGTGAAGAGCAAGCAGGGCGAGGGCAGCGAATTCAGCTTCGAGCTGTGGCTGCGCGAAACGGAGGACCTGTCCGGCGAGGCGGCCATCTTGGACGCCACGGACAGGTTCACGGACAAGCGGGCGCTTCTGGTGGACGACGTGGAGATCAACCGCGTCATCGTGATGTCGCTGCTCGAAATCACGGGCATGGCGATCGACGAGGCGAAGGACGGCCCGGAGGCCGTGCGGATGTTCGCGGAATCCCCGGAGAACAGCTACGACATCATCTTCATGGACGTGCAGATGCCGCTCATGGACGGCTACGAGGCGACGGGCGCCATCCGCGCCCTCGACCGGGCGGACGCGGGCACCGTGCCGATCGTCGCGCTCACCGCGAACGCGTTCAAGGAGGACGTTGACAAGGCGCTCGAGAGCGGCATGAACGCCCACATCGCGAAGCCCGTCGAGATGGACAGGCTGCTCGAGGTGCTGTTTGAATTCCTGACCGCAGGGCGGGGGCGGCCGTGACCGCACAAGGCCGCATTTGAAAGCGACAGGCTCGGTATGCGAACATACTCCAAGAACAATCTTGCGATCTTCCTCTTCTTCGTGTCGTCGGTCATCGTCATTGCGGTGGCTGCGGCGACGAGCGTCATGGTCAACTCCATATCCGGCTTCCTGAAAGAGAATATAGAGGCAAGGCTTCTCGCGTCAAGCCGGGCCGCCGCAGAGATCGTCAGCGCGGAGGAGCTCGGACGGCTCGTCCGGCCTTCGGACATGGAAACGCCCCTGTTTGCGGAATTGAAGCAGCGTCTGATCGATTTCGCCGACGAGTCGCAGCTGCTGTACGTCTACTACATGCGCCCTGCGGAGAACGGCATGCTGCGCTTCATCATCGACAACGATCTGACCGAGGATACGGTGAACCTCGCCACGCCGCCGCTGGAACCGGAGGAAGCGCCGATGTCCGCGTTCGGGGGCGTTTCCGCCACCTCGGGACTCGGGAATTATTCCGTGGGCTATACCGGTCTGCTGTCCTCCTTTTCGCCCGTGTTCGACGGGGAAGGGCGCGTCGTCGCGGTGGCGGGGGTGGACATCAGCGATGAGCAGATCCTGCAGACGCGCAACATCATCGTCCTGCTCACCTGCCTTATGCTTCTCGCGATGGCCGGCGTCATAACGGGCGGCAGCCTGAGCTTCGTTCTGTACAAGCGAAAGGAAGATGCGCTGCAAAAGCGCCTGAAACAGCAGGAGCTCATGTCGGAGCTTTCGCAGAGCTTCATTTCCACCTACGAAATGCGCGCGCTGATCGACAACGCGCTGCGCATCAGCGGCGAATTCCTCGGGGTTTCGTGCATGCGCATATCCGTGACCGATGCGGAAACGGGCGAGAGCCGCGCCGCGTACTCCTATGTCCGGAGCGGCGCGAGCGGCCTCGTAAGCGGAGAACCGATCGGTCCGGACGACCTCCTGTCCGCGGGTTTTCCCCGCAAACAGCCCGAAACGGGCTTCGTTTTGCCCCTGTCCTGCGACGACGTCCGGCAGGGCGAAGCATATCTCCCCTTGGCAGCGCGCGGCATCCAATCCTTCATATGGGCGCCGCTGTACGTGGACGGGGAATATTGGGCCGTTCTCAGCGCGGAGGAATGCGCCCGCGCCCGCAAATGGAGCGAAAGCGACGTGCAGCTCGTCGGGCTCGTCGGCAACGTGATCGCGGGCGCGGCGGCGCGGGAGATCATCGAGAGGGAACGCGCCGACGCCTTGGAGCAGGCCCGGAACGCGAGCCGCGCGAAGAGCGATTTTCTGGCGAACATGAGCCATGAAATGCGCACGCCCATGAACGCCGTCATAGGCATGACGGCCATAGCGCAGGGCTCGAACGACCCGGAGAGGAAGGACTACTGCCTGAAGAAGATCGAGGACGCCTCGACGCACCTGCTCGGCGTGATCAACGACATTCTGGACATGTCGAAGATCGAGGCCAACAAGTTCGAGCTGTCCCTCGTGGCCTTCGATTTCGAGAAAATGCTGCGGCGCGTGACGGACGTCATAAACTTCCGCATCGAGGAAAAACATCTTGATTTTTCCATAAGTGTGGACGGGGACATCCCCCGCGTGCTGACGGGCGACGACCAACGGCTGGCACAGGTGATCGCGAACCTGCTCTCCAACGCCGTGAAGTTCACCCCGGAATACGGAAAAATAAGGCTTGAAGCACAACTTTTGGAAGAAAATGACGGCATCTGCACGATCCGGATCGCGGTGCGCGATACGGGCATAGGCATCAGCGAGGAGCAGATGTCGCGCCTCTTCACGTCGTTCGAACAGGCGGACAGCGGCACCGCGCGCAGGTTCGGCGGCACGGGCCTCGGCCTCGCGATTTCCAAACGCATCGTGGAGATGATGGGCGGCAGCATAAGCGTGGAATCGGTGCCGGGAGAGGGTTCGAGCTTTTCGTTTACGCTGCGCGCGCAGCGGGGCTCGGAGGATGCGGCGGGCCGCGCGGACGAGCTTCCCCGAGGCGCGGACGGGGTCGGCGGCGCGGACGGCGCCGGCTGCTTCAAGGGCCGCCGCATCATGCTGGCGGAGGATATCGAGATCAACCGCGAAATCGTCCTGTCGCTGCTCGAACCGACCGCGCTCGACATCGACTGCGCCGTGAACGGGGCGGAGGCGGTCCGGATGTTCCGCGAAGCGCCGGCGCGCTACGACATGATCTTCATGGATGTGCAGATGCCCGAGATGGACGGCTATGAGGCCACGCGGCGCATACGCGCGCTCGATCTGCCCCGCGCGAAGGAGATCCCCATCGTGGCGATGACGGCGAACGTGTTCCGCGAGGACATCGAAAAATGCCTCGAATCGGGCATGAACGGGCATGTGGGCAAGCCGCTGAACCTCGGCGAGGTCATGGACCGGCTGCGCGAGCATCTTCCGAACGGGGAATGAACCTGCCGGCCAGGGCGTATGCGATCGAAATGAGCGGGGTGATCAGCAGATAAAACGCGAAGGGCGCGTATTCGAGCGTTCCGACGCCCAGCGTCCCCGAAAAGAACACGCCTCCCAGCGTCCACGGCAGCATCGGATCGAGGCAGATGCCCGAGGTTTCGCAGGTTCGCGAGGCCACCACCCTGTTGATTCCGAGCTTGTTGTAGCCGGCCGCGAACATCCTGCCCGGGATCAGGATCGACACGTAGGGACTCGCGGAGAGCATGATCGTCAGAAAGCCCGTGAAGCTGTGCGCCAGAATGAGGTTGCGCGCGTTTTTCGTGATCTGCTTGGCGCTGAACAGCAGCGCATCGAGCACACCCGCCTTTTCGAGGATGCCGCCGTAGCTCAGGCCCAGATACCCGAGGGACACGGTCCACATCATGGATTGCAGCCCGCCCCGGTTCATCAGCGTGTCGATGTCGGCGACGCCGGTGTCGATCGCAAACCCGTAGTTCATGAACCGCATCATCTCGTAGATGTCGTGGCCCTGCACGACCAGCGCCATGATCATGGCCGAAAGCGCGGAGGCGGCGATGGTGGCCAGCGCGCTGATCTTGAATTTCACCATCGCGATCACGATGACGAGCGGGATGAGGCTTATGAGCGCATGCGGCGCATCGACGTTGAAATGCTCCGCGAGTCCGTTCAGAATGCGCGCCACTTGGCTGTCGTCGATGTGCCGCCCCGCGAAGAGGAAGCCCATCGCCAAAAATGCGGCGGCGGTGATGATTATGGAAGGAATGCTGCAGCAGAGCAGCGCGCGCAGGTGTTTGAACACGTTGACTTCGCAGGTGCCCGCCGCCAAATTGACCGTATCCGAGATGGGCGATATGGAATCCCCGAAGATCGCGCCCGAAACCACGGCGGCGGCCGTCCATTCCGCGGGGACGCCGAGCCCTTGGCCGATGCCCATCATGACCACGCCGAAGGTGGCCGCCGTCCCCCACGATGTCCCGGTCGCCAGCGTGGAGATGGCGCAGACCAGCAGGGCGGTCAGCAGAAACACAGAGGGGGAAATCAGCTTGAGTCCGTAGAAAATGAGCGTGGGGATGGTCCCTGCGGCGATCCATGCGGGGATCATCGTCCCGATGAACATCAGGATCATCATGGAGATGGTCGCGATCTTGCAACCGTGGATGATCCCTTCCTCGATCTTTGCCAGCGTTGTACCCTGTATCACGAGCAGGACAACGGCAAACGCCGCGGCGATGATCATGGTCATGTGCACGTCGGGCGATCCGGTCTGCACCAGTTGCACGACAAAGCATATTGCGAAAAACAGCACGATGACGATCGACAGCGCGAGCGAAGGGGCCTTGTCGGCGCGCTCCGCCCTCTTTTCCCTGAATGTACCCATCGTTTTTTCTCCAATCCGAATGTTTCCCGATACGCGCGCGTTCCCCTTGCTCCGCCCGCGTTTGCGGTTGTTTATTTTTCCCTTTCGTATGCCGTCCTTCCTCCGACGACCGTGCGCAGCGCCCGCATGTCCTTGAGCTCATCCTCGGGGCAGTTCATGAAATCCCTGTCCGTCACGACGAAATCCGCGAGCTTTCCGGCTTCCAAGGAACCCTTGATCCCTTCCTCGAACTGCGCTTCCGCCACCCACAGCGTCGCGGCCCGCAGCGCTTCTTCCCGGCGCATGCGCTGGCTCGGATGCCAGCCCCCGGCCGGCTTGCCCGTCCTGTCCCTTCGCGTGACGGCGGCGTAAAACCCATGGTAGGGGTTCACCTGTTCGACGGGGGCGTCGGAGCCGTTCGCGATGTGAAGCCCCGCATCCAGAAAATCCCTCCAAGCATAGACCCGTTCCGCGCGCTTTGTTTTCTCTCCCAGACATTCCCCGATCATGGGCCAATCGGAGGTGCAGTGTACGGTCTGCATGCTCGGAATGAAGCCGTATGCGGCCATCGTCGAGATGTCCGCGCGGTCCGCTATGGCGCAGTGTTCGACCCGGTAGCGGTTGTCCCGCAGAGGCATCTCGTCCAGCACGCGCGTATAGGCCCGCAAAACCTGCTTCAGCGCGGCGTCCCCGATCGCGTGGACGGCCACTTGGAACCCGTTGCGGCGCGCGTCCCTGACGGCCTCGTACAATTCCTCGTCGCGGTACCGCGCGATGCCCCTGCTGCCCGGCGCATCCGCATAATCCTCGAGCAACTGCGCGCTGCGCGCGCCAAAAGAGCCGTCGCCGAACAATTTCACGCCCCTGCATGTGAAACGATTGTCGTACAGCCCTGTCTCTGTTCCTTTTTTGTAAAAATGTTCTGCCGCTTCGCCTTCCGACGCGTAGACGTAAAGACGCAGCCTGCACGCGCCGGATCGGCAGAGCGCGCGCATGGCCTCGATTTCGCCGAGATTCGCTCCCGCGTCCATGACGCCCGTGAATCCGTAAGAAAGGAGATGTTCCTCGCCTTTTTTCAAGGCATTGATCTGATGTTCCCGCGAATACGGGGGGATGATCGCCGTGAGCCGGTCCCCCGCGTTGTCGATGAGCACGCCCGTCGGCTCTCCGTCCGCGTCCCGCACGATCTCGCCGCCCGCCGGCGCCCGGCTGTCCCTGTCTATGCCGGCCAAGCGCAGCGCCGCGGAATTCACCCAATAGGCGTGGCAGCATGTTCTGTGCATGCACACGGGGTTGTCGGGCGCGGCCCTGTCCAGCTCTTCCTTCGTCGGAAATGCCTTGCCGTTCCAGATCTCGTTGTTCCAGCCCCGGCCTATGATCCATTCCCCGGGCTTCGCGGACTTCGCACGCTCCGCCACATCGTCCAAGATCTCTTCCTTTTGCCTGCCGAGCCCTCTGATTTCCAAGAGGGAATTGCTCAGCCACCCGAAGTGCGCATGCCCTTCGAGCAGGCCCGGCAGAACGGTTTTTCCTTCGAGATCCACGACCTCGGTGTCGGCGGCGATCAGCCGCTTCGCAACCGCGTCCGCGCCCACGTAGATCAATCGTTCGTTCTTGATCGCAAGCGCCTCGGCGCGTGAAAAATTCCGATCGACCGTGTAGACGTTTCCGTTCAAATACACGGCCGTTGCCCCCTTTGACCCGCTATGCATTTTTAACCCCATTTCCCCTGCCGGACATATGCCGTCCGAAAAGCAAGCAACAGACGCCTCAAGCCCAAGGGACACGGTCACGCGCGCCCCCGCGCGCATGCAGCTCCCGCTTGTCGAAAAATTGCGCAAGAATCGTGCCGGATTCCGGAGGCGAGGGGCGGGGCCGCAGCCGCGCATGCGCGGGAAAACTGCGAGAACGGGATCCCGGCGCGATCCGGCCGGCCCGGGCGCGGTTTGATTTTTTCGAAACGGCAAGCGGGAAACAGGCAAACGGAAGAGGAAAACAGGGGACGAATGTTCTCAAGAGCGGTTCGCGCGGGGTTTTTTCGAACCGTTTTTGCCGATTTTTTTAAATTAAATCCCTGTTGACATTCTGCAACGCGATATAGTAGAATGATGAAGCAAACAGTTGTATGGGCCGCGTTGCCGCAGCCGGGAGTGCGTCTTCGGCAAAGACGTGTCCGCCGGTTCGAATTGCGTGGTCTGCTGTCCCAACTCGGCCGGCAGAGTATCCCTTTGGCAAGGACGTAGCCGGTTGAATAAAAACTCAATATGCTGCCATAGCTCAGTAGGTATGAGCGCGTCCTTGGTAAGGACGAGGTCCCCGGTTCAAACCCGGGTGGCAGCTCCATAAAATCCAAATACAGAGCGGCTTTCGGGAATTTTTCGGTTGAAACCGCTCTGTTTTTTTATTCCCTTTCGAAACCAAAGACCCCCTGCTTTGCGCCTGTGGATATTTATATCTTTTATCGCAAGTTTACTCAAAGCAAAGTCCGCTTGCCAACAAACCTGCTAACGGAATTCTAACCGCGCATGTCTTGCGCCTGTTGCACAGTCTGCATATTTTGCAGTGCGTGTGCCAATCGGCCAAGCATCTGAGGATTGTCCTTGTCAGCTCAAACCTGAATTACGGCTCCATTTTACACCCGCAGGGCGTCCCTTGTATACTTGCACTTTCTGCGGCTGCTTAAATGAAAAGTTCAACGCACCCCCCGTGATGTTTTTTTGAAACCGGCCGGGATCCGCATAAAACAAAGCGAAAAACAACAAGACAAACGGTCGTTTCGGTGGTAAAATAGGGGCATGGCCGGGCGAAACGGTCGAATTTTGAGCATGGCAAAGCCGGGGCGGCGCATTTTCCGTTTTTTCCGAAACGGTCAACGCAACCCCCTCCGGGATGCTCGTGTCATGACGGTTCGCGGCGCCTTGTCACACTATTTGAGCAAGCTCGGAGTCAGGTTGATTTCATGGATCGCAATCGGTTTGATTCCGAGCGATTTCGCCGATTTGTTTCCGTGCATCCGGGCAAACACGTTGAACGGGGAAAGCCCGCCGAGCGATTTTCTCGCATACGAGTTGATGTGGCTCATGGCCAAATCGACGTCCTTTTGGGAGAAAGCGTTAAGCGACTCGCCCTTGGGGAATATCATTCTCAGAAGCCTGTGGTTCGCTTCGATCGAACCCTTTTGGTACGCGCAATTGGGATCGCAATAGAATACGCGAGTCCACACAAGACCGTCTTCGTCCGTTTCGATCGCCGAAGGGTTCGAAAACTCGCTCCCGTTGTCCGTGAGAATGAGCGGGAAAAGTTCTTCGAAGCGGTCGTGACCCAAAGCCCGTTTGATGCCGTCGAACGCTTCCGTCACCGATCTCGCGGTGTTGGCGTCTCTCAGAAAAGCCAACATGAACCGTGAGACCGGGAAGTGAATCGTAAGAAGGCATTTCTCGCCTCCGCCTTTCTTTCCGATGACGGTGTCCATCTGCACGACCCCCGTGTCGGGGAACTTCTCCATGAGAAGGAGAAAATCCCTGTAATCGCGTCCGATGCGGCAAGCCCTCTCGACTTTCGGCCCCGGCTTTGTCCTTCGCGGCTTCATCTTCACCTTTCGAAGGAGATCGGTGACCGATGCCTCGAACAGATTCGCCGCGATGTAGGAGTACAGCGTCTTGTCGGAGACCATAAGAAGATCCTTTTGCGTGTTGGCGATGTGCCACGGCGATTGCCCCTGTTTGATCAGAGGGGAAACCGCGGCGGAAAGCCTCTTGATTTCCTCGGGATCGACGTTTATGCCGCCCCGCGATTCCCGCAGAATCCTCATTGCGTTCCTCTCCGCCTCCGCCGCGTTGTACACAGCCTTTTCAAGCGTGCATTTTCTGCGCCTTTCGCAACCGTTGCACACATAGGGCGCTTCTTTGAGTTTCGCGCAGACTTCCTTTTTGTATGAGGAGCATACGGCGAAGCACAGCTTGCATCCCCGGCAAGACAATCTCCGGCAGCCCTCTTTGTCGCAGAGAGCCTGTTCTTTGCAAGAATTTCTGTTCGCGCAATCGTTGAACGCGGTTCCGAAGCCGCCGGTCTTTCGGAACGTCGAGTTTCGCAAAACCTCGCGCGAAATCGTGGCTTTGCATCTCGAAAGAGACGCGGCGAGGGATTTGAACGAGACGCTCGCGCCGAGAGCCCTCTCTATGGATTTGCGCTCCGACAAAGTGAGCCTTGCGTAGGAATGTGTAATAATAGGACCAACCGGCAAAAGCCTTGCAACGAAAGGGTTTGCCGCGTCAGTCCAATTTTTTGTGCCTGTTTGAAACGGCCGGAATCCGCAGGCAAATTCGCAGAAGGAGGAAATCAAGCCGTTCACATCCGTTGCCGGCCAATCGTTTGAAACCGAAAAACAAACAAAGGAGATTGCAAAACCATGAGCATAACCTACGCCGTGGCAAACCAAAAAGGAGGATGCGGAAAGACGTCGCTGACGCTGAACCTCGGCGCGTCGCTCGCCCGAATGGGGTACAAAGTCTGCCTGTGCGACGTTGACCCGCAGGCCAACATGACGATGGCGATGGGTTGCCCGCAACCCGACGAACTGCCCGTCACCCTGCCACACGTCATACGGGCGATCATCGACAACGGCGGCAGAACGGAAAATTCCGAACTGCTCCAAAAGCGCGAGTACATACTGCGCGCTCAGGATATGGACTTCGTGCCGTCGAGCATCGAGCTCACGGGGACGGAAAACATTCTCGTCAACACAATCAGCAGGGAGAACATACTGAAAAAGTTCGTCGCGCACATCAAAGACGACTACGACTTCGTGTTGATGGATTGCATGCCGAGCCTGAATTTTGTCACCGTCAACGCGCTAAACGCCGCCGACCGGGTGCTTATTCCAATGCAACCGCAGTTTTTCAGCGCAAAAGGATTGGAACTGCTGTTGTCCACAATTGCGAACGTCCGCGAAAATCTGAACCCCAACCTTGTCATCGAGGGCGCGCTGATCACGATGTTCGACGGACGCCTGAATTTTCACAGGGAAGTGCTTAACATTGTGAAGAACGCTTACGGCGATCACTTCCGCATCTTCGAGACGAAAATCCCGGTGTCGGTGCGCGTGACCGAAACGCAGGCCATGGGACGATCCATATTTGAGCACGATCCGAAGGGAAAAATCGCGGAAGCGTACAGCGCATTCGCGAGAGAGGCAATCGCAAATGGTTGAGACGGGCTTCAAACTGAGATCGTTCGGCGACATATTCACGCCGACGGAGCCGGGCGCCAAATCCAACGGCGACCCGGTGCGGAATCTGCCGCTTGAACGACTGCAACCGTACAAGAAGCATCCGTTCAGGCCGTATGAAGGGCAACGGTTCGACGACATGATCCGGAGCATCCGCGAAAACGGAGTGCTCGCACCGATCATTGTGCGTCCCGTCGATGACTTGAATTATGAAATTCTGTCGGGCCACAATCGCACGAAAGCCGCGAAAGCGGCGGGATTGGAACGAATCCCGGCGATTGTGCGAGAGGGTCTGACGGACGGGGAAGCGATGCTCATCGTAACCGAAACCAATTTGTTGCAGCGTTCGTTTGCGGACTTGTCGCACTCGGAGCGCGCCGTCACTCTCTCCATGCACCATGAGGCGATCAAGCGGCAGGGGCGCAGAACCGATCTCGTCCGCGAGATTGAAAACATGGTCGGAGGCGGCAACGGCAAGGTTTCCGAGACTTCTGTCCCATTGGAACAAAAGTCAAACGCCCGTGAAAGAATGGCGCGTGAATACGGTCTTGACAGCGGCGTCATAGCGCGTTATCTTCGGATCGAAAAACTCATTGGCCCCCTGAAAACCCGTCTCGACGACAACGAGTTCGCTCTTTACGCGGCGGTCGCCCTGTCCTATCTCACGCAAGACGAACAGCGGACGGTGGATGACGTTTTGGACGCATCCCACCGCAAGCTCGACATCAAGAAAGCCGAAGCTCTGCGCGCCGCGAAGAACCTCGACCGCGAGACCGCGGAGCGGATACTGGCGGGCGAAAAAAGGCCGAGGGCGGCAAAAGCTCCGGCGTTCAAGCTGAAACCCAAAATCGTCTCTCGATATTTCACGCCATCGCAAAAAGCGGCCGAGATCGAGGCGATCATCATCGAGGCGTTGGAATTTTTCTACGCCCATAAAAACCCGGAAAGAGAGGCGATCCCGCATGGCGACGAAAACATACCGGCAAATGACGCGGCGGGAAAAGCTCTCCCACCTGAAGTCTCTGTCGGACAACGCCGCCCTGCGCATACGGCGGAGCAAAGCGGACTGGCGTGAGTTCCTGCGGTTTTACGCCAAGTTCCACAAATATCCGTTCGCGGAGGCGCTTCTGATTTACGAACAAGCTCCGAACGCGACCGCCTGCGGTGAAATCCGGCATTGGAACAAGGTCGGTCGGCGCGTCCACCGAGGCACGAAAGGCATCCCCGTTGTCAACGAGACCGACCGTCATATGGAAATTCGCTATGTGTTCGATATTTCCGACACCTACGGCGAGGATCGCGGCATACCGCGTCGGTGGTCTCTGCCGGAGCGGTACAGGGACGCGGTTGTGGCGGAGCTTGAGAGCCGTTTCCGCGTCCCGCCGCCCACGGACAATCGGAGCAAAAACTTAAAGTGGGCGGTTGAGGAATACGTCCGCGAGAGCTGCGAGGATTACCTTGCCGGCTTGCGCGAGAACGCGGCCGACAGTTTCCTTGAGGAACCGGACGACCTCAATCTCCATAAAGAGTTCCGCGATACCGTGGTTGACAGCGTGGGCTATCTGATCAGCGAACGGTTGGGGCTGGAGCAAGGGCTGTATGACGATGATGAGTTATCGTTTGAGTTTCTGGGCGACTTCAACACAAAGGCGGTACTCTGTCAGGCGGGCGCCGCCGTGGGGCAGCTATCGCGCAACGTCCTGACCTTAATCTCGCAAACCATTCAAAAACAACAAATAATCGAAAGGGTGAGCAAAAATGATGAAAAACGGCAAATACACAACCGAGGAATCGATGGCGGCGCTGGCGATGACCGCGGAGGAAATCGAGGCGGTGGAGAACGAGCCGAAAGAGCCGCAGACCCCGATGGGCAAGTACGGCAACCTGTTTTGGGATTACCTCAAAGAGAACCGGCCGGGGCGGCACGGGTTCCTGCTGGCGGAGACGACGTTGCGGGACGTGTGCCTGCAAGTGGACAAGGAGGCGCGGGAGATGATGGAGACGTTGCAGAAACAGCTCCGCGCCAAGAAACCGAGACCGCAGAACGACTTTATGGCGACGGTGCGGTACGAGACGGCGATACGCGACCGGGCGGAGGAAATCGTACTGAACGAGATCGTGTACCGACCGAGATAACCGAATTATCAGAAGAGCAGAAAGCGGAGAGCGAAAGCCCTCCGCTTTCTGCGTTCCGGGGCGAAAATAGGAACGCTAACACGGTCTACTATCAGTACGCCAATATATTTTTGGAGCGCGCCCGTCAGGATCAGCCCTACCGCGACGCCTGCCGCAACAGCGACGAGGAAAACGCGCGGCTTGAGTGCGAGGCGGCTATCCGGCGTGTTATGGACGATTACGGGACGAGCGACATTGAGCTCTACCGGGCGTTCTACGACACGGACATTCTGCGCGGGCGGCTGCTGGATTTTGTGTTCGGTTCAAGCTACCAACTGCTGGCGCACCCCGAACGGGGCAATACGGTACAGCACCGCAATTTCCGCGCCCTCACCGCCATCGCGCCGGAGATCGTGAACGGCGAAGCAACATATATGCGCCTCACGGCGGGCGCGGGCTTTGACCCGCTTTCCATTGACGTGCTTTCGCGCAACCGTATTTCCATCGCGCACAACTATGAGCAGAACGGCGATTTAATGGCAGACCCGGATATGGAGTTCGTGATTGACCGGGAGGCCGGAACGCTGTCGGCGCGGACGTATCAGCAGGATAACCGGGGGCTGTATCAGCACACTGAGGGCGAGGACGGCGAAATCGCCGACGCCCGTTTAGCACGTGAGCTTGACAGCTTTACGCGGCAGTGGTTTTCCAATATCCAAGCGCAGAAATATCAGAAAGAAAAGATGACCGTCATATCACGGGGCGAGGAAATAGAGGTCGTGTACACGGACGGCAAGGTTTCCGCGATTAACGGCGAGACGGAGGCTATCGACGCCTACGCCCGGAAAATCGGCATTGAGCCGCCGCCTTATGACGGGGAAGAAACGCCGCAATCCGAGAGCATACGCTTAACGCGCGTCGGCGATTTCTATGAGGCCTACGGCGAGGACGCCCGAACGCTTGCGGGCGCGCTGACCCTTTCACTTATCACGCGGGACGCGGATGTGATGTGCGGTTTTCCTGACCGGCTGCTTGACGAATACGCGGCGCGGCTTGCCGAGGCCGGTTACGCGGCGGTCATTGAAGATACGCCGCCGCAAACGGCGGCTGTCGCCCACGTGCCGACCGACGCCCATTTTATACCCGAACATGAGGATATATATATCCGCGAGAGCCTTTTGCGGGGCCCTATGACAGAGGGCGGCAAAGAGCGCGTTTACGACTTCTTCCAAGACAGGAACCTGACGGGTTCCGTGCCGGCTTCCTTTTTGAGCAGAGAATACGGTACGGGCGGACGCACGATGGACTTCTCGGACGGCGTTCGCGGTCACGCGAGCAGCAGCGGCGCCGGCATACGGATTGACTTTGGCATAGGAAACCCGGAAATCCGGCTGTCGTGGGCGCGGACGGCGGGACTTCTGTATAACCTTATCCAAAGCGGCGAATATCTGCCAGAACGCGGAAAGCCTGTTTCCGCACAGATGACGCTGTTCGATATTCCCGCCGCCGCGATTCCAGCGCAAGACAAGGCGCAGAGCGAAGATGAAACGCCCGACCCAAACGACCTCATTCCTATCTTTGACGAGGACGACGATGGCGACGGCGACGACGCTGAAACAATCGGCGAACCACTCCCCGCGCCCGTCTCTACCTCCCTGCCCAAGCCGCCGAACTTTGTTATCACGCCCGACCTTGACGTTAGCGGCGGCGCGAAAGCAAAGTATCGCCGCAACGTAGAGGCCATCCGGCTTCTGCGGACGGTTGAGGCGGAGGAACGCTACGCGACCCCGGAGGAACAGGCGGCACTCGCGCTGTATTCCGGTTGGGGCGGAGTTTCGGACGCGTTCACGGAGGGGCGCGCCGACTGGCGGGCGGAACACGACGAGCTGAAAGAATTATTGTCAGAACATGAATACCGCGCCGCTGCGGACTCCACGCTGACCGCGCACTATACTTCCTCAGAGGTCATCGGCGGCATATACGCCGCGCTTGACCGCTTCGGCTTTAAGGGCGGGAATGTGTTAGAGCCCTCAATGGGCGTCGGCAACTTTTACGGCTGTATGCCGGAGGGTATTGCCGGTGCCTCGCGGCTCTACGGCGTGGAACTGGACAGTATCACCGGACGCATCGCAAAACAGCTTTACCCGAACGCGGATATTCGCGTGCAGGGTTTTGAGAACGCCGACTTGCCGGATAACTTCTTTGACGCGGCAATCGGCAACGTGCCTTTCGGACAGTACAAATTAAATGATACGAAGTTTGATAAATACAACTTTTTGGTTCACGATTACTTTTTCGCAAAGGCGCTCGACCGTGTGCGTCCGGGCGGCGTGGTCGCGTTTATCACCTCAAAAGGCACGATGGACAAGGCGAATACGTCCGTCCGGCGCTATCTCGCCGAGCGCGCCGAGCTTTTGGGCGCAATCCGGCTGCCCAACACGGCGTTCAAGAGCACGGCGAACACCGAGGTCACATCGGATATTGTCTTTCTGAAGAAGCGTGACCGCCTTGCGGACGCCGAAAACGAGAAGTGGATCCACACCGGCAAGACCGACGAGGGTATTCCTCTCAACGAGTATTTCTTGGACAACCCCCACATGATGCTCGGCGAAATGGCGTGGGATTCCGGCAGATTCGGCGACAAAGTTCTGACCACGCTGAACCCTGACGGGCGCGACTTGCGCGAGGCTCTGTCGGAGGCCGTTTCGTTTCTGCCGGAGGACGCGTTGGACGGCGCGGCCGACCTCTCGGAGCTTGACGGCGAAAGCTCGGATGAAATCCCCGCCGACCCGACCGTGAAAAACTTCTGCTACGCCGTTATGGAGGACGGCGGCATTTATCAGCGCGTCAACTCCCGTATGGAAAAACGCGAGTTCGCCAAGACCGCCGCCGAGCGCGTGACCGCCATGATCGATATGCGTTCTCTCACGCGGTTCATTCTGACAGAGCAGCTTGACGGGATCGGCGACGAGTCTTTGGCAAAACTCCAAGCCAAACTGAATGCGGACTACGACAGGTTCCATAAGCGTTTCGGCGCGCTCAATACCCGTTACAACATAAGTCTGTTCGGGGACGACGCGGACTTTCCGCTGCTGTCCTCCATAGAAAATCTTGACGACGGCGGCAACGTGACCAAAGCCGCTATCTTCACCCGGCGCACCATCTCAAGGGCGGCGCGGATTGACCGTGTGGACACGTCGGCGGAGTCTCTGCCGGTCTGCCTGAACGAGCGCGGCTATGTGGACATCGGCTTTATGGCGTCGCTGTCGGGCAAGACCCACGAGGAAGTTATAGAGGATTTGCGCGGCGTCATCTTCAAAAATCCCGTTTACGACGATCCCGACGACGAGAATAATATTTTCGCCGGCTGGGAGACCGCCGACGAGTATCTGTCCGGCAAGGTCAAAGACAAGCTCGCCGCCGCCGAGTTTGCGGCGCGGGATAATCCGCTGTACGCCGTCAATGTGGACGCCCTGCGCGCCGTACAACCCAAGCCGCTGGAGGCGCACGAAATCAGCGCCCGCATCGGCGCGCATTGGATCGATATTGATTATTACCGCCGGTTCATTATAGAAAAACTGAACGTCCCGGAAGCGGCGCAGAGCGGCGTGAAAATCCATTACGCCCGGCGCACCGGCGAATGGGCGGTGGACGCGCCTTACGGTCTGTTAAATTCCGTTGAAGCGACCCAAACCCACGGCACGAAGCGAATGGACGCCTACTGTCTGTTTGAGACCACGCTGAACCAGCGCAATGCCCGGATTTACGATACAAAAATGGTTGACGGCAAGGAAAAGCGCGTACTCAATCACAAGGAAACCGTCGCCATCCGTGACCGTCAGGCGAAGCTAAAGCAGGAGTTCAAGCGCTGGGTGTTCGACGACCCGGAGCGGCGCGAAAAGCTCTGCGAGGTATACAACCGCCTGTTCAATTCCGAGCGCTCCCGTGTCTATGACGGTTCGCACCTCACCTTCCCCGGCATGTCGCCGGAGGTAAGGTTAGACCCGCACCAACGCAACGGCGCCGCCCGTATTTTGTACGGCGGGAATACGCTGCTGGCGCACGTCGTCGGCAGCGGCAAGACCTACACGATGACCGCCGCCGCGATGGAGATGAAGCGGCTGGGAATGGCGCGGAAGCCCTGTTTTGTGGTTCCCAATCACCTTGTCGGTCAATGGGCGAGTAAGTTTCAAGAGATTTACCCCACCGCGAATATACTGGCCGCCACCAAAAAGGATTTTGAGAAACAGAACCGCCGGCGCTTTTGCGCGCGGATCGCCACCGGCGAATGGGACGCCGTGATTATCGGTCACAGCAGCTTTGAAAAGGTGCCGGTGTCGCGGGAGCGCCGGGAGGAAAGACTCCGGCGCGATTTGGACGAGGTTGAGGCGGCGCTGATTGAGGCAAAGGTCAACAGCGGTGAGCGCGTCACGGTCAAGGAGCTTGCGCGGACGAGGAAAACCCTCGAATATGAGCTTAAACGTCTGCAAAGCGCGTCAAAGGACGATCTTGTCACCTTTGAGGAACTCGGCGTGGACGCGCTCTTTGTGGACGAGGCCCACTATTACAAAAACAAGTTCTTTTTCAGTAAGATGAGCAACGTGGCGGGGTTGTCCAAAGCGCGGGCGAAAAAATCCGGCGATTTGGATATGAAGTGCGAGTACATCAACGAGCAGAACCGGTCCCCGCGCGGCGTGGTGTTCGCCACCGGCACGCCGATCAGCAACTCGATGGTCGAGCTTTACACGATGCAGAGCTATTTGCAGCGGGAGGAATTGGAACGTCTCGGCCTCAACCACTTCGACAACTGGGCGGCGGCGTTCGGCGAGGTCGTGTCCGCGTTGGAGCTTGCCCCAAGCGGCCGGGGCTTCCGGGTGCGGGAGCGTTTCGCCAAATTCGTAAATCTTCCCGAACTCATGACGCTGTTCCATCTCGTCGCGGATATACAAACGGCGGATATGCTTGACTTGCCCGTACCCAAAATCCGGGACGGCAAGCCGATCACCGTCGCCGTCGAGCCGTCGCCGGAGCTTCGGGAGTATGTGCAAAAGCTCGTAAAACGCGCGGAGGACATACATAACGGCAGGGTGAAGCCGGACGTGGACAACATGCTCTGCGTGACCTCGGACGGGCGCAACGCCGCGCTGGATATGCGCTGTATCAATCCCGCTCTGCCGGATTTTCCCGGCAGCAAGGTCAACGCCTGCGTCCGCAACGTATTTGATATTTACAAGGAGACCGAGGCGCAGAAGTCCGCGCAGATGATTTTCAGCGACATAAGTACGCCGAAAGGCGGCGCGGCGTTCTCGGTCTACGACGACATTAAGGAAAAGCTGATCGGCATGGGCGTGAAGCCCGCTGAAATCGCGTATATTCACGACGCGAAAACCGATGAGCAGAAGGAAAAGATGTTCGCCGCCGTCCGGCGCGGTGAAATCCGTATAATCCTCGGCTCCACGCAAAAGATGGGCGCCGGGACAAACGCGCAAAAGCGCCTGATAGCCCTGCACCACCTCGACTGCCCCTACCGGCCGTCCGACCTCGAACAGCGCGACGGCAGAATTGTCCGGCAGGGCAACGACAACCCGGAGGTGCGGCTGTATCAATACGTCACAAAAAACAGTTTTGACGCATACTTGTGGCAGATCATAGAGTCCAAAGCAAGGGCTATCGCGCAGGTTATGAGCGGCAAGAACCCCTCCCGCGAGATTGAGGACATGGATGAAGTCGTCCTCAATTACGCGGAGGTCAAGGCCGTCGCCACCGGCAATCCGATGATCAAGCGCAAAATGGAGCTTGAGCTTGAAGTCCAGCGGCTGCAAATCCTTGAAGCGCAGTACCGCGCCGACCGCTACTCTACGGAAAACGCCGTCCTGAAACACATCCCCGCGAAGCTGGCGAAACTGGCGGAGGAAATCAAAGGGTACGAGGCTGACATTGACCGTAAGGACGCCCACGGCGGCGAGTTTGCTATGACCCTCGGCAAGCGCCAATTTACAGAAAGAAAAGACGCCGGCGAGGTGCTGCTGAAAGCGGTTATGTCCGGTCAGTACGCGGATCGGGTGATTGGTTACTACCGTGGCTTTGAGATTGTACCACCGGAGCGAAAGAGCCTCACCGCCGACCCGTATATTCTGCTGAAAGGCACGCTGACCCATAAGATTGAGCTTTCGGACAGCGAAATTGGCAGTATCGCCCGGATTGAGAACGCTTTAGAGCGTTTGGCGGTCTGCCGTGACGACAATACGCGCGAGGCGGAGGAACTCCGGCGGCGGCTTGAAGCGTCCAAAGTCCGGCTAACCCGCCCGTTTGAGCAGGACCGGGAGTTACAGGATACGCTCTCGGAGCTGTCGAAGGTCAATGCCGAGCTTGACATTGACCGCGGCGCGGACGACGGCGCGCTGCCGGACGATACCGCGCAGGAGGAAAACGAGGATGTTCTCGGTCCGGACGAGGAAGAAGCCGAGCCGGAGTGGGGGGACGAGGACGAGCCGGAAATATGATTATCCGGCTGCTGCATTATATGGGAGGTAATTTTGATGAAACGCATAGACACAGCCAAGCGCAGGCCCGACCCGGACAATCCCCGCCGCCTGATTTACGACGGCGAGCGCACGGCGCAGGAGATTTTCTCAGAACTCCGCCGGCGGCTGGAATCTGCGGGCTATCTGCCCGACGAGTATTTTATGATGAACCGCGACTGGGAGGACGGCAGGCCGTGGCCGGAGGACGGCGACATTTCCTGCGCCGTCGATTACGGCGGCAGCGAGGGCATTTACCTTGACGTTTATCTGAAATACCGAGACGAAAACAAAAAGTGGCAGACAAAAACCTTTGCCACCGGCAAGACGCTTGGCGAGGCGGACGATGATATGGATAGGATGTACCTGATCGCCTCCACTGTGACAAAGGCATTTCACTCGGACGGCGTACACTCCCGGTTCGTTCGTGTGGGAGAGCCGGAAGAACCGACCGGCGCGACCGTCCACCTGAACAAAGACGAAAAGAAGCTTGTCGCCCAAAGTCTCATCGACACCCGCGCCCGGCTGAAAGCCGAACATAAGCCCTTTGAGGCGGTGGACCGGCTTCTGCGGCGGATTGTCGGCAGTATTACCGAATTTGTCAGAATGGTCGGCGAGCGTCCGCAAAACATCGACCGGCACGACCGCGCCGTACTCGCCATACAGGACGGCGACACGGACGCGCTCATTGAGGCGGTTCCACATATCCCGCACGTCTATGGGAATTTGTTGGAACAGGCCGCCGCCCGTCCCGGCGAGACCGGCCGGAATATGACAAAGCTGCTCTGCGACGCCGCGACGGAGATAGACAACGATATGTACCTCCGCGCCTGTAAAAACGCGGTCAATACGAATGACACCGACCGTGCGCTGATGATGTTGTCGTCGGCGGAAAGCTGCGTGCCGAACCTGAAACCGGGCTTTTACGGCGACGTACTCCTGCACGCGCTCTCCGCGGACGAAAAGCACGGCGGCAGGAAAACCCACGCCGCCGCGACGATAGCCGAGCATTGTACGCCGGAGCAGGTACGGGGCGCGGATCCGTTTCTCCTAAAGCTCGCCATTATGCACGACGACCGCAGGCTGATTAACGCCCTGCTTGACCGAAATATATCGGTGACGGACGAACCCGCCATGCTGATTTACGCCGCCGCGCAGAAAAAGGACGTTGAGCCGGCGGCGCGGCTGATCGGGGCGGGCGCGGACGTAAACGGGCAAAATCACGCCGCGCTGTTCGCGGCTATGGGCTCAAACGACCACGCCACGGGGATGTTTCTCTTAAAATGCGGCGCGGACTTTGAGGGCTTTTCCAACGAGGTCATAGAGCACGGCGTCAAGGGGCGCAAATTGACAGAAAACGAAATCGGATTTTCCACGCGCTGAAAGGCTTTTATGACAGCCATATCAAAGCGCCGGACGCGATGGCGGAAACGGAGCGGGAGGATGAGGACGAACCGGAGCCGGATTAAACCGCGCTGTCCGCTGCCACACAGGAGGTGATGAGTATGGCGACGGCAACGCGCGCCGAATATTATACCGCCGAGGAATACGCCGCCGCGAAAGAGGTCAACATCGCGGCTTTTTTACAGTCCATCGGCTACGAATTGACCCGTTCCGGGCATTGTTACAAGGGCAAAATCCACGACAGCCTCGCCATCCGCGACGATGGGCGCTGGTACTGGAACAGCCGAGGGCTTCACGGATATTCCCCGATTGAGCTTTACAAGCAAATTCTATTGCATGATTACGGGTACGGCGACGAAATCACGGCGGCCATCGCGGCGGTCAAGGCACTTGCGAACGGGCGCGGCACGTATGTCGCCCCGGTTCCCGTCCGCGCATCGGAACCCGCGCCGAGAGCGCCGGACGAACCGCTCCCGCTGCCCGCGCCGTACAAGGACAGCCGCCGCGTTTTGGCGTACCTCTGCCGGGCGCGCGGGCTTGACCCGGACATCGTGCGCGGGCTGATGAAGTACGGCAAGATTTACGAAACAATCCGGCGATGGGACAAGGAAACCGGGCGGTATGTTGACAGTATCCACCACAACGCCGTGTTTGTTGCCTACGACAGTGCCGGTCGTCCGCAAAACGCTTTTTTGCGCGGCACGATCCCCGGCGCGGAGAAGCCATTCAAGCGGGATATTGACGGCTCGAATAAAAGCTACCCCTTCACCCTGTACGGACGCGAGAGATCCGGCAGGGTTTTTGTGTTTGAGAGCGCCATCGACGCCATCAGCCACGCGAGCCTTTGCAAGGCGAACGGCGGCGATTGGCGGAACGGACATCGCATATCGCTGGGCGGCACAAGCTTTTTGGGGCTTGAGCGTTTTCTCTCCGAACATCCGGAGGTCGAAGAAATCGTTTCCTGCCTCGACAATGACGCGACCGGAGAGCGCCGGAGCCGGAAGCTCGCGGAAGAATACCGCGCGAAAGGTTACGGCGTGGAACGCGAGGCTCCGACGCTCAAAGATTTCAACGAGGATTTGCCGGCATACCGGCAGGAGGAAACGGAGGAGGATTTGGAATTATGAATCGCAAAACCGCACCCGTCACGCTCGGAAGTTTGTTCGACGGGATCGGCGCCGTGCCTTTGGCGGCGTCTTACTTCGGGATAAAGACGCTCTGGGCGAGCGAGATAGCGCCGAACGCCGTATCCGTCACGCGGCGTCATTTTCCCGAAATGGCGCATTTGGGCGACATTACGAAGCTCGACGGCGGCAAAATACCTCCGGTCGATATTGTCGCGTTCGGGAGTCCGTGCCAGTCGTTCTCGATTGCGGCGGGCGGTTCGCGCACCGGATTTCGGGGAAAGTCCGGTTTGTTCACGGAAGCCGTCAGAATTATACGGGAAATGAGGGAAAAAAGTCATGGAAACCACCCCAAAATCGCGCTCTTTGAAAACGTCATCGGATTGTTCAGCAGCGGAAAAGGAAGCTATGCCGGGCGTGACTATCAGACTGTGCTTGAAGCGTTCGCAGAAGCCGAAATTCCAATGCCTCGATCTGACAAATGGGCAAACGCCGGAATGGTGCGAGGGAACGGATTTGATCTCGCTTGGATCGTCAAAGACGCCGCCAAACATTACCGAGTGCCACAGCGAAGAAGGCGCCTGTTTGTTGTCGTCGATTTTACAGGCGCGAGAAACCGTGCCGGAGAAATACTCTTTGTCCCCCAAAGCCTGTCAGGGTATTTTGCGGCGCGCGAGAGCGAGAGGCAAGGAACTCCCGCCCATCTTGGAAGCGGCGCTTTCGGAGCGGGCGGCGCAGGCTTCAACGGATGGCGCAGCGCGTCCGGAAGCATCGAATACGCCGAAGAAAGAAGCCCCACGATAACCGCCTCGATGCCGCCCGATGTCGTCGTGGGCGCATTTATGGCGGGGCAACACGAATCCGCGCGGAGCATCGCCTATAACGAGGAGGCGTCCCCCACGCTGAAAGATTCGCCGAGCGGCCTCAACCAAGTGCCCTGCGTCGTCGAGCCGCGGATCGCGCGCGCACTCACGGCGCGGCACGATTCAAGCCCCTGCGCCGACCGCGGGCAAAACATCGTCGCCTTCGCGCAAAACCGGAGAAACGAGCTCCGCGACCTCGGCGAAACGGCGGTTCGCCTCGCCGCCGATCCGGGCGTGAAGCAACAGACCCACATTGCGAACGAAAAAAAAGACTGCCTGAACCCATGGGACACGCAACAGGCGCGGATACACACGCCGGACGGCCTTTCTCCGACGCTTGCGAGCGCGGACGGCGGCGGGGGCCGCAGACCGGGCGGGCTTGTCATGATCGAAGCCCCCGCTGTCGGAGTACACCAGAACCAAGCCGGCGAATTGGCGGTGTCCGACACTGCCTACACGCTGTCGGCGTCCTCCAACGCCAGCGCAAGGAACGCGCCGCTTGTTGCGCACCCGGAGACGGCCGGCACGCTCTGCGCCTCCGGCGTGGGGCTGTCTCGTCCCGCCGGGATGGGGAGCGAACCCGATTTGTGCGTCGCCTACTGTTTGCAGGGCAACATGATCGGCCGCCAAGATCTCAACGGTCCACAAGGCGGCGGAGTCAACGAGGAAATCGGCTTTACGCTTTCTGCGGCGGACAAGCATTGCGTTGCCGCCGCAGACCGCCGCAACCTCAAAGAGACCGGCGAGGCCGGCGGCACGCTCCGCTCCGAATGCATGGGCGGCCGCTCGCCGGATCATGCGAATCCCATACGCACGGGCTACGTCATACGCCGCCTCACGCCGCTCGAGTGCGAACGCCTCATGGCGCTGCCGGACGGCTGGACGCAGTACGGTCACGACGGCAAGGCGATAAGCGACGGCGCGAGATACCGGATGTGCGGAAACTCCATTGTCGTGAACGTATTGGCCTATATCATGCAAAACATCGCGGCATTTTTGGGAAAGGACGGTGAGCCCGATGGATAACGCGGCGGTAAAAACGAGCGGACGTTACACGCTGAAAATAGTGATTGACGAGGATCCGCCGAACCCAAGAGAGGATCGCGACAATCTCGGCAGAATGGTCTGCTGGCACAAACGGTACAGCCTCGGCGACAAGCACGATTACAAGGAGCCGGAGGATTTTATGCGCGAGCTTGCCGACGGAGGCGTCTCGACGGGCGAGCTCATTCGCTTCGTTCGGGACGGCGAGGCGGACGGTCTGCGTTTTGAGGAAAATCGGACGGAACGGATCGTCACACTGATGAGTTATTGGGATTTCAACAAATATTGGGGCGAGGAATACTCCGCGCCGTATCCTCTTGACGAAAACGACGCTCGCTTGCGGGACGCGATCCTCGACAATATGCGCATCGGCGACTTGCGGCGGTTCGCGGAACGGACAAACCTGATCGCGCCGCTGTATCTTTACGACCACTCCATACTCGGCATCTCGACGGACACGTTTCTCGGCCGCGCCCACCACGCGGAGTGGGACAGCGGACAAGTCGGCTTCGTCTGTGCCGGCCACGCCGACATAGCGGAGGAGTACGGCGACGTTTCCCCCGGAAGCATTGAAAAGGCGCGAAAGATTCTGAACGCCGAAACGGAAACCTATGACTGTTACCTCCGCGGCGAGTGCTACGGCTTCCGGCTTTTCAAAGACGGCGAGGAACAGGATAGCTGTTGGGGCTTCCTTGGCGGCTTCGACGAGGCGAAAGAAGCCATCCGCGAATATATCCCGGAGGACGCGGCGGCGCTGATCGACGGCGCGGAGTACGGAGACGACGATCCGGAACACGAACCCGGAGGCGAAGAAACGGAGGCGTAAGGAAATGAAAACTTATCGCGTTCACTTCTCATTTTATTCCGAAGAATACGGAAATTTTGACGAGTGCGCTTACAAGGTCGAGGCGGAGGATGTGTTCGCGGCGCGGCGCATGGCGTGGGCCGTTTGCGACGCGGACGGCGACGCGGCCTTGCGGTCATGCGTAAGGCAGTGCGGTGTGACGTGGGACGCGTCCCCTTTGGACTTGCGGGATCTCTTCAACGCGCAGGCCGCCTCGGACAGACTCGCCCTGCGCGTCCTTGAAGCCGTGACCCTGCCGAACGCGGAGATCGGGCGCGACGCGGACGCGAAGGAGCACGCCAAGCGGGAACGCGCGTATCTGTTCGGGTGCGCCGACACGACGCGCCGGCTTGCCCGCGACCTCGGCAAGCCGCACGGCATGGCGCCGCCTGACGTGTTTGAGGAAATCGAGTACGCATGGGAGCTTGTCGGCAAGCTCGACACGGAGGGCAAGCATGAACGGGCGCAGGCTCTCGCCGACATCGCAGACCGCGCCAAGAGCTGGGACGTGGGTGCCGGACGCGCCCTGAAAGAACTGTTCACGAGCGGCTGCATCACGCTGTGCGGCGAAACGGAGACATTCACGGAGCATTTCGGCAGGGACGGCGTGTATCCGATAAAGGCCGACGCGGGCGAGAGCGATTACGGCCACATCTCGCGTTGGAGCCGCGCGCCCTCCGTGGGACGGCTGTCCGCGCTGCCGGCCTTCGACGGGCGCCACGTCATATGCGGCGGCGAGGAAATGCAATACAACCATCGACCGCTTGTGCTGTCCCTCGGCGACCTCCGTCCCGAAGAAATCCTGTGGACGCCCTGCGAGGACGCGGAGGACATCACCTTTGACCACAGCGGGGCGTTCCCCTGCGAGAACCTTGTCACGGGGGCGCGCGCCACGTTCCGGCGCGGCGACTTCTGCGGCGTACTGCGCCCGGAATTTGAGCAGAACATAAAGTTTGACGCGCTGAAACGGGAATACGCCGCCGCGCACGCCGATGAGCCGGAAAACGGGGAATCCGACGAGGATGACCGGGAATGGGGGGATGATTGACCATGACCGCCGCTTGTGTTTTTTCTCTGACAATTCAATCGCTTTCTCATACCTCGGACGCATTTTACCGCCCCGTGAGGGGCGGAAGCAGCCACCGGCGATTGAGGGCAGGAATAACGTGCATAACGCACGCCCGCGACGGCTTGCGGGCAAAGCCCGCAACGGTTGTTAAACCTTGAAAACGGTTATTAAAATCCGCATAACGGGAAGGAGAGTGATATTTTGGCCAAATCGCCCATAGTGACGTTCGCCGTTTCGGAGAAGATGAAATCCGAGCTTGACGTTGTCGCCGCAAAGCGACACATCGGCGTGAGCGAGCTTATCCGCGATTACATCGACAAGGGAATGAACATTGACAAAACCGCGTCGGACATCGACTTTATCCGCAGGCAGATACGCGAGGAACTGGACATTGCGCTCAAACCGCAGGTGAACCGCCTCGCGAAACTCCTGATGCGGATCGGAATGATGACGGTCGCCTTTTGCTATTTCAACTCAAAAATCGTTCATCTGTTCGTGCCGCTCGCGGGCCGCGTGAGCTACGAGGAACTGATGAGCGAGTGCAAACACAACGCGGCGGCGTACCTGAACATGCGCGACGCGACGCTCGACGCCGCGTTCCGCGAATTCAACGAGAACGCATGAGGGTCGTGCCGCTCGCGCTCGCGGCGGCGAATGAGTTTGTGCGTCTGCACCATCGTCATCACGGCGCGGCGCAGGGCTGCAAGTTCGCGGTCGGCGCGATTGACGATGCGGGGAACCTGCGGGGCGTCGTCATAACGGGCCGCCCCGTCTCGCGTTTGCGGGACGACGGACGCACCGCCGAGGTTACGCGGCTTTGCACGGACGGTTGCGCCAACGCTTGCAGCTTTCTCTGCGCCGCCGCCGCGAGGGTTGCCAAAGCGATGGGGTACGAGAAAATCATCACTTACATATTGGAAAGTGAGGACGGCACGAGCCTCCGCGCCTCGGGGTGGACGTTCGGCGGCGTTTGCGGCGGCGGGACGTGGGACAGACCGAACCGCAAACGCCGGGACGCCGCGCCGACTTGCAAAAAGAAGCTGTATTGCAGGGATTTACGATAAAAAAGAAGGAGAGTCGTATGGACTTCGATGAACTGACCAAAGAGGAATTGCTTGATTTGCTTTCCATGTATGACAAGTACATTCAAAGCGCGAATGACGGCGACCGATACCGTGAAAGTTGGTATCCCGTCTGTATTGCCGAATTTTATGACAATGAATATCAGTCGTTGGATGACGAAAATGACGCGGACGATTGGGAAATGTAAAAAACATGACGGGAGGCGATCAGCATTGCCACGGTTGTATACAAACTGCGGGTGATCAACCCGCGCTCGCGCGACGCGCCGAAGCGCAATGCGGCGCATGTGGCGTACATCGGGAAACGCCCCGGCGTCGTTTTAAACGACGGAATGAAACACGGTCTTTTTGGCGTCATGGACGGCAAGAAAGTCGAGGAATCGGAGAGTCTGCGGGAACCGCTCCGCCGGATCGAAGCCAAGACGCGGGCGGGGACAATCGCCTATCGCGCCGTGATCTCATTCGCGGAAGCCGACGCGCTTAGGCTGGGTTACGACGATCCGGAACGCTTTCGCGAGCTTGTCAGGGCGAGCTTGCCGGACATGTGCGAAAAGATCGGCATACCGATACAAAACCTCGAATACGCCGCCGCCCTGCACCGCGACAAGGGGCATCCGCATTGTCACATATTCTTCCGGGACAAGGCGCAGGATGTGAAAAAAAGGGCGTTCGTCAAGCCGGAAGCGTCAAACGCAATCCGGATCGGGATCGTCAAACATGTGTTCGGAGAGGAAATGGCGGAGCTGCAAGCGCTTAAAAACGAAGCCCGCAACGCGGTGATCGACAACGCCAACGGCTTTTTCGGCGAGTTCGCGAACGCGTTCGCCGGCATGACTCCGAACGAATGCGCCGCCGCCGCAAAGCGCCTCAAACGCGGCGAAAGAGACCTTGCGGACGGGTCGCTGATTTACGGCAAGTTCGGAAGCGCCGACATGCGAGAGCTCGCCGCCGATTTGCTCGGGCTGGCGGAGGGCGTTCCCGAAACGGGGCGGCTGCATATGAAACTCATGCCCGCCGAGGTCAAAGCCGGGATACGCGCCTTCGTCGGGAAGGTTTTGGAGAAAAACGCCGATTGCGACCGCGAGTTCAAGAAATACGTGTTCGCGGCGCGCGAGCTTTGCAAGTATTGCACCGACAAGCCGGAAGCCCACGAAAAAGCCGCCGAAGCAGCCTACGACGACATGACCGACCGGCTCGGAAACGCCGTCCTGCGGACGGTGAAGAAAATAAACGGGCGGGCGCGGGAGAAGGCCCGGGAGGAGAAACGCGGCGCGCGGCGGCGGGAAACGGTTGAAAGCCTTGTCACGGAACTTTTCGGCATTCTCGCCCGCTCCGCCGACGCGGAGGAACGCAAGCTCGCTCACGCCCACCGCTCGGGAGAACTGTCCAAACAGGCGAAAAAGGAGCTTGCCACGAAACTGGAAAACTCGGGAAGCTACGATTGGGAGAGATGAAATTTATGGGAGAACACGCAAAACGACATGACTCCGGCGCGGACATGTGGCGCGAATATTGCGCCGTCTACGGCGAGGACGAAGCGCGCGGCATCTGCAATCGATATCTTGATATGCAGGTGTTTGCGAAAGACACGGAGGAGGTGCGGTTTTGCCGCCAACTCTATGCGGCAATGAACGATCCGGAGGATGAATGCGAATGGGAGTGAGGCCGTGAACAAAATCAAAACAAAAATCGTATTGTTCTTGTTCCTGTCGGCAATCGGTCTGATTGTCGGTTTTTTCTTTGCGGGCTGCGTCAATTTGCTGCTGACGGGCGGAAATTTGAACGACGCGGCGGTGCTTGAACCCGCGATTTTGTGGGAGAGCGTCATGACCGACGAGCGCCACCGGTTGCTGACGCTGGGCGTGTGCTTTGTGATCGTCGCGGGAATCGCCGCGTTGCTCTTGACGAGCCGCCGCGAAACCTTTGAAAGCGACACATCGGCCGTCGCCGGCGAACTGCGAACGCCCGTCGCCGTCGGGCAGGGTCAGCACGGCTCGGCCCGATGGATGAAACCCGCCGAACGGCGAAGGGCCTTCGCTCCGTATCGTCTCAGCGAGCGCGAACCCGTGTTTGCCGCGCTCCTCGAAGCGGGAGCGCGGGACGGAAAGGATGTCGAAAATTATGACGAAAGCGATCTTGGCGCGGGCGGCGCCGCTGTTTTTCACGCGAATTCCGGAACGAATCATCGCGAGGCGCTTGAAAAAAACGAATGAAAACGCGAAAGGCGGGCTTGTCGTCGGATATGAGAAGAAATGGGGTTTGGAGGAAATCCATTGCCTCGCGGACGACGTTCACAGCCTCACGATAGGCGCGACGCGAAGCGGCAAAAGCCGTCGCATCGTGCTCCAATCCATCGCCCACACCGCTCTCGCCGGGGAGAGCATGGTGATCAACGATCCCAAAGGCGAGCTTCACGCTTATTGCACGCCCTACCTGAAACGGCTGGACTACGAGGTGATTTGTCTCGATTTCAAAAACCCTCTGAAATCAAGCAGATACAATTTTCTCCAACCCGTCGTCGATGCGGTGAACCGAGGCGACAACGCGAAAGCGGTCGATCTCGTGTGGGACATCACAAGCTCTCTCGTTCCCGCCGACGAGAAGGGCGAGCGGATATGGAACGACGGCCAGGCCAGCGTCATAGCGGGGGCCGTCATGAGCGTCGTTCTCGACAATCGCGACAGACCCGAATTCCAAAATCTCACCAACGTGTATCACTTCATTTTGAACATGTGCCGCACCGAGGGAAACGACATGCTCATCAACAAGTACGTCAAAGACATGGACGACGACCACCCGGCCAAAGGATTGTTCGGCATCGCGCAGATCGCGCCGAGCAGGACGCGCGGCAGCTTCTTCACGGCGGCGCTCACGACGCTGCGGCTGTTCACCAATGAGAATGTTTACTGCCAAACCCGCGCGAGCGATTTTGTCCTGTCGGACACGGGCGGACGAAAACGCGTCATCTTCATCATTCTGCCGGATGAGAAAATCACGTTCTATTCCCTCGCCTCCCTGTTCGTCTATCAGCACTACGTCGCATTGACGGAAGCCGCCGACGAACGCGGCGGGCGGCTCAAAATCCGCGTCAATTTCTTTTTGGACGAATTCGGAAATTTCACCGAAATTCCGGCGTTCTCAAACATTCTGACCGTGGGAGGCGGACGCGGTTGCCGCTTCAATCTGTTCGTGCAGAGCATATCGCAAATCGAACACAAATACGGACGGGAACAAGCGCAAACCATCACCGACAACTGTCATTGCTGGATTTATCTCAAAACCGCCAACGCGGAAACGGCGACCGTCATCGCGAAAAAGCTCGGCCAATACACCGCGTCGAGCTATTCGCGTTCGAGTTCTTACAATTCGTCCGGCGCGTCGGCGGGAAACGTGAGCAATTCCATGAACCTGATCGCCCGTTCCCTGCTGACCGAGGACGAGATACTTCGCATTGGGCATCCTTACGCGCCCGTCATGCTTGCGGGGCAATATCCGGCGATGATGAAGCTGCCCGACCTGTCCGAATGGAAATTCAACGTCGCGTTCGGTCTTGGCGACCCGGAGCACAACCGCAAGCTGCGGGAAATCCGCGAGAAATCGCGCGAATCGCGCAAACCCGTGCCCTTGAAACTTTGGGGGATTTGGGAAAAGTACCGCAAAAACGAATCCCGAACCGGCGACGCCGACGGGCAAGGCGGAATCGAACGGGAGTGCGAAGAATACGGAAACGGGATGTTGCGTTTGCCGGCGAGGGTGTATTCGGGACCGGAACACGCAACGGAGGCCGTGCGCGCCGGCCTTGAGGTTGACGGAATGTTTGCCGAATTCAAACGGGCGAACGGGCTTCGCTCAAAAAAAGACAAGGAAAGGATCGAAAGACTATGAAAATTCGCAAAATCAGAGCATTTGTCGCAAGCGCGCGGGTATGGCTCGCCGCCGTTTGTCTTGCGACGGCGGCGGCTTCCTCGCCCGCGTTCGCGGCGGCGGGCAACATCGGGAGTTCCAAGCTCGCCACGGGCACGGAGCAACTGATCAAGGATGTGACCTCGTGGCTGCTTGTGGTCGCGCCGCTCGTGACCGTCGTCGCCGTAATCTACTACTTCATTCGCAAGACCGTATCGGACGAAATCGACCACAAGAAATGGAACTCCCGCATAAGCACGGCGATCCTATGCTGCATCGGCGTGGTCGCCGCTTCGCTGATCATCAACCTGATCGTCGGATATTACAAATAATTCCGTGAATGCCGCAACGAACGCGAGAACGTGCCGCGCGGCGCGGGCAAAAGCCAATGTCGGAATCGAGGTGAAACACATTTGGAGTTGATATTGATCGGGCTGATCGTCGCCATAATCCTGGGTTCGCAATTCATAGTGGACGCCATGCTCAACAGCCTGATACCCATGGCTTTCTACGCCGAGCGATACATGCACACCGCCATGGGCGGACGCACAATTGATTTCTCGGGACTGTACGACCTGTTCTTCGGCTTCGGGGTGAGCCTGATCGTGCTCAAATTTCTCAAAAAGGGTTTCGACGTGTACGTGGGCTGGTTTGACGGCGATCCGGATCTGGAGCCGCTTGCGCTCGCGGTCAATTTCCTCCGGGCGATGGCGGTGGCTCTTTGCTTCCCGACGCTCTACGACGCGCTGATCCGCGTCACCACCGATCTGATCGACGCCACAATCCTCGTCATGGATCGACTGACGAACCAACAGAGCGTCGTTGACATTCTCGTGAACGGGATATCGAACAGCATCTTCATGGCATTGGCCGGTCTGATGCTCGTGATTGTCTACATTGTGCTGTGGGTGCAGTTCATGATGCGCGGGATCGAGATGATGGTCATGCGCGTCGGGATGCCGATAGCCTGCGTCGGACTCATCGACGGCGACAAAGGCATATTCGCGCCGTACATGAAGAAATTCTTTATGAACGCCGCAACGGTGCTGATACAGATCGCGCTCGTCAAGCTGTCGCTGACCGTGATGATACTCGGCAACTGCTTCTACGCGCTGGCCATCGCGTTCGTCGCGATGAAAACGCCCAGATTCTTGCAGGAGTTCACGATGAACATGGGAGGCGCGGGCGCGGGCGCCGTCAACACGGTTTACCACACCTCGCGGCTTTATCAAATGGCAAAGTCCGCGATCGGGAAGTGAGGCGCAACGATGACATACATTGACGAGATTTCAAAATCCGTGATTGTCCTGATCCGCGCCGGAGCCGTCTGCCGCATAATGCTCTGCCTCGTGCGGCTGATGACGAGCGAGGAAGAAGCGATCCGGCACAAGAAACGAATCGGCAACACGCTGGCGTTCTACGTCGCGGCGGAGCTCGCATTCGTGATGAGGGATATTTTCATTCGATATTTTTCGTAGGAGGCAAGCGATGGAGAAAACAAATTTGTACATCCCCGTGAACATCAAAACGCGGTTCGAGTTCTTTGAGGGCTACGGAACGAAGGAATTGGCGTCCACCCTCGCGGCCGCGCTTGCGAGCGCTTTCTTGGCGTTCGCCGTTCACGCGCTCGCGGGCGGCGTGACCGCGCCCGTGCTGATCGTGCTCGTGACAATCGCCGCGTCGGTGACGGCGCTGGCAAAAGGCGAGCAAAACATGTCGGTCTTGGACCGGGCAAAATGCGTCCTGCGCTTTGTGCGCGGACAGAGGGAATACGCGTACCGTTATACCGGGGAATGGGGTGACGGGTTTGAAACTTTCTGATTTTTTCGGCGGCAAAAAAACATCCGAACGGGATGCCGGACGCCGGCTCGGAGCGCAAACGGCGAACGAATTCGTGAACGTCAGGGACGTTCGCGGTTCCGTTCTGTACGGCGCCGACGGGCATGTGTTCGCGTTCCTGCGGATTCGGCCGATCAACCTCGATTTGCTGTCGTCCGGGGAGAAAGAAAAAAAGATACGGAGCTTTGCGGCGGAATTCTCCGCGGAAAAGAAAGGATTGAAGTTCTTTTCGATCAGCCGCCCGGTGGACGTGTCGGGCATGTCCGAGCGTCTGACGCGGCTTCTTGCCGAGGCGACGGACGCGGCGCAAAAGGATTTGCTGAACCGCGAAATACGCGAGGTCGGCGCGTTCGCCCTCACGGGCGAGGTCACGGAGCGCCGCTTCTATGCGATACTGTGGGAAACCGCCGCTTCCGGCGGAGAAAAGGAGCTTGTGAAGCGAGCGCGCGAGCTTGAAAACCGTTTCGCCAACTGCGAGATCGTCGCCGAAATTTGCGGGCGGGGAACCATTGTGCGGTTGCTCAACCTGTTCGCCAATCCAAGCCACGCGCATCTCGAGGACGACGACACGGCCCCGTCGATACCGTTCTTGACACGGAGAGGAGCAAGGGATGAAAACGATTGACGAACCGATTCGCACGGACAACGCGCTGCTCAACGCGATTACGCCGATGGGCGGTCTGGAGTTTGGGCGCAACAAAATCCACATCGGCGAAAACGCGGCGAAGGTTTACGCCATAACAAAATATCCGCAATCCGTCGAACCCGGATGGTTGTCCAAAATCTCAAATATTCCGAATACCGTAAGCTGCCAGATTTTCGAGCCGTGCGACAACGGCGCGCTGATCGAGCATTTGTCTCGAAGCGTCACGCAATACAGGGGCGTCGCCGAAAGTTCGCGCGACGCGCTTGTGCGTCAGCGCGCGGAGAAATCGGCGGACGACGCGGAGAAGCTCATGCGCCGAATCGACCAAAACGGAGAAACGGTGGGTTACATGTCGAACCTCGTCATGCCCGTCGCCAAAGACGAAGCCGCATTGGAGAAAACGTGCCGAAGCGTCGAGAGCGCCGTGGCCTCTCTGCGCTGCCGCTGCCGCGTTCTCGCCAATCTGCAAAAGGAGGCTTTCGAGGCGATGGCGCCCTGTTGCGCCATGCCGAACGTCATACGCGAGATCACGCGGCGCAACGTGCCGCTGTCAACATTCATGGGCGGTATGCCTTTCGCGGGTTCCGGTCACTCCGACCGCGACGGAAACTACTTCGCCAAAGACACCCGAGGCGGGCTTGTCGCAATCGACCCGTGGCTGAGGGCCGGCGACAGGACAAACACGAATTTCGTCGTTCTCGGCGTGGCGGGCGTCGGCAAGAGCACGGCGGTGAAGCATCTGATTCTGTCGGAATACATGAGCGGCACAAAGATCATCTGCATAGACCCGGAACGCGAGATGAAGGAAATGTGCCGCAACCTCGGAGGCGACCGGATCAACTGCGGCGGAGGGAGCGGCGGCCGCATCAACCCCTTGGAAATCCGCCCCGCTCCGACGGACGACGAGGACGAACAAGGAGAACGGCTTTACGGCGACGAAGGCGCGGGGATGGGCGCGATGGCGTTGCATTTCAAAACATTCGAGGTGTTCATAAAGCTGTACATGCCCGACCTGAGCGAGATTCAAAAGGCCGTTTTGAAACAGACGCTCGAACGGCTTTACGCCGATTTCGGCATAACGTGGGACACGGACGTTTCCGCGCTGAAACCGAAAGATTTCCCGACGTTCGGCGATCTTTACGCGCTCCTGCGGCGACGGTTTGAAAACCCGGACGCCGAGGAGGATTCCGCGCAACCCAAAACCGGCCGAGACGGGAACAAAGACATCGAATATCTCACCGTCATGGTCAGAGAGCTTGCCGAGGGCAGCGACTCCTTTCTCTGGAACGGCCACACCTCGCTTAATCCCAAGAGCCGTTTTGTCTGCCTTGACACATTCGATTTGCAGAACACTTCCGACGCGATAAAAAAGACGCAGTATTACAATATTCTGACGTGGGCGTGGGATCGGATGAGCCGGGACCGGAGCGAGAAAGTTCTGCTCGTTTGCGACGAGGCGTACCTGCTCGTTGACCCCAATGTGCCGCAGAGCCTGATTTTCTTGCGCAACGTCGCCAAACGCGCCCGAAAGTACGAAGCCGGGATTGTGATCGTTTCCCACAGCGTCGTCGATTTTCTCGACCCCGCCGTGAAGCTCTACGGACAGGCGCTGATGGACATTCCCGCCTACAAAATTCTCATGGGCTGCGACGGAAAAAACCTCGCGGAGACCGCCGAGCTCTACGGCCTGACGGAAGTCGAACGGGAGCAATTGCTGAACAAGAAGCGAGGTCACGCTTTGTTCTTCGCCGGAGCCAAGCGGCTGCTCGTTCGCTTTGACGTGCCGGATTACAAGCTGAAATACATGGGACGCGGCGGCGGACGCTGAGCGTCTGTTCCGCACGGGAGGTGACGCCTTGTGATTGTCAACCCGAGGACCGTCGGCTTGGCGGCGAAAGCCGCCGTTTCCGTTTTGTCGGACGAGGACGCGCGGCGAAATGTCATTGCGATCGCCGTCGCTCCGTTGGCGGCTTTTGTGCTGATCGTCGCTCTGTTCTTTCATGTTCTCACCATGCCGCTGCAACTGTTGGACGATTTTTTCTCGGGAAGCGGCCGCGACGCGGTGCGCTTCGTGCGCGCGGAACACGGCTACGACCAATACATCGACCCCTCAGACCCCGACCGCCCGGACGGAAACGGAGTGAGCTACGAGGGCGTGACGTTCACGGACGGCGCGACGCCCGTCCTTTATTACAATCAGTTCGATTCGCGGTGGAGCGACGCGCCTTACGGCAGGCTGGGCACAATCGGTTCCTCCGGCTGCGGCCCGACCTCGCTGGCCATCGCCGTTTCAACGCTGTCCGGCCGGACGGTTGACCCTGTGCAAACGGCGGATTGGGCGTACCGAAACGGCCACAAATGCGAGGGGAACGGCAGCTACCACAGTCTGATACCGGAAGGCGCGGCGCATTTCGGGCTGACGGTGGACTTTGCGGGAAAGAGCGACGCGCAAAAAATCGTTGACGCGCTCGCCGCGGGCAAGCTGATCGTCGCCATCATGACGGCCGGACATTTCACAAAGGGCGGGCATTTCATTGTTCTGCGCGGCGTGACCGCCGAAGGCAAAATACTCGTGGCCGATCCCGCGAGCAAGAGCCGAAGCGAGGAGGCATGGGATTTGAGCGTCATCTTGGACGAGGCACGGAAAGACGCCGGGGCGGGCGGGCCGTTTTGGATCCTCGGCGCGCGACCGTGACGAGAGTCCGACGCGCCGATGCCGTCACGATGCCGCGTCAAACAAAAAAGGGGTGATCGTTTATCAAAAAGTACGGAGTGATACTCGCGGACTGTCCTTGGTCGTACAGGGTATGGAGCGAGCGCGGCGCAAACAGGAGCGTCGCCAAGAACCACTACGAAACCATGACAACCGCCGAACTTTGCGCGCTGCCCGTGGCCGAAATCGCCGACAACGATTGCGTTCTCTTTATGTGGGCGACGTTCCCGAATCTGTTTGACTGTCTCGACGTGATTGAGGCGTGGGGATTCAAATACAGGACCTGCGCGTTCGTTTGGCTGAAAACCAACAGAAAATCGCCGGGGTTCTTCGTCGGGCTCGGCCACTGGACGCGCGCCAACGCCGAGGTCTGTCTGCTTGCCGCGCGCGGGCGTCCCAAGCGGATTTCCAAAAGCGTTCGTCAGATTGTGGTTTCGCCGCTTGAGCGGCACAGCAAAAAACCGGGATGCGTTCGCGAACGCATCGCGGAACTCATGGGCGACGTTCCGCGCGTGGAACTGTTCGCCCGCGAACGCACCGAGGGTTGGGATGCGCTCGGAAACGAAATCGACGGCAGGGACATGCGCGACGCGCTTTCGGAGGTGATTTATTCTTGATTGTTTATGTGTCCGAATTGCGGCCCGACCTTCCCGACGAAATATGCGACAAGCTGTACCTCATCGTGACGAAGGTGCGAACCGACGGGCTGAAAAAGCTGGTGATCGGCGCTTCCGCCGATTTTTCTCACGCGAGCCGCTTTGTCGTCGATCTGTCCGCGTTGAAAGACACGACGGACGAAGTCGCGGAGGCAATCGGGGCGTTCATGGCCATGTACCCCGAAACGCGCGTGATCGTCGTCGCCGACCGCGAGCCCGCGGGCAGTCCGATTTTCGCCCGGCTGTTCGACATGGGCGTGTACGACGTTGTGACGGATCTCTCGGACGGCACGTTCAAAAAATGCCTCACCGCCGGCATGACGAGGGACGAAGCAATGTCGTTCAAAGTCGAAAAGTCCGCCCGGGCCGTCCGCGCGGAGGACGGCCCCGCGCCCGGAGAAACACAGACAAAGGCCGCCGTTCCCCGCCCGCCGCCGACGCGAGAGAGAATCGTCGCCAACAGGGATTTCAAAAAGCACAAACAATTCCTGACGGTCGCCGTTTGCGGCACGCAGCCGCACATCGGCGCGACGCACCACGCGCTGCTGACGGCGAAATTCCTGAACGACGCGGGGTTTAAAGCGTGCTTTCTCGAAGCCAACGAGAGGCGCGACATCGTGAGCCTCGCCCGCGTCCGCGCCGTCAATGCCAACGAACGCAAACATTTGTTGCAATTTGAGGGCACGGACATGTATTTTGACTTCAAATTGCCGGAGATTGTGACGGCCGGCTATGATTTCTTGATCTTCGACTTCGGGCGTTTCGGCGAGCTTGAACCGTCGTCGTTCCTGACAAAAGACATAAAACTCGTCGTCGGAGGCGTGAAAGCGTGGGAAACGGATGCGTATGCCGCCGTGTTCGAGGCAACGGAGGGCCGCAGGGACGTTCGCTTCATCCTGAACCACGCCCCGTTCAAAGAGATGGACGGCATACGCGCGCTGATGGGCGGATACAAGACGCACTTCTCCGAATACGCGCCCCACCCCTTCGCGTCGGGCGTGAATTTGGAAATGTTCAAAGACGTTTTCGGGGATTTTTTGACGATTGAAAACGTGGCGGCTTCCGAGCCTGATCGCAAGGACAAAAAAGGATTTTTTGGGAAACGGAGGTGAATTATGCGCGGTTTCTATGAGGATTACAGGCGGCAAAAACAAATCGGAGGCGTGGGATCCGTGCCCGTGCCGACACACGGGGGCGCGGGCGCGGCGGTGGTTTTTTTCGGAAAACTGTTTGCCGCCGTTTTGTATGCGGCGGCGACGGCGCTCTCCTGCGTCGGCCTGACGACGCTGATCAACAAACCTTTGCGGGACATGCTCTTTGATATTGCCCGCAGTGCGTTTTTCGGAGGCTGACGCTTAAAATGAAAGGAAAGAGTTTATGACAAGAAACACGGACGAACTTCGCGGAAGCGCCGATAAGTTCCGCGCAAACTCGGAACGCGCAAACATCGGCGCCGATCTTGATCCGAACGATTCGGAGGACCGCCCATGAAACTCGTGTACATCTCCGCGCCTTACCGCGCGGACACGCCGGAGGAAACGGAGAGAAACCGCCGCGCGGCGCTTGAAGCCTGCGGGGAAGCCTATCGCCTCGGGCGGTTGACGGGCACGAAAATCGTTCCGATTGCGCCCGCAGGAAATTTCCCCTACCTCGACGGCAACAAGTCGGAGGATCGGGAGCAAGAATTGCGCATGGACCTTGCTCTGCTGTCAAAATGCGACGAGCTTTGGGTCGCCGGGGATCGCATATCCGAGGATATGCAAAGAGAGCTGCGCGCCGCCGTGCGGATGGACAAACCCGTTTGCTCCATGGGCTTGGATCAAGCGACCGTTCAAACGGCAATAACGGACATGCACCCCATGCTGCGCAAAAACGATTGCGTCAAAGGCAGCGAGAACGGCGACTATTCCGACAAATTGCTGATACTGAACGCCTCCGTGTTGGCGCCTTGGGCTCTTGAGCCGGAAAATCAGTTGTGGATCGCGGACGGCGGCGGGTTTGGCACAAGCCCCGACGCGATGGGACGGGCGCTGTACGTCACCAACGTCTTTGACGGAGAAAAAGCCCGCTTTGACCGCGAGGATTTTCACGGGGCGGCCGACATCGGACGCTTGCCCGCTTGGGCAAAAGACGGATTGGCCGAATTTCAAGAACAAAATCGAGAAGAATCGGAGGAATCTGAACAATGAGACGCACAATCGCAAGAGGGGCGGCGCTTCTGACGCTTGCCGCCATGCTGCTTTTCGGCGGGGCGCAGACGTTCGCCGCCGAAACGCGGGAAACGTCCGCGGAAACGAAATCGGACACGCTGGACGCATTGCACGGCGGAGCGCCGCCGTCCGTGCCCGGCGCGGCGGCGGTCACGCCCGCGGCGCCGCAGGCGGCGCCGGGAAGCGCCGAAACGCTCCCGCCGCCGACATTCGCATCTGAGGGTCCGCCGCCAAAACCCGATGCCGAGTCCGAACCCGTCCGGAAAATCGCGGCGCTTTATCCCTCCGACGTGCGCGGAATCGAGGAAAACGGCTCAAGATGGATTGTAAAGACCTACGAACTCGGCGCGGAGGAATCGCCCGAAGGCATAGCCCGCGAGAGCTTTGAACTCGACGGATGGCGGTACGACCTTACCGACATCCTCAAAAATGAGACGGCCGCCGCCGAAACGCGGGAGCACACCGAAACGGTGACGCTGAACACCGACACAAAGGAGCTTGACAAAATCCTGCCTTTGCTCGCGCCGACGCTCGATTTCACGACCGACGACGGCTTCGCGGGCGTCCTGACGCTTGATGTTTCAAGCGTCAAAGCGGAAACGGCGGGTACGAAAACGACCGGATTCACCAAAAATATAACAAGGGAGTATCCGCGCCTGTCCGAAAGCGACACGTCGCTCATTCCGAAAACGATTGACGACGGGGGCCGGACTTACACGCTCACGAATGTCGATTGGCGCGCGGGGAATCTTGAAAGCATCGACTATGCGGACGTGCCCGGGCACTTTACCGCCGTCGCCGTGTATTCGCGCACGGGCACATCGACGACCGTCACGGGCTACGTCGTCGCGGCGGAATACAAAGGCACGGTTGCGAAGATTGTTTCCGGCAAGACCGTTTGCACGGCGTACTTCATGGGAACGCCGTCCGCGCCGGAGGACGGCGCGGACGAACCGGCGGTTCCTTTGTCCGCGGCGGGGGGAGCGGCGGCCGGCGCGGGACTCTTGGGAGGCGCCGTGTTCTTCTTTTTCCTGCGCAAGAACGTGAAAGTCCACAATCTCAAAGGCGGAAAGTGCGCGTTCATCGGAAAGACGCGGGTCACGGCCGGAAATCCCGTGATCGACCTGACGCCGTTCGCGGACAAGGCGGCCACCGGCAGCTTTGTCCTTGTGCTTGATTTTCTCGCGGCAAAATCGCTTTCCGGCAAGACTGTCACGGTAAACTTCGGCGCCGGAGAATTGCGGCACATCGTGACCGGCGACGGCGGAGGCGAATATCGGTTTGAGGTTGATTTTTAAGGGAGAGGCGCATGAACGGAAAAATCATTTGCGGAGACGCATTGGAAACGCTGAAAACAATGCCTTCCGAGAGCGTCAATTGTTGCGTCGTCTCGCCGCCTTATTACGGCCTGCGCGACTACGGAGCGAAAGGACAGATCGGGCTTGAGCGGACGCCGGCCGAATACGTCGCCCGGCTTGCGGAGGCGTTTCGCGAAGTGCGGCGCGTGCTGCGCGGCGACGGGACGCTGTGGATTGTGATAGCCGATTCTTACGCCGGAAACGGCAAAGGGGTCACAAAGGAAAAGCGTTCGCGGAAAGCCGGAAGCGGGCAAAGCGGCATCAAGCCGAAAGATCTGGTCGGCATTCCGTGGGCGCTTGCGTTCGCCCTGCGGGACGACGGTTGGTATCTGCGGAGCTCGATCATATGGCAAAAACCGAACCCGGTTCCCGAAAGCTGCCGCGACAGGCCCGCTCGCTCCCATGAGAATGTCTTTCTGCTGTCCAAATCGCTAAAATATCATTATGACCGGGCCGCCGTCGCGCAACCCGTCGCGGCGGGCACGCACGCGAGAATGAATCGCGCGGTGTCGCCGGAACACAAATACGCGCGCGCCGCTTTTGGTCAAACGGTTCAGACCTTCAACAAACCTCGCCCGAACCGCGCGGGAGTCGAAACAAAGCTCGCGGACACGCGCAATCTTCGCGATGTGTGGACGGTGAGCACGAAATCCTATCGCGGAGCGCACTTCGCCGTTTATCCGCCGGAACTGATCACGCCCTGCATCCTCGCGGGTTGTCCGCCGGGCGGCGTTGTTCTCGATCCGTTTTTCGGCAGCGGCACGACCGGCGAGGTTGCGCTTCGGCTCGGCAGACGGTACATCGGCATCGATCTGAACCCCGATTATTGCCGGCTCGCCGAGGAACGCCTGAAAGGTGCGATTGTCGAAAGCGGTTGACATCGATCGCATCGAACACACCGTGTATTACGCAAGGAGCATACCATGAGAAAACCGATCATCGCAATTCTGAGCTTCGCCGTGTGCGCAAGCCTCGCCGCGCCCGCGCTTGCCGCCGATTACGCCTTTGAAAGCGGGGCGGACACGCTCGCCGAGTTTGGACGCGCGACAAGCACGGACGAACCCGTCGCGCCCGATCCCATGGGCGAAAACATCCGCCGCAACAAGGACGCCGCGCTCCTGCCGCCGCCTTACGGCGTTTTTTCGGGCGACATCCCCACGGAACCGTCGAGCCCGTACCACGGCAACCTCCGCGAAAGCGGATTCGCCGCAGAGACGCAAGATTTGCCGCAGGCGGGCGGCGAAGATTACGCGCCCGGCGGGAGCGGCGTCACAATCGGATCGTCCGCGCGGATATCGCCCGTGCTTGCGCGAAGCGTCGCGCCTTGGCAATATGAGGACGGGAGCATAGGCACGCTGCATATCCTCAAAACCGGCAAGACAGTCGCCGTTTACGAAGGGGAAAGCGAGGACAATCTGAAAAAAGGCGCGGGGCATTTTTCGGCAACCTCCGCGTGGGACGGAAATGTGGCGCTGTGCGGCCACAATCGCGGCGCATGGCCGTATTTCGACTTCGTGAAAGGCCTCGAACCCGGGGACAGGATCGTCTATGAGACGAAATACGGCACGAGAACCTACGAAATTTACAGGAAGGAAAAGATATCCGAAACGGACGCCTCCGCTCTTTCTTGGTCGGCGGAGAACATTTTGACCCTCATAACCTGCGTGGAAAACGAAGCCGCGCACAGGTGGCTGGCGCAAGGAAAACAAATCTGACGGATAAACCCGTGCCGCAAAACGGCCGCAAACGCGTAAATTCGGAACCTTTTTTGAATTTTGCGATTGGCGCCGCAGGGGATTCCCGGTACAATAAGGATGCAAAAGATGTTTTCTTGCGTTCGACCGCGTGTGAAGGGGGCTTCATTTTATGAAAAACAAAGGGATATTCAAATTTGCGGCGGGATTCCTCTGCGGAGCATTGTTGTTCGGCGCCGTCGGGGCGGTGTTTGCGGCCGGCGTCGCGGCGGGGCCGAAAACGGCCGCCGTCGTGATCGACGGGCAAACGGTCGATCTGAAAGGCTATGTCGTCGAAGGCGCGCATTACTTCGGGTTGCGCGACATCTCCGAAAAGCTCAAACCGGGCGGCAAGGACTTCGGCGTGACGTGGGACGGCGCGAACAACCGCATCCTGATCGACACAGGAACCGGTTACGGGCCGGAGGCGGTTTCCTCTCTCCCGGCGCAGTCATCGGGCGCGCCGGTCGCCCCCGAGGGCGTTTTGACCGTGCCGAACAACGGCGACAAGAGATTCGTTCCCAAGGCAGGGGATCGCG
>JAISNR010000129.1 GCA_031276135.1 Eubacteriales Family XIII. Incertae Sedis bacterium | reverse complement strand
GCCGTCGCCGTCGCGACGCCGTGCTGCCCCGCGCCCGTTTCCGCGATGACGCGCGTCTTGCCCATGCGCCGCGCGAGCAGGGCCTGCCCGAGCACGTTGTTGATCTTGTGGGAGCCCGTGTGATTCAAATCCTCGCGCTTCAGGTAGACGCGCGCGCCGCCGAGCGCCTTCGTCATCCCCTCCGCGAAGTACAGCAGGGAGGGCCTGCCCGCGTAGTCACGCAAAAGACCGTCCAGCTCCGCCGTGAAATCGGGATCCTCCCGGTATCGCGCGTAAGCCGCCTCCAAGCGATGCAGCTCGTTCATCAGCGTTTCCGGCACGTATTGCCCCCCGTAAGGCCCGTAGCGTCCTTCCTTCATAAAGCTTCACTCCTTTCCCGCACTTTTTTCACCAACGCCGCCATCTTTTCCCCGTCCTTCAGACCGTCCGTTTCCGCGCCGCTGCTGACGTCCACGGCGTATGGCCGCAGATTTAGAGCGGCGTCTCTGTAGGAAAGCCCGATGCCGCCCGCGAGGACGACGGGCTTTCCTCGCGCGCCCGGCTCACCCAGCAGCTTCCAGGCCAAGGCACGCCCCGTGCCGCCGCCGCTGTCGAACAGCAGAAAATCGGCCTCCGAATCCTCGAAACGCGCCGCGTCCGCCGGCGAACGGACGGTGAGGGCCTTGATGACGGGCAGATCGCAGAGCCGCTTCAAATCGGCGATGTAGGCCGCGTCCTCCTCCCCGTGCAACTGCGCGAGCGCGATGACGCCCCGCGCGAACAGCTCCGCGATGTCCCGCGCGGGCGCGTTTCGGAACACGCCGACGGGCAGGATGCCGCGCGCGAGCTTCACACGGAGGCGCGCGGCCGCTTCGTATGACACGCGGCGGCGGCTCTCCGCGAACACGAAGCCGATGTAGTCGGGCGCCGCGCGGTTGGCCCGCGCGATGTCGGCTTCGCGCGTGAGCCCGCAGATCTTGATCTTCATCGCGCATCCTCCCGCGCGGCCCCTTCCTTCAAGGACCGCAAAAACGCGCGCTTGTCGGCCGCGCGCATGATCGCCTCGCCCAAGAGGACGGCGTCCGCGCCCGCCCGCGCGAGCCGCGCCGCGTCCTCGGGGGAGGAAACGCCGCTCTCCGCGACGAACACGCAAGTTTTGGGAATATGCCCGCCCAGCCGCTCGCTCAGCGAGAGATCGACCGCGAAGCTGCGCAAATCGCGGTTGTTCACGCCGACGATCTTTGCGCCGGCGGCGAGCGCGTCGCCTATTTCCCCCTCCGTGTGCGCCTCGACCAGGGCCGAAAGCCCCAGCGCGCGCGCCGTTTCCAGGAATTCGCGGAGCCGCGCGCGCGGCAAGAGCGCGACGATGAGCAGCACGGCCGCCGCGCCGAGCACCTTGGCCTCGTAGATCTGGTATTCGTCCACGGTGAAATCCTTGCGCAAAACGGGCAGCGGCACGGCGGCCGCGATGTCGCGCAGGTGTTCGTCGCTTCCGAGGAAGGCGCTCGGCTCCGTCAGCACGGAAACGGCGTCCGCGCCCGCCTCCGCGTAGGCCCGCGCGATGTCGAGATGCGGGAAATGCTCCGCGATGACGCCCTTCGACGGGGAAGCGCGCTTCACCTCGCAGACAAAGGACAAGCCGGGCCGTTCGAGCGCCCGCGCGAAGGGGAAATCCGCCGCGCGCGGCAGGGCTTCCGCGGCCGCGCGCAGCTCCGCGAGGGGGAGAAGCTTTTTTTGCGCGGCGACCCGCTCCCGCGCCGTCTCCGCCAGCCTGTCCAGAATCACGGCCTCGCCTCCCTCGACAGCGAAATGAAGGCGTCGAGCCGCGCGAGCGCCCTGCCGTCGTCTATCGTTTCGCGCGCGAGCTCCAGGGCGTCCCGCAGGCTGAGCGCGGGGCGCGCGATGCGGATCGCGGCGGCGGCGTTGATCAGCACGGCGTCGCGTCTTGGCCCCTGCTCGCCCCCCAACACCGCGCGCGTGATGCGCGCGTTCTCGGCGGGCGTACCGCCCACGATGTCGCTCTTGGCGCAGCGCCGCAGACCGAAATCCCCGGGATCGATGACATAGCTCTTGAAATCGCCGCCTCTCACCTCGCAGACGAAGGTTTCCGCGCTCGCGGAGATCTCGTCGAGGCCGTCCCGCCCGTGGACGACGAGCGCGTCTTTCACGCCGAGATTGTACAGCACGCGCGCCATGGGCTCCACGAGATCTTCGTCGTACACGCCGAGCAGCTCCATGTTCGCGCCCGCGGGATTCACGAGCGGGCCGAGGATGTTGAAGATCGTGCGGATGCCCAGCTCCCTGCGCACGGGCGCGACGTACTTCATCGCGATGTGATAATTCTGCGCGAACAGGAAGCACAGGCCGATCTCCCGCAGGAGCGCAAGACTGCGCTCGGGCGGCAGCGCGATGTCCGCGCCCAGCGCTTCGAGAACGTCCGCCGAGCCCGACTTGCTCGACGCCGCGCGGTTGCCGTGCTTTGCGACGGGGATGCCGGCGGCGGAAACGACCATCGCGGCCGTCGTGGAGATGTTGAAGGAATTCGCGCCGTCCCCACCCGTCCCTACGATTTCCAAAACATCCATATCGTGCAATATGCGTATGCAGTGCGCCCGCATGCCGGCGGCCGCGCCCGTGATCTCCTCGATCGTTTCGCCCTTGACCGCCATGGCCGTCAGGAAGGCCGCCATCTGTATCTCGCTCGCGCCGCCGCTCATGATTTCGTCCATGACCGCGCGCGCCGTTTCCCGCGTCAGGTTCTCCCGCCGCGCCGCCGCTTCGATTGCTTCCTTGATCATTGTCCCGCCTCCTCGATATTCAAAAAATTGCGCAGTATCCCCATGCCCTCCGGCGTCAAAACGGACTCCGGATGAAATTGCAGGCCGTAGACCGCGAACGCGCGGTGGGCCACGCCCATGACCTCCCCGTCCTCCGTCCGCGCCGTGACGGCGAGGCAATCCGGGATCGTGTCCCGCAACGCGACGAGGGAATGGTAGCGCGCGCCCTCGATCGCCTCGGGCAGCCCCGCGAACAGCGGGCAGTCCCGCGAAAGCAGAATCCGCGAAGGCTTTCCGTGCATGGGCGCCTTCGCGTGGGACACGCGCGCGCCGAAGGCCTCGCAGATGGCCTGATGCCCGAGGCAGACGCCGAGGATCGGTATCCGCCCCGCGAAGCGCAGCACGGCTTCCTCGCAGACGCCCGCCTCCGACGGCCGGCCCGGCCCCGGCGAGAGGATCAGGCGGCGCGGCGCGGCGGCTTCTATGTCCTCCGCGCTCATCTCGTCGTTGCGGACGACGCGGATGTCCGAATCGAGCGTCCCGACGAGCTGATAGAGATTGTAGGAAAAGCTGTCGTAATTGTCGATCAGCAGGATCATTTGCCGTAACCCCCTTCCGCGATTTCAAGCGCCTCCAGCACCGCCTTCATCTTGCTCGCGCATTCCGCGAATTCGCTCTCGGGCACGCTGTCGGCCACGATGCCCGCGCCGGAGCGGACGAACACGCGCCCGTTCTTCTTGAAGGCCAGCCTGATGGCGATGCAGACGTCCAGATCGCCCGTGAACGCGAGATAGCCGATCGCGCCGCCGTAGATGCCGCGCCTGTTGTTCTCAAGCTCGTTGATGATCTCGCAGGCGCGAATCTTCGGCGCGCCCGAGAGCGTTCCCGCCGGCAGCAGCGCGCCCACGGCGTCGAGCGCGCCGCGCCCCTCCGCCAGCGTTCCCGTGACGACGCTGCCGATGTGCATGACGTGGGAAAAGCGTTCGACGGAGAGATAGCGTTCGACCCGCACACTGCCGAAGCGGCTGATCTTTCCGATGTCGTTGCGGCCCAGATCCACGAGCATGTTGTGCTCGGCGAGCTCCTTGGGGTCGCCGAGCAGGGAACGCTCCATCGCCGCGTCCTCGGCTTCCGTTGCGCCGCGCGGGCGCGTTCCCGCGAGCGGGAAGGTCGTCACCGCGTCGCCCGTCACCTTCACCAGCGTTTCCGGCGCGGCGCCCGCGATCTCGATGTCGTCGCTGCTGAGGCAGAACATGTAGGGAGAAGGATTCGTTTCCCGCAGCACGCGGTAGGCGTCGAACAGGCTGCCCTCCGCGTCCGCGTCCAAGCGGTTTGAGAGCACGACCTGAAAGATGTCGCCGTCGCGGATGTATGCCTTTGCCCGCCGCACCATATCCGTGTAGCGCGCCTCGTCGAACAGGGCGCGGAAGGGGGATGTGAGGCGCAGCGGCGGCAGGACGGCGGGCGCGCCGCTTTCCAGAACGCGCCGCATGTGTTCAAGCTCGCTGACCGCGCGGTTGTAATTCTCCTCGGGCGCGTCCGTGCGCATGTTCGCGATCAGCACGATCCGATCTTCCAAATGATCGAAGGCGATCACCTTGTCGAAGAGCATGAGGTCGAGATCCTTGAAATGCTCCCCGTCCTCGGCGTCGAGGCGCAGGCCCGGCTCCGCGTAGCGTATGTACTCATAGGAAAAGTAGCCCACGAGCCCGCCCGCGAAGGGCGGCAGCCAGTCGAAGCGCGGGCTCCTGTTGTCCGCCAGAATCTTTTGGATGTGCGCCGCGCAGTCCCGCGCCGCGAAGCGGAAATCCGCGCCGTTTCGGATGCGCATCTCCCCGTTTTCGCAGGTGATTTCAAGCCCCGGATCGTAGCCGAG
>JAISNR010000123.1 GCA_031276135.1 Eubacteriales Family XIII. Incertae Sedis bacterium | reverse complement strand
CTCTCTCGCGGCCAACGGCGTGGATTTCGACACCGGAGGCCCCGTGCGGCCCGATGTGGCGCAGAAGGCCAAGGCGAATCTGATCGCCGAGCACGAAGCGTACAAAAAATCCTTTGACGTTGTCAAAGAGGCGGCGGCGGACGCGCTCACGGCGGAAATGAATTCGGTGGCGCAAAGCAAGCTGCAAGATCCCGAATTTCAACAGGATGTCGAAGAAGACAAGGCCGCCGACGCGGCGGAGACGGGTGTCGATTTCGACAAATTCCCCGTGGTGTACGGCCCCGATTTCAAGAGCAAATACGGAGAATACCAAAAGCTCCGGACGGCGATCGACCGGCATCCGGACGAATACGGCGCGCACAAGGATGTCGTCGACCGGATGATGGCGGAGCTGCTCGACGTATGGAACAAGCTGTCGCAAGAAAATCTGTTCCTGCGGGCGGCCGAAGCCGTTAAGGCGGGTCTGCGCGGGGACGGCGACGCTTACGCCGCGGAGCGCTTCAAGATGTTCACGGACAAATGGCGGGAAGAACATGTGGCGCCCGCGGAAGAGAGGTTTGCGTTTCTGCGATACGGCCTGTCGGCGATGGTGGACGCCGGAACCGTAAACACAAGAGAATCGACTTGGATGGACGCGCAGATGGAAAGCGAGTTCGGCGTCGTGACGGATTGGCGCGCGGGACAGCTGGCGAATCTGGCTTCGGCCGAGGAGAAGCTTTTGCGGATAGAAGAACTGGGCGGCCATCGCGAGAGCGCCGACCTCTACACCGACGACGCGATTCTGATCTGCGAAGAACTCCGGGAGTACAATGGTTTGTGCAAAAACGCCCTGAAGCTTTGCCCGCCGGGTTTCCGGTTCAGCGACCTTTGCCCGCGGATTTTCCAACAGGACGAGCGCGTGATGAAGATTTTTTTGCGGGGCTACGCGGTGGACGAGAACGGGGAACCCGAAAGCGACGCGGATTTGCAAGACAAGCTGTATGACGAGGCATTCGTGCGCGCGTTCCAATCCTCCGACAAAGAGTCGATGGAACCGTTTTTGGACGAGATCGTGGAAGAATTGATACGCACGGAGGCCGGCGCGGAGATGATGACCGATGAATACATACACGAGAACGCCTTTGACTTGAAGCTGTTCACCGACAAGATGTGCTATATAGAAAACCTGATGAAAATGACGCCGTGGTATTTCGACAGGCTTTCACAGGAGCGTTCGGATCGACTGAAAGGCCTTAGCGACGTGTGGGTGAGATATTCCACTTTTATGATATTGACGCTTTCCGCCGAGGGAGTTGAGACGAACGGCGCCATTCTGCAAACCGGCGAAGCGATGGAGGAGGCGCGGGAAATAGTGCCGGTGGCGCGCGCCGGTTTCTTGGAGTCGGTGAATCGCCGCAGATCCGAGAGGATACGGAAGGCGGGGGGAGCGCCGGATCTGGTCTACGGCGACGCAGATCTGTTGCTCTCCGATGATCTGAAGGAAGACATGCGGCGGCACGACAACGCGCTCCGGGATTTCTCGCCCGGCGAGACGGTTCTCAAAAGCAAGGGCCGGGACGCGCGGGCGCTCGCGATCTACGCGCGCGGCTACGAAAAGGGCCGGGACGGGGAACCCTTCACCGAGGAGGACAGGCGAAACAAGGAGGCGGACGGGGAATTCATAAGGGAGTATCTCTCCGACGACTTGGCCGTGCGGGCGCGCCGGCTGGATTTGATCACGGATGAGCTGCTTGCCATGGAGCCGACCGAGGCGACGTCGAAGGAGATGGCGGAGGACGACTACATCCTAAAAAACGCCGTGCGGCTGCGGCAATGCTGCCAAAAGGCCTGTTATCTGGAAACCCTCAGGAAGGAAAACCCCGCGTATTTTGAGAGCCTTCCGGCGGAAAAGGCGGAACGTCTGAACGCGATCTTCAATGCGTATGCGCGGTACGAAGCCCTTATGACCCTCGTGCTGGCCACGCACGGCGTACGGCAAAGCAACGGGGATCTGGTGAACGACAGGAACGAGATCTCCACGAGCGCAGTGCTGAAGAACGCTCCGCAGGCCGATTTCATAAACACGGTGCGGATGAACGACGCGGCGAGAAGCTTCGCGGCCGCGCGGAGAGGCGCGTGAGACGGATGAACGGCAACGGCGGACATGCGGCCTTGGTCGCCGCTTTCATACTGCTCCTCGCGGCGGCCGCGCTCTGCGTGCGCGCCGAATTCGCGGGGGCGGCGGTCTTCAGCGTCTCCGCGGCCGTGACCGCGATGTCGGCGCTGCATTGCCGGGGCGAGATCGCGCGCATGCGCGCGAAGCTAAAAGCGATGGAGGAAGAAGCGGACATGCGCGCCATGAAGGAGCACGACAAGTCGGTGGAGGCGCTGTCCGAGGCGAAGGAGCAGATCCTGCGCTATCACGCCCTGATCTCCCACGGTCTGCGCATACCCATCTCCATCATCATGGGCTACGCGGAGATCCTGATGGGAAAGATGGTGATGGACGAGGCCACGCGCGGCGAGTACGTGCGCAAGATGTGCGAAAAGGCCGCCTACATGAACGAGCTTCTGTCCTACAGCCTGCTGGAGATGCGGTACAACACGGGAACCTTCTCCTCCACGCACAAGCGATTCGAGCTCCCGGCGGCGCTGCGCGGCGTCGTGGACGCCATGCGCGGGGCGGCCGCCGAAAAGGGCGTCGAGATACGGATGGTATCCGAGTGCGGCGAGATATTCGTGTGCGGCAACGCGTCCGGTCTCTCCAAGGTCTTTTACAACATCATCGAAAACGCGCTGAAATACATGGGCCGGCCCGGAAATCTGAACATCACGGTCGCGCGCACGGACGAGAGCGAGGCGCTCATCGTGTTCAAGGACGACGGCCTCGGCCTGCCCGCCGAGGAAACGGAGCGCATATTCGAACGGAACCTGCAGGGAAAGAACGCGCGCGATGGCGAAGGCCTCGGGCTTTGGATCGCGAAGGTGGAGGTGGAGTCGCACGGGGGAAGCATCGCCGCGCGGAGCGACGAGGGAAAGGGCATGGGCATCTACATCACGCTGCCCGCCGCGCCGGCCCTGCCCCTCGCGCCCGCCGCCTCGCGCCTCGCGCCTTCCGAGCGAAAAACGGGTTGAGCGGGGTGCTCACTTTACCAAATCTTTAGATAACATATATGCGGATTTCCTTGTTTTTTTCAACTTTTTCAAATATAATACTATCTGCACGGTAAAATACACATGGCGTTTGCGGCGGCCAAGGGGCCGCCATGGAGGCAAAGATGGAAAACGAGCAATTGTTGCCTTTCGAAAGAAACCGGTTCTACGTGGGGAAGCTGCTGACTTCGTCGGATTTTCTCGCGGAACAGACCTACTTTAACAACAAACGACGATTCTTGAACAGCATGATGTTCGGACGCGGCGTCGTTCGCGGTCTCGGCGTCTACAACCTCGACGATCTTTCCGTGATCGTGGAATCGGGCATGGCGGTGGACGGCTCGGGGCGGGAGATCGTCGTGGAGAGCGCGGTGATTCGCAAGCTCTCGACGCTGGAGGGCTTTGAATCGATCAGAGGGGATCGCGCGATGCTGATGCTGCGCTACCGCGAGGAACCCATTCATCCCACGTACTCCATCGCGAAAAAAGAACGCTCCGACGCCGAGTACGAAATGAACCGCGTGCGCGAGGGCTGGGAGCTCTTTCTCACCGATCGGGATGCGCAAGGCGCGCGGCCCGACACCGAATTCCTGAGCAAATCCACGCTGTACGCGGACGGCGACTACGAGATAGAGGTCGCCATACCCGGAAACGTGAGCTGCGGCGAGCGCGTCAGGTTTTCCGTTTTCGTCAAGCGGCTTTCGGAATCCCCGAAGAAGCTCTCCGTCGACTGCACGATACACACCCCCGCCTTCACGGGCGAGAACGGCGATCACGAGCTGCCCGTCAAGTTCGACGACCTCCTGCCGGAACAAGGCGTCGCGCTGCGCCGCGACTTCTTCCTCGACGCGCGGAACGAACCCGCGCTCGAATCTTTCCTCTTGGCGAAGGCCGCATCGGTGCGCGTCAGCGTGGACGGGGAAAGCAGATTGCCCGAGAACGATCTGATGCTCAAGGTGAACGTCGTGGACATACCGCTCTACGATCTGATCGGGCGGGAGGTCGGGCGCGTGAACCTCGAAACGGCGCTCGACGCGGGGGACACGGACGCCGTGTGTCTCGCGGAGCTTTCGCTGCAGAGGAGCAAGACCGACTACATCGTGGAAAAGATAGAGGATCGCAGAGTCTATATTCGCACGATGGCCTCGGAAGCGCTGCGCCGCGAATACGCGTCCTATTTTGAGCGCGCGCAGACCGCCGCGCGCAGCGAGGGCGAGGTGTCCGCCGCGCCGGATTTCGACAGGACGGTCGTCAGGGAGCCCGTGTACGCCACGGGGCTGTGCGAGATTCCGCTCGGCGCCAATCCGCGCAAGGGCGAGATCTTCTGTTCGGACGAGATCATGCACGGTCTCGGCGAAGGCAACATCCACGTCGACGTCGGCTTTGAATACATCTCCGAGGACGGCCGGAGCGCGTCCGCCGAGAGACATACCATCTACGGCGACCCCGAGCTGTTCGAGCGGGACAACCCGCAGGTGGCCTACGCCACGACCGCCGTCAAGGTCTACGCGGAACGCGGCAGCTTCATCATCGCCGCCGCCCTCACAAAACCGACGAACTACGCCGTGATCTCCCTGCGCTGGGTGGCCGTGAAACTGCCGGGCGGCGGCGCGGGACTCCTTCCGCGCAAGACGGCGGGTCTCAGCATATCGGCGCTGACGCCGACGGTCGTGATGGGCATGCGGGAGACCCACTATTTCGCGGTCAGCTTCAAGAACATGGAACCCTGTACGCTTTCCTACGACCTCACGGAAAAGAATTCGGGCGAGATATCCGCCGACGGCGTATACACCGCCCCCTCCAAGGAAGGCGTCTACGAGATCAGAATTTCCTGCGCGGACATGCCCACGATCAGCACTTATGCGTATGCCGTCGTCAAGAAAAACCCATTCAACGAGGGCGAGGGAGAAGCCGGCGCGTGAGAACGCGGCCGGGCGAAAAATGGCGTGAGGTTTGCGTGGTGACGATGCGACTGTTTCATGCGATGTTTGCGGCAAGCGAAAGATTGCAATGGTGTCATATATGATTTTTTACGCCGGCGATATGGTTTTGGAACCCGTGCGAGACGTGTTCGACGGGCCGAAAAACAGCGTTTCGATATGCAGAGATTTGAGGTCGCCCGTGGGCGCGCACTATGCGCTGCTCGCGATTGGGGACAGGCTTCTTGCGAAACGCATGATCGCGATTTTCGAGAATTCGGAACGCGTATTGCCGGAAGGCGCTTCGCCCTACGTCGCGTGTTTCACGCAGAACGAGCTGCTGTGCTACCTGTTCGACTACCGCGAGGAGCGCAAAATCGGCCTGTTCGCGCCGGGGCAGATCAATTCGGCGAAGGCTTGGGAATCCGTATGCGTCAATCTGGTGCTGGAGTGCCTTTCCTCACCGATCCCTTTCCCCTTGCTGGCCCTGTCGCTGGAACCCGACAACGTGCATCTGGAAAAGGACGGCGCGATCTTCTTTACACCGTATTACGATCTGTCCCGGCTTTCCGAGGAGGACGACGAATCGGTCTGCTCGCGCAAGTGCGTCGAACTCATGCTTTCGCTTCTGGGCGCGCCCGGACGCCTGAAAAGCGCCGAGCTGATGCGCAAGAAGCTTGCCAAGAACGCGTTTCGGAGCCTGCCCGAGCTCTATCGGGACATCAAGGTCACGGAGCTGCCGGAGAAGAAGAAATTCGGCGAGCGCGTCAGAGGGATTTGGCGGCGCAACAGGGACAGGCTCTTTACGCTGCTGCTCGTCGTCTGCGTGATCGTCGCGATCTTTGCGGTGATCGTCCTGCTCTCGCAGCTGATTTTTGGGAATATACCGATACTCCGCGTCTTTGAGAGATGCTTTGACGCGATAGGTTTGCGCTCCCTGCGCTGAACCGGATCGTTCGCCGGCGCTTTATTGGAAGGATATGGGAAAAAGGATTGAAACATGCGTAGGACAATCATCTTCGCGGTCGCGCTCATAGTTCTGTTCGCCGCCCTGATCCTGTTTAATCCGTGGACGGCGCCTTCGCTTGACGACGTCGAGCCGCGCATCGCGGCCGTGCCGGACGGAAGCGCGTATTACTTTGCCGACAACCGCACGGACGGCGCCTACATCGTCGAAACGGACGCGGCGGGCGCGATTCGCGGCGTGCATCGGGAAGCCGGCGACGCGGCGGGCCGGCGCGCCGTCATCGCGGACATCCTCTTTTGGGACGGCGGCGTGTGGTTTGCGCGCAGCGAGGGAGACGTGGGCGCTTCGCGCGCGGACAGGCTCGACATTTGCCGCGTGGACGCGGTCACGGGCGAGACGGAAATCGTGTTTGCCCGCGTCGCGGTGGACGCCTCGCTCCCCGTCCGTCTCAGCTCGGACGGCGAAAGCCTCTATCTGACGCTTCGCGCGGAGGACGGGAGCGGCGCTTTCGCCTATGCGCTGCCCTATTCGCGGAAGGGGGAAGGGGACGGAGCGGAAACCATCGCTCTCATCTCCGGCCCGAGCCTGTTTCTGACGGCGGAAGCCCCTGAGGGCGTGCGCATCCTGAGCGCCGTCACCGACGGGCGCTATCTGCACTGCTCGACGTCCGACGGGAACGTGATCGCGTTTTCGGGAGGCGGTTCGAAGTCGGTGTTCACGGACGGTCTGCCGATGAGCCTTTCGTCCTCGGACGGCGGTTTGTTCTTTGCGGACGCCGCTTTGAACGCGATTCGCTACGAAAAAGAGGGCGCGTCCTATCGCAGAGATCTTCCCGAAGAAGTCTCTCGTGTGTACGCGGGCGCGGCGCTCGAAGGCATGCGCTTCACCGTCCTCGTTTCGACCGCGAACGGGCGCGACGCGCTGATTGCTTACGACGGCGTCGATTTCGGCGATCCGATTCGATTCGCCTTCAATCCCGTGGCAAACGCGCGGTTCAGTCTGCCCATGGCGCTGACGCCGGCCGGCGTCGCCGTTCTGGCGCTCTTCCTCTTTCTGTGCTTTTTCGGGGTCTGCATACTCGCGCGGACGCTCTTTTTGCGCATCATCGCGCTGCAATTCTGCCTCGTCACGCTCATCGTTTCCATTGCCGTGGGTACGGGCTACTTCGTGGAGCGAAACGGCTCCGCGGGCGAGCTGCCGGAGGACGCCGCCTTTCTCGCCGCGCTGCGCGCCGAGGAATTCGCCGCCTTGGCGGATGCCGCTTTGTCCTCGCAATTTGTGCCGGACGCGCCGGCGGCGCAATCCGCCGTGCTCGGCGCACAGCTCGCCGACACGTCCGAAACCCTGCTCAACGCGCGCAGCGAGGACTTCACGGTCGTTTCGTCTCCCGATTTGCCCTATGGGCTCGCCGCCGCGAAGGGCTTCGGTCCCGAGGTGACGGCGCTCGCGCGCGCGGCCGCGGAAACGGGCGAGCCAAAGTCGGATTTCGTCGGCGTGCGCGGGCGTGAAACGCTGTTCGCGGCCGCGCCCGTCGGCGCGTCGCGCGTCTTGCTGCTTTCCTCCGACGTCTCGCACGTGGAATACGCCCTCGCGCGCGCCTTCTTCGCCCTGCTCCGCGTCTGCGCCCTTCCGGGCTTCGGCGCGCTTCTCCTCTGCGTGTGCTTGACCGCGAGGTGGCTGTGGCCGCTGCTGCGTCTGCCGAAGCGCATGAGCGACATCGTGGCGAAGCGCGTGTGGGATGAGGATACGCGCTTTGCCTTCGGAGAAATCGGGCGCATCCAGAGGGCCGTGCAGGAGATCTGCCTCTCGCTCTCAATACGCGAATACGAGATGTCCGTCGCCATGAACAATTACCGGCGCTTTATGCCGCAGGATCTCGACGTTCTGCTCGATCGGGCGAACCTGATGGAGATCGAGTACGGCGACGTCGCGTGCGGCGAGGCCGATTTCGGTCTCCTCACGACCGTGCTGAAGGGCTCCAAGCGCTTCGGCGCGAACCAGCGCCGCTTTCTGGACTTCGTGTTCGCCGCTTTCCGCGCCATCTACGCGGCGGCGGACGGCAGCGCCATATTCCTGCGCACGGGCTTTTCGCTGACGGGCTTCACTCTGCTGTTCCGCAACGGAAGCGCGGACGGCGTGCGCATGGGCATACGGCTCGCGACCGAGGCGGTCGAAACGCCGGAGGGCGTTCCCAAGCCGGACTTCCTGCTGGTTCTGCACCGGACGGAGTACGAATACGGCGTGACGGGCTGCGAGGCGAGAGCCATCACCTTCATGTCGTCCTACGAGGTGGGCTTGCTCACGAAGGTCTCGCCAAAGCTCTCGACGCTCGGCGTCAAACTCATCATCACGGAACGCTACGGAAAAAATCTCGCGGACAACGTGTCCACGCGTTACATAGGCTACATAACCTCCTCGGACGAGCGGCACAGCATCAAGCTCTATGAGGTGCTCGACGTGTATCGGGAAAGCGCGAAATCGCTGCGCAAGCAGTATAACGAGAAGTTTCAGGAAGCCATACGTCTCTACTACAAAAACGACTTCTATCTCGCGCGCAACATATTCTCGGAGATCTTCAAAAATTGCCCGGACGACGGCGTGGCCAAGTGGTACATCTTCGCTTGCGAACGCCTTTTCAACCGCACCGATTTTTCGACGATCAATTACAGCATCTTCGGAGCGGAATAAAGAGGAAGGCGCGCGGGCCTTTGACCCGGCGCAAAAATCTCCAAAAGACGGGAAAAACGGGAAAAATCGGGAAAGGAGAACCGGCGTCCGATGAACCAAATGTGGAACGTATTGTTCGGGGCCATGCGCGCGCGCGTGGCGTCAATCTGGACGAAGCTGCGGCTCATGTTCAGCCCCACGTTCTGGTCGACGCGCGGCGTCACGGTGCTGCGAGGCTTCTTCGCCCGTCTGCTCGACGTGCGGCCTCGGAACAAGCGGGATTACTATCCCGTCCTGAATTGGCTCGTCAGCAAACGCCTTGCTTTCGCGCTCGTGGTGGCGCTGGGCGTGGTGAGCCTGTGGTACGTGCTTTCCGTGTCGCCCCTGACACTGCGCGCCGGCTCGGCCGGCGACGCGACGCCGACCTACCGCTACACCTCTTTCGCCCTGAAGTTCCACAAGGGCGACGCGCGGATTCTCGACGCGGACAACCGGGAGGCCTACGTGGGCGCGGTCAGCGAAGGGCGCGCCAACGGGCAGGGCAAACTGTTCGACGAGACCGGAACGCCCATGTACGCCGGCGCGTTCAAGGACAGCATGTACGAGGGGCAGGGCGAGGCCTATTACCCGAGCGGCGCGCTTCGCTACAAAGGCGCCTTCTCCCGCAACCTGTTTCACGGCGAGGGCATGTATTACCGGCCCGAGGGCGTCCTGGAATACGCGGGAGAATACGTGAACGGCGTCCGCCAGGGGGCCGGCATGCTCTACAACACGGGCGGCAACAAGATATTTTCGGGCCACATGCGCCAGGATCGCATCGTATACGAGGAATTCATCGGAAAGACGGCGCCGGAGGCGGCGGAGATGTACACCGGCCGCAGCGTCACCTACACGAGCGACGACACCTACTGCGCGGACATGCGCGAGATCGGCGCGGTGTACGAGGCGCGAAGCGGCGCGGACGCCGTGGATGAGGAATGGATGGTGGAGCGCGTCTACGTGCTCGAGGACGAGATCGCGATAGGCGGCAAAACCCTGCGCACGATGAACGAGATCGCCGCCGCGCTCGGCGAGCCGACCTACCTCGGGGAAACATGGTTGGCGCTGTCCGACGCCGTGGCCGCGAACCTGTCCGCCGGACCCGGCATCGAGCCCGTGGACATAGAATTGCAGCGGAATTTCGAGGACGCCTACACGGTGACCTCCTATGACGAGAATCGCAAAATGTACATATACGCATTCGAAAACGACGGCTTCGTGTACACGTTCTACTGCGAAAGCGGCACTTCCGAAGGGTTTTTCATGTACAGCGCGGAGTAGGCGGAGACACAGGGCCGACCCAAACGGCCCGGAGACAACGTATTATCGCGAAAGGAGGAATGCGAAGTGAACAAGCTCGGAATGAACAGACATTTGTGCACGGCGGCCTGCGCCGCGCTCTGCGCCGTCCTTCTCGCGTCCGCATTCGTCCCCGCGCGCGCCTCCGCGTTTACGGCGCCCAGGATTCTCGTCTTGGAACAGGCGCAAAACCTCGGCGTGGCCGCCAGCACGGCCATCCGCAAGAAGACGAGCGACATCGCCCTGAAAAACATCAAATACAACGAGGCGGTCGAGGGCGCGCGCGCCAAGGCGAAAAACATGTCCACCTTCCGCTGGTCGCCGCTGTTCAAATTCAAGTTTCCGGAGAAATTCGACCTCACGATCGATTACGACCTCACAGTGAAGCCGCTCACGCTCCAGATCGAGATCACGACGCTCAAGCACGAAAAGGCCGACCTGGTCTATGAAGCCAAGCGGAACGTCGCCAAGTTGTTCACGAAGGTATACATCGATCAGGAAAACGTCGCTTTCATCCGAGGCAAGCTCGCCGCCGCCGAAATCGACCTGCGCCGCAACGAAGCGCGGCTGATCCTCGGCACGGCGAAGAAAGCGGATGTGGACAGGCTCAGGAAATCCGTCGAAGCCCTGCGCGCCTCACTGTCGCTTGCCATGCGCTCATTTGAAACCGACAAGAAGGAGCTTTCCGATCTGATCGGGCTCGACGTCACGACGGGCTATACATTCAAAAGCCCGCTGAAAACCGTGAACATAACGCGCGAACAGCTGGACACGCTGCTGGAGTTCACGCTGGAGAACGATCACGTGTACTACGCCGCGCGCATGGCGGAGGCCGTGGCGCGCATCAATCTGGACAGCTACGAGCGGATCTTCCGCGGCCACTACGGCGGCAGGGTCAACGCGATCTCGTCCTATTTGAACCAGGCGCGCAACGGGAACGACATAGATACCTCGTCCTTCCAGATGGCATATTCTTCCATGCTCTCCGGCATGGACAGCCCCTGGTACGGGAGAAAGCGCATCCTGTTCTTCTCCTTCCCGCGCGAGTGGCTCAAGGGCTCCGTGGACGGCACGCGATACATCGAGGACGAGATGTACGCGCTCTACACGGCCGCGCTCGATTACCTCTCCGCGCGCAAGGACAAGGAGCTCGCGGAGCGCGACCTCCGCAAGCAGGTCGCGTCCTCCTACGAGGCGCTGATCACGGCGAAGAACTCCGCGGACTCGCTCATCGCCGCCGTGGCGGAGACGAAGACGGCGCTGAACCGTCTGCTGGAGCTGAACAAGCGCGGCGCGGCGGAGTTCGAGGAAGTCGCGGACAAGCAGGCGGACTATCAGGATATGCAGACGGAAGCGGTCGAAGCGCTCGCTGCTTACAACGAGCTGGTGTTCGACTTTGACAGGCTGACCTGCGGCGCCGTCACGAAGCTCATGACCGGGATGGGCATGGAGACGGACGCGGGCATGAGCGGCATCAGCCGCGTGGACATGCCCACCTACCACATCTACTCCGACGTGGCCGATACGGTGTTCGTCTTCGGCGTGAGCATCCCGGACGACTACGAGCCCGAGATCGACGCCTTCGAAATTTGGTACGGCGACGTGCAAATCGGCGCGCGCACGCCCGCGGACAAGGAGCTGCGGCATCTCACCCTCGATTACGGCGAAAGCAACCGCCTGACGGTGCGGCTGTACAACGGGGAGGACTATGTCGACGAATGCGAGATCGATACGACGGTGCCGAGCGACGTGCTGAAGCTGCGCGGCGGCGTGCCGGAAATCCCGCAGGAGCGGCTCGTGGGCGCGTACGCGATCGAAACCAACCGGGGAACCGGCACGATCACGCTCACGCTCAGCATGAATAACGGCGGCGGGGCCGCGTTCTACCGCATATCTTCGGGCGGCGAGGCGCTTCTGAACGGCGAGCTCATCCCGATATCGAAGCCGTTCAAGTATCTGTCGCTCTTGTCGCTCGACATAGCCGAAGCGAGCGCGGAGCTGTTTGACGCTTCGCGAAATCCGCTTTACACGGCGCGCTTCGAGCCGAGCTCGATGAGCCTGTACGCGCCCGCGCGATAGGCGCGGCGAAAGGAGGGGAGGACATTGACGAAACACAAGAAAAAAATCATGCTCGCGCTCGCGATTGTCCTCGTGCTCACGATGGGGGCCTTGTTTTCGAGCGCCGTCTGGGACGAGAGTTCGGCCGTACACATAGACCCGAACGCCATAGAGAATTCGACGCTGATCGTCGGCACGCATCTGATCCACATCAGCGCGCTGACGAACACGATTTACAACACGGCGCAAGCCTCCGCCAACGAATCGGGCCAGGGGAACACCTATTACAAGAGCGAACTCGCGGGCGGCGTGTGGTTCGACATCACGTCGGCGAGCACGCTCGCGGACATCACGACGGGCGGGGTTCCCGTCACGAACGACGTGATCGCCGCGCTCTTCCTCACGCATCACACGAAGTCGGACGGCGTCACCTACGATCTGCGCACGAACAGGCCGGTCAGCATATTCGACCTCTATTCGCCCTACGATCTGGAAGCCATGGAGGAACTCTTCCCGCTGAAAATGCAGTATGACACGGCGCGCGAGCTGCAGGGCGAAAGCGAGACGGGCAAGAAATACATCGAGATGGTCGCCGCCTTCTTCCGAACCAATGTGCGCACGGGCGCCACGAACGACGCCGACGTCGCCCTCGGCGCGCTGCAGGCCTATCACGACGTGCTCGCGGCAAACGACGGCGGCGCGGCGGAGATGGAGGCCGTGCTCGGCGTGATGGAGGCCGTCGACGCGACGCGCCGCGTCGAGGTTTTCACCATCGTGGGCGCGGCGCTCGAGACGCTCTCGGCCGACTTGCAGCGCGTCGTGGATACCCCCGCGGACGAGGAGGACGAAGAAGACGAAGGCGAACAGGGCAGCAGCTCGGACGCCAACCTGCAAGGCGGCGTCGGCGACAGCCTGACCAACGTGACGGACGCGATGAACGCCTACTCCGCCAAGATGCTCGACAAGGGCGTGACCGTGCTGTCGGAGGCGCGTTACAACGCGTGCGAAAAGCTGATCGCCGACGCCAAGGCGAACAACCACGCCGCCTGCGACGGCGATGTCGCGAACATCATCGGCTTCGACAACATACGGGACGGCAAGGTCGCGAACAGGGACGGCGAGCTCGCGCTGCTGGACGCGCCCCTCCTGCCGGCCGCGACGCAGAAATACACGGGCGGGCTTTCGGCCGGGGACAGCGCGGAGTACAAGGCCGCGGAAGCGCAGAACGCGGCCGCCGCGCTCAAGAACGGCATCGTAAAGAAGGCGCGCAATCAGCTCACGATATACCGAAGCGAACTGGAAGTCTTCATCGAAGCCGAAGTTCTCAGGCTCGGCGGGGACGAGAGTCTCGCCTTCCTCGACGGGCGGCTCGCGAGCGCGCAGAGCTATTCGATGGGCGTGCCGCGCGACGACTTCGCCGCCGCCGCCGACGAATCGATCGAAGCGCACATAGACTTCTTGACGCGGCTCAGGCGGAGCGTGGAACTGGGCATGGGCGGCAACGCGACCGACGAACTGCTGGCCCGGAAGGGCGAATTGCAAACGGAGCTGCTCTCCGCTCTGGACAACAACGACTTGGCTTCGGCGAAGGCGATCCAAGGCGATATCGCGGCGCTTGACGAGCTGCTAACGGACATGCCCGGCGGGAGCGGCACGGCCGCCGCGGAGGCCGCGGAGAACTTGGCTTCCGACCTGACGCGAGGCATGGAATCGGGGGACGGCGCGGACGACGCGGCGGCAAACGTAGGCGCGCTGGGCGGATTGCTGCCCTCGAACTACGCGGCGATTTTCCCAATTCTGGAAGATCTGCGCGCCGGCATGCTTCAAAAGCGCGACGTCGACGGCGATTCTTCCTACGACGACGCCATCGGCGCGATAGAAGCGCTGTTGCTGGAAAACAGGGACGCGTACAACCGCGCCACCGCCGCCGGGCTTTCCTCGGACGAGGCCTTGGCCATAGCGGGCGCGTATTTCGACGGAAACGAAACCGGCACGCGGCTCTTCGACGACGGTCTGCTCGGCGGCGCGGCCGGCGCCGGCGCCGCGGGAGCGGGCGGCGTCTCGGCTACGACGGGCGGCGCGCTAACGCCCGGCGGCGACTTGCCGGGCGCGGGCGCGTCGGGCGACGGCGGAGCGGGTACGGGTGCGGGTACGGGTACGGGCGCGGGCGCGTCCGGCGCGGCCGGGAGCACGGGCGACGGCGTAAAGCTCGCCGGGAACGTCACGAGCGACGCGGGTCTCGGCGGGGACGCCGGAATCGGCGCGGGAGAGGGCGATCCCGCCGGACTGAGCGACGGCGAGAAGGATGTCGCGCTGATTCTGGCGCTCAGCCAATACGCGTCGGAGTTGGGCGACGAATCGCTGAACGGTCTCATGCGCGCGCGCGCGAACGGGCTTTTGGGCGCGGAGGGCGCATTGGTTTTCGGAACCCTGCGGGATTCCGCATCGCAATACATGCCCGCGCGCGTCGTGGCGGAATATCTGAAGCTGCGCTACGTATGGAACGGAAACCTGAACGGCGGCGCCCTCGCGCGCGGCGCCTCGTACCGCTTTTACACGGTGTATTCCGCCGAAATCCTGACGGGCAAGGGCGCGGACGATTTGGAATACATGACCTACCCGGCCGCTTACGCGGATGAGCTGTACCTGCCGACCGACCATACCTACGA
>JAISNR010000183.1 GCA_031276135.1 Eubacteriales Family XIII. Incertae Sedis bacterium | reverse complement strand
GCCTTCGGCAAAACCATGAGGGACACGCTGGCGATCGCCGTCGCCGAAAAGCAGACGGAGACGGTGGAATACCTGCTCGGCAGGGCGGACGCCGAACCCGATATATTTATCCGCTCGCGTCTTTACGGCAACGAGTACGACCACGACAAGCCTTGGCGGGAGTGGTGCAACGCGCTGGCGGCTGCGGGGAGGAACGGGGACATCCCCATGCTGAAGCTCCTGATGCCCCGCACCGAAAGGCACTTCGCCATGGCCGCCTTTATGACCGCCGTCGCCTACGGCAGGACGGAGACCGTGCGGTATATGATGGACTTGGGTTTCGACCCCAATGACGGAGGCCAGCAAGGGGAAGCATACCCCTCAGCTGCGAATCCCCTGTGCATGGCGGTCATGATGAACCGCTTCGACATACTGGACATGTTCGTCGAGGCCGGAGCGGATCTTAATTTGGGATACAAGCCGGGCGACAAGGAACCGCTTGTCATTGCGCTGACGCACGGCAACCTTGAGGCCGTCAAATACCTCGTGGAGCACGGCGCGGAGATAAACGGCGCCTATATTGTGATCAGTTGCGGTGAGATGGAGATGCTCCGTTACTTCGTGGAACACGGCATGGACGTGAACCTGAAAACTGCCGCAGGGAACACCGCTCTTAACGTCGCCCTGAACAATGGCAGCGTCAACATCGTGCGATACCTTCTGGAACAGGGAGCGGACGTCAACGCGCGGGGCAGAAACGGCGACACGCCGATATACCGCGCGCTGAAAGTCGTGAATCCCGAATTCGTCGCCCTGCTTCTCGCCCATGACGGCATAGACTTCTCGATCAAAAACGACAAGGGGGAGAGCGCGATGGACTATCTGGAGGGTCTGAAAAAGCGGAAGATCCTCGGCGCGCACAGGGGGAACGTGGGGAAGATCATCGAACTCGCGGACGCCTACATCGCGGCCGGCCGGGCCGCCGGCGCGGAGCCGGGCGAATGACGCCGGGGTGACGGAACACCGGAACAAACAATGACGCGCCGGGGCGGGGCGCGAACACGGAGAGGATTTTGAAATGGGCGAAGACCGATTCTATATCGTAAGGGGTGCGCGCATGGTTTGCTCGAAGGGCTCGCACGGCCGGAAAATCAATCTGCCCGTCAGCCACGGGGTTTATCTGGACGACCGGCCCGTTCTGACGGCATCCGACAATTCTGACCGCAACATCCCGTATTTTGGCGTATGCGGCGGTCGATGCGACGGAGAAATCATCACGTTGCAAGCGGAAAACGGAGGAACGGTAAGCGGGAAAAAATGCAGACCGAGTCCGGGCTTGTGGCAGAACACGCAGAAAGACGCGCGCGCCGCGATGCCGCTTCTCACCACGGACTCCTTCGTCATTTGCTGGGGCGGAGGCCGCATCGGTTTCGAAAGCAGCGGACAAGAGGATTGATGCATACACAATACAGAGAAAAAGCCTTTGCGCGCTTTGTGGAGATTTACGCGACGGAAACGGAGAAAGCCTATGCCGCCGCGCTTGCCGCAAGGGGCGATACGATGCGGCGGGAGGATATGCGCGCATTGGCAAGCATCTTTTCTTCGCTTTGTCAAAAGGCCGCTTGCATGCAAAAAGACGGCGCCCTCGGAGAAGTGAAAGATGTTTGTTTTTCTTTCCTGCACACCTTTCTGCCGGAAGGCAAGGGAGTATACCGCATAGACATACGCGACGATGATTGGCTGACGCAGGAACGGGAGTGCGCGGCTTATTGGAGCGCGGCGTTCGCGTTCGAGCCTTTTTTCTCCGTATTCGCCGAACAAAAACAAAGAGCGTTCAGAGAAATATCTTACATCGGAGGCATCGACATGGATCATTTGGCGTTTTACATGGCAAACGACAGACCGCGCAAGCTTGCCGACGCGGCCATCGAAACGCGGGCGCCGGTTTTGACCGCGTTTGACGCCTACGCGCGTCTGCGCAAGGCGGACGGCTGCCGGTTTTCGCTCGGCGAGTACAGGGACGAAACCCGTGTGATTCACAGATGAAATCGAGAGGAATCCGAACGCGATGGAATACTTTTTCTTGGAACAGGATCCCCGTCATGCGAATTTCCCGGTCTTGACCGGCTTGTTCCACATTCTCGACAAGCGGGACATAAATTGTGAGAACGCGCACAAGATACCCGACGACATAATCGTTTACGCGAAATGCGGGGCGGATTGCGATGCGCCGAGCGTGCTGACGCATGACCTGCTCCTGATTTCGGAGAGCGTCAAGGACGTGTTGCTGTTTTACAACGAGGATTTGATCCTGAAGAATGTGGCGGCCATAGATTACGAAAGGAACAGACAGTTTATATATTTTCTTCCCATATTCGAATGTGTCGAATGTTTTGAGCCGTCGGGCGAACGCGGCGCGGTCGGCGCGGAAACGCCGGGCCCGGTGTTGCGATCCGAAGCCGTGCGCGGAAAAAGCATGTTTCGGCCCAATCGGGACGCGCCGCAAAAGGCCGTGATACGGCTCGACGTCGCGGAGAGCCTGATGCGCCGCGGAATCACGGACATCAAACTCACAAGAATCGCGGGAGACCGCGTTTGACAATCAGAGGATTAAAAAAAGGATAAGGAGAAAGCGCATGAAAGCGAAGATCGTGATTTGCTGTGTCATAACGGCGGCGATCCTGACGACGCCGCTTCCCGCGAGGGCCGCGGAAGTCGGAGACGGGCCCCTCGACATCGTGTTCGTCGTCGATTGCAGCGGTTCCATGCAAAGAAGCGACCCCGAGCAAGCCTCACGGGAATTGATCGGGCTTTTCGCGTCGGCGGCGAATCCCGCGAACGTGCGCATAGGGATTGTGGGCTACAGCGACAAAATCGTCGTCTCCCTGCCGCCGACCGGCATGGGTACGGGAGACGG
>JAISNR010000173.1 GCA_031276135.1 Eubacteriales Family XIII. Incertae Sedis bacterium | reverse complement strand
TCCGTCACCGAACGGAACGAATTTGCGCCGGCCCCGGCGCAAATGCAGAACAGTTCAGAGGTCTGTCGGCTGCGTGTTTCCTATCAGACGGTCCCCTTTATTATACTTGCAAAAAAGAGGATTGACAATACAATTATCATCGGATCCCTTTGCGGATTGCTTCGCTCGCGCCGGCGCGTACGAAAACGGGCTTGTCTCTTTTGTTCGGAGACAAGCCCGTTTCCGTATCGCGGGACGATGCCTGTTCGCGGACGCGGGTCGCTTACTGCGCCATGGAAGCGATGATGCTGTCCGCCATGCCGTCCATCTCCAGGCCGTTCTCCGGCGTCATGGACGAATTGATGGTGAGCTCGTCGCTCAAAACCGTGATCTGCTTCAATTCTTTGTCCAGAAACTCGCGAATGAGATCGCCCGACTTGGGCGCCCAAGTGCCGTTCTGGATGACGGCGAAGGTGCGCTGTTGCAGGTTCAACGCCTTCATGTCCATCAGATAGTTGTGTATGAGCGGATAGATGCCCAGATTGTAGGTCACGGACATGAGCACGACATGGCTGTATTTGAAAGTCTCGGAGATGAGCCACGACACATGCGTGTTCGAGACGTCGCGCACCTTCACGTCGCGCACGCCCTTTTCGCGCAGCTTGGTCGCGAGACACATCGCGGCGCTTTCCGTGTTGCCGTACATGGAAGCGTAGATGATCAGCACGCCGTTCACCTCGGGCTCGTAGCGGCTCCATTTGTCGTATTTCTCGAGGATGTAGCCGAAGTCCTTGCGCCAGACGGGGCCGTGGAGCGGGCAAATGAATTTGATGTCGGGCAGGAGCGGCGTCGCCTTCTTGAGCAGGGCCTGAATGTGCGGGCCGTATTTGCCCACGATGTTGGTGAGATACCTTCTGGCTTCGTCGATCCAGTCGCGGTCGAAGTCCACCTCATCCGCGAACAGCACGCCGTCCAGCGCGATGAAAGAACCGAAAGCGTCGGCCGCGAACAGCACGCCGTTCGTCACGTCGAACGAGACCATGGCTTCCGGCCAGTGTACCATCGGCGCGTAGACGAAGGCGATGGTGTGCTTGCCGAAGTTGCGCGTGTCGCCTTCGACGATCTCCTCGTAGCGTCCGTCGATGTCGAAGCCGAACTGCCGCATCTGCATGAATGCTTTCTCGTTGCTGATCAGCGTGGCTTCGGGGTAGCGCAGCAATATCTCGTCAAGGGAAGCGGCGTGGTCCGGTTCCAAATGGTTGATCACCAGATAGTCCAGCTTTCGGCCATTGAGGACGTGTTCCACGTTTTGGAGATACTGGCGGCAGACCGCCCAGTCCACGGTGTCGAACAGCACGGTTTTTTCGTCGAGCAGCAGGTAGGAATTGTAGGAAACCCCCACGCCGTTCAGCGGGTGAATGTTCTCAAAGAGATTCAGCCTGTGCTCGTTGGCGCCCACCCAGTACAGATCGTCGGTTACTTTTCTTACGCAATGCATTTCAATACCTCCTATTGTTACCATTCAGACCCTGCGGCGTTTGAATAGTTTTCATTGAATTTTTTGAACGGTAACTGTCCGCTCATACCTCTATGAATTGATCCTTGCTCTCGCCGCATTCCGGGCAGATCCAGCTGTCGGGCAGGTTTTCGAACAGTACGCCCTCCGAGATGCCGCCCTCGGGATCGCCGAGATCTGGGATGTATTCGTAGCCGCAACCGTTGCAGATGTGCTGCTTCCAGACGGGCGGCAGCTTCTTGGGTGTGGAACGACGCAGCTTTTTCATGGGCGGCGCCGGGGTCTTGGGCTTGCCGCTGTCCAGAGCGGCCGTCAGCAGCGGCAGAATCTCGAGCACGTCGCCGACGATGCCGTAATCGCAGTTCTTGAAGATGGGCGCGTTCGCGTTGTTGTTGATGGCGACGATGGTCGTCGCGTTCTTGATGCCCTTCAGGTGCTGGCCCGCGCCGGAGATGCCGCAGGCGATGTAGAGATTGCCGCCGAACTTCTGGCCGGACATGCCGACGTAGCGGTTCAGCGGGAGATATTTCAGCGTTTCCGCCACGGGGCGGGACGAGCCGACGGCCGCGCCGGCCTGCAGCGCGAGCGCCCTGACCAGCTCCATGTTCTTCTTGTCGCCTATGCCCTTGCCCGCGCTGACCACGCGTTCGGCCTGCGCGATGGGCGTGTCGATGTCGATGCCCACGGTGAAATCGTAGCCGTCCTTCTTGAGGGCCGCCACGAGGGCCGCCACGCGCTCCTTGGGCGTGCCTTCACGCAGAATTTCCTTCTTGCGCTCGCCCGTGATCGCGCCGGCCTTCTTTTTCTTCGAAACGCCTTCGTCCTTGGGCGCCTTGCCGATGATGTGGGAGGCGATGACGACGCGCTGTATCTCGTTTGTGCCCTCGTAGATCGTACATATCTTGGCGTCGCGGTAGGCGCGCTCCACCTCCATGCCCTTGAGATAGCCGTTGCCGCCGAATATCTGGAGCGCGTCGTTGACGATCTCGAGGCCGACATCGGAGGCGTACTGCTTGGCCATGGCGGATTCCATGCCGTAGGGCTCATGGTTCTCCTTCAACTCGGCGGCGCTGTAGATCAGGAAGCGGGCCGCCCTCAGCTTCGTCGCCATGTCGGCCAGCTTGAAGGAAATGACCTGTTGCCGCGCGATGGGCTTGCCGAACTGCACGCGCTCTTTGGCGTATTCCAGCGCATTCTCGTAGGCGCCCTGCGCGATGCCCAGCGCCTGCGAGGCGATGCCGATGCGTCCGCCGTCCAGGGTCGCCATGGCGATGCGGAAGCCTTCGCCCTCCCTGCCGAGCAGATTTTCCTTGGGGATCTTCACATCGTTGAAGATGAGTTCGGCTGTGGCGGAGGAACGGATGCCGAGCTTATCGTAATGATCGCCGAACGTGAAGCCGTCCCAGCCCCTTTCCACGATGAACGCGCTGATGCCGCGCGTGCCGATGTCCGGCGTCGTCACGGCGAACACCACGTAGGTGTCGGCCTTGCCGGCGTTCGTGATGAAGATCTTCCCGCCGTTGAGGATGTAATAATCCCCGTCGAGGACGGCGGTGGTTTCCGTTCCGCTCGCGTCGCTGCCCGCGTTGGGCTCGGTAAGGCCGAAAGCGCCGATCTTCTCGCCCTTCGCGAGCGGTATGAGATATTTCTGTTTCTGCGATTCCGTGCCGTAGGCGAATATGGGCCACGTGCCCAGCGAAACGTGCGCAGAGAGTATGACGCCCGTGCCGCCGTCCACGCGGGCGAGTTCCTCCACGGCGATGGCGTAGCTCAGGATGTCGAGGCCCGCCCCGCCGTACTCCTTGGGATAGGGAATGCCCATCAGCCCCATTTCCCCGAATTTCTTGATGGCGTCCGCAGGAAATTCGTTTTCCTTGTCCAGCAGGAACGCCTGCGGTTTGACCTCCGTCTCCGCGAACTCCCGGACCCTTTTTCGCAGAGCTTCGTGCGCCTCCGTTGTTTTGAACGACATTGAATCAACCTCCTCAAAAAAAATCCACAACAATGGCCCGTCGCGCGGACAGTATCAGCCCGATGCCCCAAAATCCACGCCGCACGCCAAGCCCAGCACCTCTGAAACCTTTTTTTCCTTTAAACCGGCGAACAGCAGTTCCTGCAACCGGATAAATTCCCTGTGCACGCGGCAATGCGTGCCGTCCTCGTTCATGGGGCAGACAAAGTCCTTTTGGAGGCAGGCCGTCAGGATCACCCGCTCCTCAACCGCCGAAAAGACGTCGTAGAGGCTGAATTCGTCGATGCCCTTCGTCAGCGCGTAGCCGCCCGCCTTGCCGCGAAAAGCGCGCACAAGCCCGCTCCTCTCCAGCTTTTTCAGTATCTTGTAAGCGAATTGGTGCGGGATATTCTCTTTTCGGCCGATGTCCTCCGCAGTCTTTTTCCCGCCGTCCGCGAGCGCGCGGACGATCCGCACGGCGTAGTCGCATTCCTTTGAAATCAGCATACACTTCTCTCCCTGCCTTCAGTATACATATCCGGACTAATTTTGTCAAGATTAAAATTGCGAAAGGTTAAATTTATATAAAATTTTATATTTTGTAATTAAAAGAAAGGCAAACGAAAACCCTGCCGCGAGGCAGGGTTTTCGCAATGGAACGAGCATTTCCGGATCCCGTGTTCCGTTACCTGCGTCGTTTCGTTCGCAAGGACGGGGGGGGGATGTGCGAAGGCGGCGCTGTCGTTTATTCGCCGCCGCCGCTGCCGGCGTCGCCGCCGAACAGCCCGGACAGCACCTCGGTTACGGTCGCCGCCGCGATCGCGTCCGTCGTTTCGCAGTCCGCGAATGTGCCGTACCAATTGGCATTCGTGAGCAAGTTCTCGTGACTCACGCTGCCGTAACGCAGGTGGAAATGCACCGCCGTGTTCGCGTCGTGCCGTTCCGCCGGCGTGAGCAGCAGATACTTCCAATCTCCCACAGTGCTCTCGCTGCGGAATTTGCTCCAGCCGTCTGCGGTATCGCCCGCCCAGACGTAGTCCGTTATGGTCTGCGAAGCCATGCCGGAGATTGATCCGCCCGCATCGTGGACGGCGTCCGTGTACAGAGTGAGCGCGTTGCCGCTGATGGCGGCCGCGCTGGCGTTCACGGAGACCATCTGCGCGAAGAAGGCCTTCAAGTCGCTTTCGTTGCTTATATGCATCTCGGTTTTCACGTCGTCCGGCATGGCGCCGAACGCGCTTGCAAACGCCTCGGTTGTTTCGGCGCCGTCCAGATACGTATCGAAGGCGTTCCATGTGCCGCTCCAGTCCGCAAGGGTTCTCGGCGCCACCGTGACGAAATAGGTCTGCTGCTTGAAGCCCGTCGCGTTCGCGGTGATCTCGTAGGTCTTGCCCGGGGCGAAGGCCGCCGCCGACAGGTCGAGATAATAAGGCGTTCCTTCGCCGTCCCGGGCCGCCGCCGTGCCGATCGCCGTCGCATCGGCGCCGCTTCCGGCTTCCCGGATGCTCGTGTAACCGCCGCGGCCGCTCGTGATCAGGGCGGACGCAAACTCATCGTTCGTGAAGTACAGCTTCCCGTCGGACTTCTTGACCGTGATGGCCGTGTCCTGCGCAGCCGCGTCAACGCCGCCGTTCGTCCGGTCGCTGTTCAGCGTCAGCTGCGGGCGGTCGATTCCCTTGATCAGCGTGAAGCTGAACGTCGTCTTTGCCGGGGGTTCTCCGTCGGCGGCGTCCGGCGCGATTCTGATGGTATAGGTCCCTTGGAACGCGCCCGTAAACAGAGAGGTTTTCAGCGTCAGCTTCAGCCTTCCGCCTTCCTTGACCACAGTGTAATCATCGGCCGAAACCGTCGCGGCGCCTTTTGTCAGGCTGACTTGGGCCGGGTCATACGCGTCGAAATTGTCAATGCCCGATATGAAGAGATCCTTGGCGGATCCGTTCTCCGCAGTTGTATAGGAAAAGATATCCAACGACGCGCTTTCGTTTAACATATATTTCATGTCAAACTTCGCCTCGACATCCGCAAAGCCGTAGGCGTAGACGTGCACCGTGTAGCTGTCCGGCGTCTTGAGATTCCCGAACCGCGCGAAGCGCGAGGGCGAAACCGCGATGTCGAAGTCCGTGTGACCCTTGTGCGAGAAAAGGTTCTGCAGGAACACGAGCGGTTCCCTGTGACCCGCGCTGTCCTCGATGTAACCGCCGTAGAGGTATTCCGCGAAGTTGTCCCAGTAATTCGTGCCGGCGTATTCCGCTGCCAATGTCCCGAAAGTGACGCCCGTCACCTTGTCGCCCCAATTGCCGCCGTAGGCCACATCTTCCACAGCCACTTCCGTGCCGGGCAGGGGCTTCACCGCGTTCGCGTTCAGCGCGGTTTCAGCGCGTCTGCCCCAGTTGCCGTCCGCGAGCAGGTACTTGGGCTTGTAGACGGGCGGCGCGGCGATCGGCTTGCCGTCCGCGTCCGCATACGAACCGTCGGCGGATCTCGCCGCGACCAATGTAAATTTATCCATTTTTGCAAGCACGTTCTCGGACTGCGCCGTGGCTTTGCCTGCGGCTTTCAGCAGGAGCGCGTTGGCGTACAGGTCGAAGGACACGCCGGCCTCGACCTTCTTGATGCCCAGAATGGCGGCGTCCGGATCCGTCTTTTGCGTGCGGTCGGAACCGTCGAGCGTCAGGTTGCGGTTCGGCACGAAATGCACGCTGTCGCCGTAGGTCGCGGAGGAAACAACATCCACCTTTTCGAGCTTGTCCCCGGCGGCATAGGTCGGATCGCCCGTGCGCGTGCCCTGCGTGATGAACTTGACCGGCGCCGCAACGGTCCCGCCCGCCGCGAAAGCGGTGTCCGCGGGTTCGATCGTGCGTATGTCCGCCGTGATGTCGTGGAAGAACTCGCTGAAGGCCATCGGAACGTTTCCGTAGAGCGCAACGGGCGCCGCCCTGCCTGCGGCGGCGAACGATACGCTCTCGGTCAGAACCGCGCGCCCGTTCTGCGTGACGCTGAGCGCGGCTTCCTTCGCGCCTGCGGGGACGGGGACCTTGACCAAGCTGCCGTCCGCGAGCACCTTGCGCGCGTCCGCCGGCGCGCCGTTTATGCTGTAAGCGCCGCTCGTGTAGCTGCCTCCGGCGACGGAGAGCAGGACGTAGTTGACGCCGTCCGCGACGAAGGCGCCGCCGCCCGCCAAGGCGGCTTCGATCGGCGTCTGCCCGTCGTAACGGGTCAGGAGGCTGCTTTCGCTCCCTTCCGCCACGGCGACGGTGTTTTCGTCCACACGCGTTATGCTTGCCGCTTCAAAGCCCATTCCGTCCATGTACATTACGATCGTGTCGCCGCAGACGAAATATTTCCCCGTGATTTGGCCCGCCGGCGCGCCGCCGACGTGCATGTCCGTCGAGAAGCTTCCGTCCGCGTTTATGCGATACAGCAGAAAATAATGATTGCCCGCTTCTTCTCCGTCGAATTGCCAATCCCCCAGAAAATCGTGGTTCATCACAAAAGGAAGATTCCGGCTGTTGACCGCCGAACCCGCCACGCGAACAAAGGCTGCGGTTTCGCCCAACTTGATCTCGCCGGGGACGATCTCGCCGCTTGCGTCTATGACCTGTTCGTACTCCGTCACGTTGATGGTATTGTTGTCGATCACCTTGAATTTGTACCCTGCGGCGCCTTCGAAGTCCAGATAGGTGATCAGGGTGTCGCCGAACACGATGTATCCGCCGGTGCCTTTGCCGCCCTTTTCCTCCGGCACGCCGACCATCTCGTATTCGAAGCTGCCGTCCTGCTTGTAGTCGAAAATCAAGGTCGTGTTTGCGCTCGGGATCTCCGACTGCCACTTGCCGATAAAGGGATTGCTCAGATCCTCCAGCCGGAACGCGTTTCCGCCTCCGCCTCCGCCGCCGCCTCCGCCGCCGCCGGATGCCGCCGCGCCGGTCGCCGCGCCGCCTCCGACGGTCACGCCGCCCACGCCGGCCGTGATGCCCGCCGCGACGTTCGTCGTCAGGGGTTTCGATTCGATCACCGCGCCATCGGCCTTGATGTTGGCCGTCGCGATGCTGCCCGCGCCCGTGATCGTGACCGCGGCGTTGATGTTGGCCGTGCCGATGCTCGCGCCGGCCTGTGTTTCCACCCGCGCGCCGGCGGTTTCCGCGTTCAGCGTCGTGACGGACGCGCCCGCTTTCAGGCTGACCCGCGCGTCTGCGGCCGCGAGCGTCAGGGTTTCGATCTTCGCGCCGCTCTCCAGTTCCACGATGCTGCCCGCGCCTTCGGAACGGGCGGACGATACGGCGGAGCCTTCGCCCAAGACGACGCGGACGCCGGTCTTTTCAATGGCAAGCGCATTGATTTCGCAGCCGTTCAGGTGAAGGCTGTCGGATCCTCCCCCATGGACGTACAGCGTGCCTTTCACCGTCACGCCGTCCAGATAGACGTCCCCGTTTCCGACGGCCGCCGTGACCGTGAGGTCGCCCGAAACCGCCGCGTTGCGCAGATGCACGCCCGGGCCCGCGACGGTGACGGACGCCGCGTTCAGGCTCCCGCTCTCCGGGCCGTACTCGCCCGCGAGGGCATAGGTCTTTGCGTTCGCGTAGACCCTGTCCAGAAGCACGACGGATTCGGCGCGCGTGATGTCCGCCGCCGGGTTGAGCTTACCGTCCGAACCCGCGACGAGGCCGGCCGCGACGCTCGCCGCAACGCTCCCCCGCGCCCATGCCGCGACCTCGCCGCCGTCGGAAGCGGAAGAAAGCACAGAGGTGTCCGAAGCGGAAACCCCCTCGATGCGGGCGATGATCGCGATGGCCTCCTGCCGCGTGATGGATCTCTCCGGCGCCATGGCGTCCGCGCCGACGCCCGTCATATAGCCTGCGGCAAGGGCTGTGGAGATCGCATCGCGATACCAGGCGTCCGGGGAAACGTCCACGTACTTGCCGATGTCCGCGCTCTCCCCGGAATAGCCCTTCATGCGGTTGACGAGCGCCGCGAATTCGGCGCGCGTGATGCGCGCGTTCGGGCGGTAGGTACCCGCGCCGTCGCCCGCGAACCAGCCCATGTCGGACCACTTGACGAGCGTGTCCTCGGCCCAATGCCCCGCGATGTCCGAGGACGCCGCAGAAGCCGCCGCGGGCAAGCCGCCGAAGATCATCAGCATCGCCAGCAACAGGGCCAAGCCTTTTTTGATAAAAGATGTGTTTTTCATGCCTTTCTGTCCTTTCTTTTCTTTTTTCCGCGCTGTGCAACAATAAAAACGGGCGCCCGCCGTCTGCGGCTTCTCCGCGCGGCCGATCGCTTTCGGCGATGCGGGCAAATAATTAGCATATGCTAACAATTCGGCGGAGCAATCGTTAGACACAGCTAATCCCGTCCTTTATTATACCGGCAATTCGAATTTTGTAAAGAGCAAAGAGGATATTTTGTGTTTCATATGAAACAAAAGGAAACGGGATTTTTCCCGTTTCCCATGCTTTCGCGCGCGTACAGACGATCCGCATCGGCATTCCCCGCGCCGGCGCGGAAGGGGATCTATGCTTCCGCGCGCGTGTAGACGATCTTTCCGCCTATCATCGTCAGATCGGCGCGAATGTCCTTGATCGATTCCTTGGGCGCGCCGAGGAGGTCGGTCGACAGCACGACCAGATCGGC